>JANQHV010000213.1 GCA_028282505.1 SAR324 cluster bacterium | reverse complement strand
ATCGACTTTAGGTAACATTATATCGACAATGGCAACGTCATAGAGGTCATTGCAGGCCATATGCAATCCGTCTTCACCATTTATGGCATGATCGACTCGATATCCCTCCTGTTTTAACCCTTTTACAATAAAATCAGCTGTGCTTTGATCATCTTCGACAAGCAATACTTTCATAATGTTGTTTCATCCAAACTAAAGTTTCATCGTTAAAGATTATAACCTTTTAGTAAGTGAACCGTAGTCTAGCGCAATTACAAGTTCTTCTTTGAAAAAATTTTCGTTAAATAGTCTGACTATTCGCCTTAAATTTTCTCAAAAATCCGCTCAACGAGATCGATTTTTCGCCACGAACCATCTTTTCCAAACAGGTTCTAATAGTGTAACGCCGTGTGCAACTTTTTCTTGTAAGTGATTGATATTTTATAATAGAGCATGTCATACTGGACTTGATCCAGTATCCAGAAAACGTGTGTAAGCTCCTAGATTCCGGGTCAAGCCCGGAATGACAAAAAAAGTCGCACATCACGTTAGTGTAGTTCATTTGTCCAAACCTATCATTTTTTGTGTGATTTGATCAACAATCAATTGAATCTATTTTCGGTACCTTTGATTTTCAATACAACTCCCTATACATTTGCTTTTTTGACCTTACGAAAAGTCCGTAACGGACGACAGATTTCACCTGGAATAGCAGATCAACAAGTCCTGAAACTTGCAGTAAAAGAAAAAAGAATCATTCTGACTTTTGATAGAGATTATGGGGAATTAGTCCATCGAGTGATCACGAATGCATCAGGATCATATCCTTGAGATTGAAGAATTAAAAAAAGATGATCCAATTGTTTTGTATTCATCTGTGGATGTCTGCTGAGTATCCACCCATATTTACGTTGGGGGTGCCCAACAATCGCATATTCATAATGGTCTTCCAGGCCAATAATCCAATAATCTCCCCAAAACAACTGTTTCCCCAAAAGGTTCACAAAGCTGACTTCTAATTTTGCATTGGATTGAGAATCAACAATGCGAGCAATGCCTTGTGCCTCATCATATTCACCATTGGCTTGCATGCATCGATTGGTCACATCAATGTTGCCATCATTTCTTAAAGAATAAGAGGCTGTCGTATGACCGACGCAGTGTCTTTGAAATCGATTAGGAATTTTGGCGATTTCATACCATGAGCCAGCATAGCGTTGTAAATCTACAGTGTTGACCGTTTGGGGTGGTTTAACCGATTGGGTAATGCATGCAGAAAGCCCCAGTGTTCCACCTATGAATAAAATAACAATTTGAAGCAGTCTCCACTTGTCTTTGTTTCTTTTGATTCTCATATCAAACTCTCTCATTCAATTGGTTCGGAGGGCTCTGCCAATGAAAACTGAACTTGAACTTTAGTGCCTTTTCCCAGAGTGCTGTTGACCTGAAGTTGACCACTATTTTTTTCAACCAATTCTTTACATAAAATCAAGCCCAGGCCAGTCCCTTTTTCCTGGGCGGTTCCCAGGGTGGATACTTGTTTTCCAACTCGAAAGAGTTTGCCCAGTTGATCAGATGAAATGCCAATGCCATTGTCGATGACATTCAATTCAACAAAACTGTTGGTAATGGTTGAGGTGATTCTTACGGAGCCTCCAGGTTCTGTAAATTTAATGCTATTGGCAATCAGGTTTTGAAAAATCAGTTGCATCATCACAGTGTCTGCCTGAATCCAACTATAAGGTTTTAGTTCATGCAGCAATTCGATATTTTTTTGAAATGCATTTCCCTGTTGCAAGCTGATCACATTGGTCAATACTGTAGAAATATCTAAAATGACCGGGTTGTAATCCATCTTGCCTGTTTGAATTTGTGACCACTGCAATAAATTATCCAATAAACCATAGAGGTTCTTGGTTGCTGTATAAATATGGGTGCCAAACTCTTGCAAATCTTCCAAAGAATAATCAGTCAGGTCATTAGAAAAAATTTCTGCAAACCCCATTAATGAATGAAATGGACTTTTTAAATCATGGGAGATGATTGAAAACAGTTTATCCTTATTAGCATTCAATTCTTGCAATTCAGCCTGGGAGGCTTGCAATTGTTGCTCAGCCAGTTCTCTCTTTGTGATATTATCATGGGCAATGACAGTCCATGTTGCTTCGTTGAGCTCGAAGCTGGAAATTTTGACAGTAAACCATCTTTTTTCAGTAGGGCTGTGGCACGGGTATTTCAGTTCCACGGCATCTACATTTTTTTGCATCACCTGACGAATTCCTGTTCCCACTTCACTGGCTTCTTCAGAATTCTTGCCTTGAGCTCCCTGGCATATGTGCAAGTAATTGGTCCCTAAGCCGTAATCATCACCTGTGAATCCATTATGTTGGGCAAACTCACTCCATGCTTTGTTCACCGCAACAATTTTCCCGTCGTGATCGAGGATCGCAATGTGTGAAGAGAGAGCGTTTAAGGTCGCTTGTACGAATTTTAATAAATCTTCATTGGCAAGTTGAAGTTTCATATTCTTTCTGTGAGCATTTGTTAACATATCCAATGTGAGAGTTTTTCTTTTAACTGTGCTGGTGTGAGGGGTTTTGACCAGCAATCACTCACTCCTATCTCTTTTAAGGATTGCTCCATCTCTCGGTTCAGCTCTGACGATAACAAGATGATGGGAGTGGTCTGGTCGTATTTTTTCAATTCTTGGCATAATGTGATTCCATCTTTAATAGGCATTTGAAAATCTATCAATACTAAATCAGGTTGAAAGGCTTCTATTGTTTCATGAAAGCCTTTTCCCGAAGTCAACTCCCTGATTGTGAGGTTCTTGCCTTTTAATGAAGCTCGCACAATATCCCGATGAGACTTTTCATCATCAACGATCAGCACTTTTTTACAATCCATCTTGTTCCTTAAAATATTTACCACTGGGACACGGAGTCACAGAGAGAAAATGTTTTTAAAATAATTCCAATTGGTTTCATCATCCTATTTAACCTGTTTCACTTACTATGCCATTAGCTTAAATATTTGATATTATAGACTTATTTAAATTATGTTGAATTTGATTGCCATTTTAATGATAAATTTATCATGATTTTATTCATCAGATAGGATATCATTTTGAGTATTTGATTAGAGAAATGTAATAAAATAAAAACAGGTATCGATGAAAATATTGGTAATTGACGATGACCCTGCCGCAGGAGCCTTGATTAAGGGGTGGTTGAAGCCACAGGGACATCAAATTGACTACATGCGAATCAGTAGTGATGCTGTAGCCCCTGGAGCCAATCTCAAGCAATTTGATATCATTATCATCGACAAACAAATGCCAGAAATCGATGGGCTTCAACTTGGAAAAAAAATAAAGCGAGATTTCCCCGATCTAGTTACTATCATGACTACTGGTTATGAAACACGTGAAACGCTGATTGCCGCATTCCGAGACAGCCGCTTTGATGATTACCTTTCCAAGCCTTTCAATCAGAATCAATTGCAAGATGCCTTGTTGAGGGCGCAAAATCTCATTCAGGAACGACAGGCCCTGTCCAATGAATATCAATTGAACAAAGCTTTACGAACTCGATCCGTAGAAAGACCCCATGAATTGATTGGACAATCTCCTCGCTTTCGGGAAGTTAACGAATTGGTCGCCAAAGTTGCCCCGTTGGATGTGCCTGTGCTTATCCGGGGAGAAACAGGTACTGGAAAAGAACTCATTGCACGGTCTATTTACAACCAAAGCCAACGCAGCCGAGGGCCTTTTGTCACGGTCAATTGTGGCGCAATTCCCAAGGATTTATTTGAAAGTGAGTTATTTGGCCATGAAAAAGGGGCATTCACAGGAGCATTTGAAAAAAAAGAAGGACTGATTAAGCTGGCTCATGGAGGTACGTTATTTCTGGATGAAATTGGTGACATGCCCCTGCCGCTACAAGTAAAAATGCTGAGGGTTTTGCAAGAGAAAGAAATCATGCCAATTGGTGGGAAAAAGCCGATCAAAGTGGAAGTTCGCTTTATTAGTGCAACCAACCGCAACCTCGAAGAAATGATCCAAAAAGAAGATTTCCGAGAGGATTTATTGTATCGAATTAATGTCTTTACTGTCCAACTTCCTCCTCTCCGGGAAAGAGTTGAGGATATTTCTGCGCTAACTCAAAGTTTTATTGAAAAAAATGCTCATTTGAATCCCACAATAGGAGGAATTGAAACCTCTGCTTTGAGGATGTTGCAATGTTGGCAGTGGAAAGGGAATATCAGAGAGTTGGAAAATACCATTCAACGGGCAGTTGCGCTCACCAATAATGAGTATTTGAAGTGTGAGGATTTTCCAGAAATATACAACTCTCCCTTATTGACGGCTGAATTTAAAACAAACTCCCCATCCTCTTCTGTCAGTATTGCACCTTTGCCTACTTCAGAACAAAAACCAAAGACTCCTCTCAAAAAATCTTCATTGTTTGTGGCTCCTGTTCCCTATGACAATGACCGTGCAGAAAAGTTATGGGAACTCTTTTTAAAACATGAGCATAAATTGTGGAAGATCCTTAATCTTGAGGAAGTTGAAAAGACCTATTCGAGTATTTTAGAGTATGCTAGATACATAAAACATGGTCATTTTGGAAGGCTCTGGTCACAGGCAGATGAACCATTAAGACTGCAATTGAACTACCTAAACCCTGTATCTTCGACTATTGAAGAAAAAACTATCATTTTTCTTTTCAACCAGGATAATGAAGCGTCTCTTGCCACAAACAAACCAGAAGATGATTCTGTCGTGACACAATTGCTCCTCAAAGGTTTACCCGATACCTATTTATTCAATTTGCTGTATCCTCCAGCTAAGCGTAATCAGTCCATCACCATTTCTCCACCACACATCATTCGAGCCCTTGTTCTAAGGTACGCTCAAACACAAACTTCCATTAAACCTCTTAAAAAAATATTTGCTGAAGTGATGGAGTTTTTGACCACTGAGCATCTCCAGCGACAATATCCCATCCTGCCCACTGATGGAATCGAAGCCATGAGGGGCTTTCTATGCAGTAAAGTCCATATTTTTTCTGGCTATTCTCGTCAACTCAAACGCTCTCCTGAACTCGTTGAGGAAGAGATTCGTAAAGTGTTTCCCATGTATCAAACCTGAGGCGAAGTAGTAATTGCCACAGAGACTCAGAGTCACAGAGAATACAATTTTTTATTTCATGATATTTTTATCATTAATTTATTTCATGATAAAAATATCATTTAAAATAATTCATTCATTCCTTGTGTGATATTAGAATAATTGTTTTTAAATTTTTTAATCTAATAATTTCAATAATTTAAAAATAATTCAATAGACCTTCGTCAAGATTGGTATGTGGCTTGTAAATAGAGAAGGGACAACCCACACACTTTTCAAAACAGGAGATTTATGAGAATTGCGATTATCGGAACTGGCATCTCAGGTATGGTAGCAGCATATTTGCTCAATCGTGAACACGATATCACGGTATTTGAGGCCAACGATTATATTGGAGGTCACACAAACACAGTGACCGTTGACAGAGCAGATCGTACTTATGAGGTGGATACAGGTTTTATCGTTTACAATGAAGCGACTTATCCCAATTTCACCAAATTATTAGGCCAGTTGGGCGTGGAAACTCAAGAGACAACCATGAGTTTTAGTTTGCAGGACGAATTCACAGGATTGGAATATAGCAGTGATTCGCTCAATGCTTTATTCACGCAGAGGAAGAATTTTTTCAAGTTGAGTTTTTATCGAATGCTCAAAGATATTTTGAAGTTCAATCGGGAGGCTCCTAAGTTGTTGAGTCAAAATCAGCCTTTATTGACATTGGGAGAATTCCTGGAAAAGCACCGTTATTCTCAGGAATTTCGTGAACACTATGTACTTCCGATGGGAGCGGCGATATGGTCAGCCTCTCGTGAGCAAATGCATGAATTTCCGGCTCAATATTTTGTACAGTTTTTCCTCAATCACGGTTTACTGCGTGTGATCAACCATTTAAAATGGCGTGTGATCAAAGGAGGTTCTCATCAGTATGCT
>JANQHV010000185.1 GCA_028282505.1 SAR324 cluster bacterium | reverse complement strand
TACTCTTAATCCTAATCTTACTCTTAATCTCTGGAAATTGAGGGATTAAGAGTAAGAACAAGATTAAGATTAAGAATTTGTACACTTTATTGTGAATACGTGTACTAAGAATATGCCATGATCAAACAGGAACATAAACCATCCGTCCTGAAGAGTGTTTTATGACGTCCACATCGATATTATAAATTTGTTGGATGGTTTCCTTGGTCACCACTTCTTCAATCGTTCCACAAGTTGCCGTGGTTTTATCACCTAAGATGACCACTCGATCTGAGAATCGGGCAGCCAGATTCAGATCATGTAAAGTGACCATCACCAATAAATTTTTGGATTCAACCAATTGTTTTAGCTGTTGCAGTGTATCGATTTGATTATAGGGATCTAAAGCACTCGTCGGTTCATCTAATAAAAGAATTTTTGTTTCTCTTACAATCATTTGCGCAATCCCAACCCGTTGCATTTGCCCACCACTCAAGGTACTGAGGTATCGTTCTGATAATGATGCGATCTGTAGTTGAGTCAGTGCTTCTTCCACACGTTTTAAATCTTGTTGCGACACTCTCGTTTGTCCATGGACTTTTAGAGCCATCAACAGGCTTTCAAATACCGTTATCGATTTTCGAGAATTGTAACTCTGAGGCAAGTATCCGATATATTTCAGGCGTTCCCGCATAGGCGAATGGAAAACGGAATCTTTTCCCAGTCTGATATCTCCTGATTGAGGCTGGAGAATACCGGAGATACACTTGAATAATGTACTTTTTCCAGAAGCGTTAGGCCCCAAAACCGTAATGAATTCACCGCCATGAAAGGGTCCGAGTGATAAAGATTCGAACACCTGCATGGGACCATATGAAAATCGTAAGTCATTGATACTGATTGATAATGTCATGTTGAAAAATTCTTAGTCCACAATAGAGAAATAAACGCTGGAATTCCAACGATTGCTGTCACGATACCAATAGGTATAATGGCTCCGGATAATAACATCTTACTGACAATCGACGAAAGAGAGAGGATTAACGCACCTGCGAGTGCTGCAACGGGGAGAAAGAAACGTTGTTCTTCACCGACAAGCATTCGGGCGATATGAGGACCAACGAGTCCGATAAAACCAATTGTACCAACAAAAGAAACAGCAGTGGCAGACACAAGAGCGACGAGAATCAGGATAGAAAGGCGTAAACGGCGAACATCAATTCCCAGAGAAGTTGCTTTTTCATCCCCTAAGTTTATTGCGTTCAGCTTCCAGGTTTGATGAATAAATATAGGCAGAACCAAGAAAAATACTCCTGCGCATATAGCAAGGTTTCCCCAATTTGTTCGGCTGAGACTCCCCATCATCCAAAAGATCACTTGATGTAACGCCGCTTCATCCGCACTATATTGGGCAAGGGTTAACAGGGCGTTGAAAATAAAAAAATTCGCAATACCGATGAGGATGAGGCTGTCTTTTGCACCTCCTTTATAAAAACTATAAAAGTAAATACATAATGCCGCTATCATTGTACAAATAAAGGCGTTAGCGGTCGCAGCAAAATAAGCCCCCACCGGCACCAGGCTCACTCCAAAAACAAAAACAAGAGAGGCTCCAAAACTAGCTGCGGAAGCAAACCCTAGAGTGTAGGGCTCTGCTAGAGGGTTGTCCAATATGGTCTGTATTTGCGCACCGGCTACCGCTAACATCGCCCCCACTACAACCGCCATAAGAGCAATAGGCAGTCGAACCTTCCAAACAATCACGACCAATTTATTGGATTGACTGTCAGGGAACAGCAACGTCCGGATGACCTCATTGAGTGTGAACTGTCCAGGGCCGACTGAAATGTCTAAGCAAAGTGAAAAAAGAACACCGCACGAAAGCAGGACGATGATACCCAGTCGTGATTTGTTACGTGAAGTATAGGCTTCAATAGAGGAAACGGCTTCTGACATAATCAAAACTTTGCATCATAGGTTACCCAAAACTGCCCACTGAAAGGAATGGGTAGAAATCTCTCATGAAACTCTTGGTAGGTTTTTTCCGGATCTAAATCTTTAAATAATTCGGGATGAAACCATTTTGCTAGAACTTGTAGCGCAATAAAGTGATAAGGACTGTCATCAAATGAATGCCAAATCCCATGGAAATTTCCATTTTG
>JANQHV010000108.1 GCA_028282505.1 SAR324 cluster bacterium | reverse complement strand
AGAGGGCGTTTAAAAATTATTTCCGTGACGAAAAATCGTCCAAAATGAGAGAGGTTTTTCAGAAATTTGAGGCGAATAGTGAACTATTTAACGAGAATTTCTGGAAAATCCGCTCCATTTTTGGCGGTTTTGCAGTAGGAATATAATTTTTAAACACCCTCTTAGAGGCTACTTAATTTGATCTTCCCTCAAAAAAGTGGACACGCAATTATGAGAGTCTTATGGTTGTTTGCTGTCCACTGGGCATCATTTTTTACCTCTTTAACAACAAGAACAGGCCAATCACCATAACAATCATACCAAGTACCCCCTCCATTGTTAGGTGTGTCAGAAAGCTAAAATTCAGAATAGCCGATAATCCCAGAATGATCATATATTCCATGAGAGTCCTCAACCGAAAAAGCTAACAATGGTCATTTATTTCATTAGAGTCCCTCTCCTGTATCGAGGTTTAATGAATCTCTCGTGTTTTGGAAAGGACTTGTGATATAAGTTCAAACAAAATCACTTTCGATGACTTGATTTGTGAAAAAACATTAATTTTAACGTTAGCAGGTGAAGTGATTGCAAAAATAGCATTCAGTGGCATATTTTTGAAATTTTTTAAGAGCCTGTTTGGAAAAGATGGTTCGTTGCGAAAAATCGATCTCTTTGAGCGGATTTTTGAGAAAATTTAAGGCGAATAGCCCGTCTATTTAACGAAAATTTTCTCAAAATAGACGCCAATGAGGCGGTTTTGCAGTAGAATCAGGTTTTTCAAACAGATTCTAAGGAACAGGTAAAAGCCCTTATGATTCTTTTTCTAATCTAGACCATTCAATCCATTATAGAACATTATGAACAGTGAACAATTAAAAAAACTCGAAGATGATTTATGGGATTCCGCAAATACCCTCAGGGCATATGGTGGAATAAAAGCCGCCGATTATGCGGTTCCAGTATTGGGACTCATTTTTTTAAGGTTTGCCGATAACAAATACCGTCTGGTGGAATCAGAGATCATTAACAGTTTTGAGCGAGATAAAGGAAGCCGCATGGAGCGTTCAATGGAAGAAATCGCCATTGAAAAGTGCGGTTTCTACCTGCCCCCTGAAGCACGTTATGACTACTTGCTTGATTTGCCTGGTGACAAGAAAGCCGCCCAAGCCATCAAAGAGGCAATGGAATTGATTGAAAAATCCCAGGACACCAAATTTCAGGGAATCCTCCCCAAAGACGCTTATTTCAATATCGAAGCAAAAAAATCGGATATTCTTACAGAATTGCTGAGAACGTTTTCTGATATTCCAGAAGATGCCAGTGGTGACGTGTTTGGTAAAATCTATGAGTACTTTTTAGGGAAGTTTGCGCTGAGTGAAGGTCAAAAGGGAGGAGAATTCTTTACTCCGACTTCCGTTGTCCGCTTCATTGTAGAGGCCATTGAACCCTATAAAGGCAAAATCTTTGATCCAGCCTGCGGTTCGGGTGGTATGTTTGTCCAGTCCGCAAAATTTCTTCAGGAAGTCAATCATGACCTGAGCGATATTTATGTTCACGGGCAGGAGTTCATGGGAGAAACGGTCCGTTTGGCCAAAATGAACTTATTGGTCAATAATATTCGAGGAGAGATTGCCGAGGTCAACTCATATGAAGCAAACCCTTTTGAGAGCTATGGGAAGTTTGATTATGTGATGGCCAATCCGCCGTTCAATGTAAAAACCGTCAAAGCAAGCACCGTCAAAGCCGATAAACGCTTCAATCATTATGGTTTGTCTAAAACCAAAAGCAAAAAAGATGACAAAATCACAGATGCCAATTATTTATGGATTTCTCTTTTTGCGACTTCACTGAATGAAACAGGACGCGCCGGATTTGTCATGGCAAATTCAGCATCGGATGGGCGCAATGCGGAATATGAGATTCGTAAAAAAATGGTCGATAGGGGAATTGTGGACTGCATGGTGACGATGCCCTCCAATATGTTTTACACCGTCACGCTTCCAGCAACTTTGTGGTTTTTGGATAAAGGCAAAGCTCAAATGGATTGCAAAGATAAAATCCTGTTCATTGACGCCAGGGACACCTACCGACAAATTGACCGGGCTCATCGTGAATGGACAGAAGAACATATTCAGAACCTGGTCTCTATTGTGCGACTCTACCGAGGAGAAACCGACCGGTACCTGGAGTTGATTGCTCACTATATTCAAGCAGCCAAAGATACTGTTTCTCAAATTCCAGATACGATGCAATCGTTCCACTCTTTGTTAACAGCCACCCTCTCTAACTTGAAAACCTATGAAGAGCAGAGCCAAGAAAAACGTACTGACACTCAAAAAACAAATCTCGACAAGTCCCAACTTGTTGAAAGGATATCTCAACTGACCATTCAGGAAACACTGGAGGTTCCTCCAACATCTGCAGTCGATAGCTTTGATGAGTCCAGGCAAGACAATGCTCAGCAAAAGCAATTCACGCGGAATCTGAAAGGGATTATCGATAGCATCGAGAGTGTTTCCTTTCAACTCAACTCCGATAAAACTGCGTTGATTGAATTGTTGAAAGAATCCGATAAACAATTGAAAGTCAGGAATGACAAGGGTTGGAATGACCTGGAACTCAACAAAGCGGAAAAAGAATTGAGTGATGCTCAAGACATCATGAAAAAATCACTTGAGACCGGCAATTATTGGTATGATCAGTTGAGTTGGCTCCAAAGCAAATTTCCCGATGCCCAATATGCCGATGTGGTGGGGCTATGCAAAGTTGCTGATCATGAAGAATATGCCGAAGAACAGGACTATTCTTTGAATGCTGGACGGTATGTTGGAGTGGTTATTGAAGATGATAATACTACAGAAGAAGAATTTCGTAAAAAAATCTTTACACAAAAACAATCTTTTGTTGATCTTTGTCAAGATGCAATGCATTTAGAAAAAATCGTAATAGATAATCTTTCTGAGTTGATAATATGAGTTTAACAGAAGCAAGACTGGGCAATCTCGTAATATTCCAAAGAGGTTTTGATATCACAAAAAATGAGCAAACAGACGGGGGTATTCCAGTAGTCTCATCTGGTGGGATATCCAGCTATCATAACACATATAAGGCCGTTGGTCCGGGCGTAATCATCGGTCGAAAAGGGACTTTAGGAACCGTTCATTATGTTGAAAGTAATTACTGGCCTCATGACACAACTCTTTGGGTCAAGGATTTTAAAGGTAATGACCCGAAATTTATTTATTACTTTTTGCAAACACTGAGATTAGAAAGATTTGATTCTGGAGCTTCAAATCCGACTCTAAACAGAAATCATATTCATAAATTACGAGTCACAGTTCCTGAACAAAAATCTAGAGAAAAAATCGCATCCATCCTATCTGCTTATGACGAGTTGATTGAAAACAACAATCAACGGATTGCCTTGCTAGAACAAATGGCAGAGGAAATCTACAAAGAATGGTTCGTTCGCCTCCGTTTTCCTGGGCACCAAAACACTAAAATCGTTGATGGTGTGCCTGAAGGGTGGGAAGAGCTTAAAATTGGGAAAATCATCAAATTTGTAAAAGGAAAAAATCCTGAAGAAATTGAATCCAATCCACTGGAAGGATATGTAAATTATCTTAATCTCGAATCTTTGGAAGGTGATGTTAACATATTCGTTCCAATAAAATCTCACGTACATGTGGATTTATTTAATATTATAATGGTGATGGACGGAGCCAGATCAAGCCTAGTATTTATAGGAAAAAAAGGGGCAGTTGGAAATACCTTGGCAAAATTAGAACTAAAAAAACATTACGAACAAATGAGTCCCCTGATTTATTTTTATCTACGCTTAAATAATAAAGCTCTTGTTGCAAATAATACAGGTAGTGCAATTCCACATGCAAACAAAGCATTTATAAACAGATTAAAAATACTCGCTCCTTCTGAAAAAATATTAGTTCAAAGCTCCGAACAATTTCAAAATATTGTTGAATTGATTTCTAACCTTGAAGCTAAAAATAAATTATTGAAACAAACCCGTGATCTTTTGCTACCTCGTCTAATCAGTGGGAAACTGAGCGTAGAACATTTAATGGATGAACCAATTCCAGAAGCGGTAAGCGTATGAGGCGAGTATGCAATAGAATTGAAGCAAAAGATTATTCAATCTGAGGTGTGCTGGACAGGAAAAAATACACCATTGATTATTTTCAGTATATTTTATTGTAACTACAATTAAAGTATGAACATTGAGGAAAGCCAATGAAAGAGAAAAACACTGGTTTGAAAAGCAATTTGGAGAAAATTGATCAACACCAGATTAGTGCCTCTGAATACGATGAGGTTCCTGAGTTGCCAGAAGCCTTTTTTACAGAAGGACAACTCTATCAAGACGGCAAACCTGTAGAACGTCGTACTCGAGGAAAACAAAAATCTCCCACAAAAGAGCAGTTGACGATTCGATTGAATAAGGAGGTTGTCACCTATTTTAAATCGCAGGGGAGAGGGTGGCAGACTCGTGTTAATGAGGTTCTTCAGGCATATGTGGACTCGCATCAGTAAAACGACAATGGAAGCAAGGGATTATGGCATTTATCAATGAATCACATATCGAAGAAGCAGACATACAGTTCTTTGAATCACCAGTATTGGGCTACAGGCACATTAGCGCGTGGGAAAAACAACTAATTGGGCGAGAGAGCCTGAAAGATGTGGTCATCCAGGAACGCCTTGTTCAAAAACTAACGGAATTGAACTCTCATTTACCCCAGTCCTGTATTGACGAAGCGGTGTCTGAACTGACAAAAAGCAGAAGCAGTCAAACAGCGATTATGGCCAATCAAGAAGTGTATGGGCTGATCAAAGACGGCATTCCTGTTTCTTACACCAATCAGCAGGGACGTGAGGAAAATGATTATGTCAGAGTCATTGATTTTAACCATCCTGACGCTAATGAGTTTCTGGTCGTATCGCAACTCAGCATTGAGTATTTGCACATCAACAAGATCACCCGTCGTCCTGACCTGCTTTTATATGTCAACGGGCTGCCATTGGTGATGATTGAACTGAAAAACGCAACGGAGAAAGCAAAAGTTGGATACGACAAAAACTTGAAGGACTATCGTCGAGATATACCACAATTGTTTTGGTACAATTTGTTCGTTTGCGTCTCCAACGGAATCCAGACCCGTATTGGCAGTTTTAATGCTCCCTGGGAACATTTCTTTTCCTGGGTGAAGCTGAAAGATACCGCTGTGGAGCACGATCAAATGTCACTTGCTGAGATTGAAGCACAAAGTGAACATGACCAGAAACGCCTCAGTCTGCAACGGTTTTGTGAAGGATTGTGTAAAAAAGCGAACTTACTCGATTATCTGGAAAACTTTGTACTCTACCACAAGAACAAGATTAAAATTATCGCCAAAAACCATCAGTTTCTTGGGGTGAATAACACCATTGCATCTCTAAAAAATTATAAAGAGAACGAGGGCAAGCTGGGGATCTTCTGGCATACGCAAGGCTCTGGAAAATCGTATTCCATGATTTTCTTCTCCAAAAAAGTGCATCGTAAAATAAGCCAAAACTGGTCATTTCTGATTGTGACAGATCGAAATGATCTGGATGACCAAATTTTTAGAAACTTTTTGGAAACAGAAACCATTGCTTTACAAGAGCATGAAAAGCCTGAAAAAAATCCTTATCGAGCTAAGGGAAATCGTAGTAGAAAGCAACTCAAAGAAGCATTGCAGTTCAATAAATCCTATTATTTTTCCACCATCTTCAATTTCGGCATCGAAAAGGGGAAAACCTATCCGCAACTCACAGACAGAGAAAATTGGATCATCATTATTGATGAAGCCCATCGTTCCCAGTATAAATCATTGGGAGAGAATATGCGTTTGGCCCTTCCCAATGCCCAATATATCGCATTTACTGGAACTCCACTGCTGCGCAATGAACTCACTCAGGAATGGTTTGGCCCCTATGTCTCCGAATACAACTTTGCTCAAAGTGTTGAAGACGGGGCAACCGTACCACTTTATTATAAAAAAAGTGTCCCTCGTGTGGAACAGGTCAATGAAAATTTAGTGAAGGATGCTGCTGAGATTCTTGAAAATGAAAACCTGAGTGCAGAACAACAAGAAAAGCTGGATAAGGAGTATTCCACGCTGTTGGAGGTGGTCAGACGGGATGACCGATTGGAAGAAATCGCCAAGCACATTGTTCAGCATTTTCCCTATCGCCTGGATGTTGTCAATGATGAAGGCAATCGAAAACCCATGAAAGCGATGGTGATCTCCATTGATAAGTTCACTGCTGCCACAATGTATAAAAAAGTTCAGTACCACCTGAAAGAGGAAATCAAATCCTTACGCAAAAAAATCGCAAAGGAACACGATCCTGAAAAAAAGGTGCTCTATTCCAGAGCGATTGAGTTCATGGAAGAAACCAAGATGGCTGTTGTAATCAGCCTGGAAGGAACAGAAAAAGAGGAAGCGGAAAAGTTTGAAAAGAAAGGGCTGGACATCAAACCACATCGGAAGTTGATGGAAAATCCTGATGAAGATGGGAGAAATATTGAAGACTATTTCAAAGATCCAAACAATGTTTATCGCATCGTTTTTGTAACCGCCATGTGGATGACCGGTTTTGATGCTCCATCCGTATCCACACTATATTTAGACAAGCCATTACAAAATCACAGCTTGATGCAAACGATTGCGAGAGCCAACCGTGTGCTTGAAGGGAAAAAGAATGGCATTGTGATAGACTATTTTGGTGTTTTCCGAAATCTGAAAAAAGCGTTGGCCGACTATGCCGAAGGTTCCAAAGGGAAAAAGAAAAAGGATGGGGACGATGAGGCATTTCCAGTCAAAGAATTTGAGGAATTGCTGGAGTTGCTTGACCAGGCAATTATCCAAGCCAAAGCTCATTGTGCTGACTTAGGTGCCAATATTGACGATATTCTGGATTTGGGGGAAAAAGGATTCAAGGAAATCGAGTTGTTCAATGAGTATGCGAATATTCTTTTAGAGAAGGATGAATTTAAAAAGGAATTTAACTTATATGTGAGCACAATCGTTTCCTTGTATGATTCCGCAAAACCTGAAATTTATGGATATCCCCAATACAAAAAAGCCCGTGATGTTTTTGAGTATTTACGAAAAGTTGTTGCACGCAACGTCGATCAAGATGAACAAGTTGAACGGGCTAAACAAAAAATAGATAGTTTGCTTGATAGTAGTGTGTTGAGTGTGGGCGATCTGGTCAGCGACCCTGG
>JANQHV010000574.1 GCA_028282505.1 SAR324 cluster bacterium | reverse complement strand
CTTGCGAAGAATCTCAATCATTTCAAAGAGATCCTTCGAAAAGCCGCTTCGGCGTACCGTCAGGATGACATATTGTATACTTTTAAACGCAACTTCGTATTAGATCAATATCAGGTCAATCATGGGTGACGCAGAGTTAAAAGAATTGGTCGCCAGTTTAGCACTGACTCAAAAAGAAACGGACCAATAACTCAAAGAGTTGGGCAAACAAATCAGCGGATTGGGTGAGAAGTTTGGCGGTTTTACAGAGGGCATGGCACTAAAAGTATATGGAGTTCTGGCAGTCGTGGACGCCTCACCCAAAATAAAAAAAAGGGGTTTCGCTGAAGGACTGTATTTGGCAACGATTCACGATGATCTCTTTGAAATTACCATTCCCCAGGATTTTCATCCAAAAGCCTTTGTTTCTTAAAGTTAATATTTTTTCTTTCCTCTGTGTCTCAGTGTGGGGCGGCCTTCCGTATCTTTGGCAAATGCTTTAGCGATGCCGGCGCCTCAGCATAAGGCAACCGATACAGCACCAATCGCCCCATAGTCAATGGTACCGCAATCCAGCAATGACCATCAGGAACACAACGAAAATCAAAATCCCAGAGGGGACTTGGCCTCCGATATTCAGTGGGCAATGGCAGGGTGAACAGGGCCTTACCGGTTGCCAAATTCCAGAGACGCACGGTCATGTCAGAACTCACAGTGGCCAGTTGGGTACCGTCAGGACTGTAGATAGCACGATAGACAGTTTGTTCATGACCCACAAGCTTGCGGGGAGGTACAGCATCCGGACCCAAATTGTAAAGAGTGATTCTGGATGCTTCGCGCCCTACAGCAGTCAGTTGAAGACCATCCAGGCGCAGGGTGGCCCACATAGGTGAATCCATCATTTTAGGCAGTTCTAAAGTGGGTGCCGTTAAATCAGAATCAACATTCCAAAAACGGATGATTTGATCATCTTTATTAACTGTCATAACTTGCTTACCATCATTTGAAAATTCGACAGCTACGACTTGCCCAACCGTGGCTGAATCAAAGAACCGTACTTTTCCAGTCTCCACATCAAACAATCCCACCTTGCCATCATAACTAGCGGTGGCCAAGGTTTGGCCGTTCGGAGAAAACACAACATCATGAACCGCATCTGCATGCCCTATCAATGTATGCCGCAAGGTTAAGGTCATTCCGCCAGCCTTACGTTCGATGCGCCAAAGTTTGGCTTTGTTGTCAAGACTGGCAGTGGCGAGCAGTGTCCCACTTTTGTTGAATGCCTGACGAATTATGTATGTCTCATGTGCGTGTTTAATTTCCGCAAAAGGCTTTGATGCAGATAGGATTAATTCGGGGCTTAGATTTTTAATCTGTTGAAGAGAATAGATTTGCAGCAAGCCATCTCTAAAACCTATCGAAATGAAAGTACCATCCGGGGAAATAGAGGTAGAAATGGGTTCACCTTCAAGATCCCATACCCACTGCCCAGGCGTATCCGCTGACCAGCGACGGACGGTACTATCACTGGCAGCGGTGTATAAGTTTTTTCCATAGCGGACCACGCTCCAAAGTCCAGCAGTATGGCCCTGGTAAGTCCGCAGGAGCACGCCGGTAGCCACATCCCAGAGACGCAGGGTATTGTCACGGCTGGCAGAAAAGAGGCGGCGGCTGTCCTGGCTGAATGTCAGACCAATGATCATGTTCTCATGTCCCCGCAACATCCGCAACGGGTGTCTGCTTTTTGTGTTCCAAAGGATGATGCGTTTATCAGCACTGCCGCTGGCGATCCATTGCCCATCAGGGCTGACAGCGACAGCATTGATTTCCTCTGTGTGCAACCTGGGAAGCACCTGTTCTTTTCCACTGACTACATCCCAGATACCAACTTCCCCTCTAAAACCACCGCTAACCAGCCATTGGCCATCTGATGAAAAGGCCAGAGAGTTGCCGTGTGAAACGAGACTGGTTTTTCCACTCAGGGTTTGAATTTGCTGGCCCGTACTTGTCTCCCAGAGGGTAATTCCATCACTTGATTTCGCACCGGCCAAAGTCGTCCCATCCGGGCTCAGGGCCAAGCTCCAAACTCCATCAGGCGCTTTCCATTCAGCCTGTTTTTCACCATCCGGCATGGACCAACGGATAATGCGTCGGTCTTCACCACCGCTATATAGAGCATCCCCTCTTGACGTAAAAACGGCTGTAGCGACTCCACCTACGATACCTGCCGAGGCATCATGCCCCTGCAAGCGTTTCAGCAATTTTCCACTTTCCGCATCAAATAATACCAGGGTGCCCCTCTCTCCAGCGGCGGCCAGCAGTTGTCCATCGGGGCTCACAGCCATATCAACTAAAGCTGCATCGGCCCCTGCATAAATCTTGTCTGCTGTACCTCCCATGATGTCCACGTAACCCGCTAGAAGGTTGCGAGTGTGGCGGCGAGATTCGGTGATGGATGGGTCCAGTTGGACGGTTTGGCGCAAAATCTTGTGGGCTTCAGCCGGATCATTCACCTGGGCCAGCAGCGAAGCATGGGTGAGACTGGAGTCGAACAGACTTTCGGTATGGACCTGTTCGGCCTGTTTGGCCTGTAATTCCCGCTGTTCTGCCATATTGGCATGATGCTCAGCTTCTTTCTCAGCTTGAATGGCGTGGTTGCGCTCAAACAAAGCCCAACCTGCCAGGGCAATGGTGATGATGAGGGCCATGAGGGAGGCTGCTGCTATCCAACGGGCACGCTTAATTTCTTTTTGTTGTCGTCTTTTCTCGACCTCACGTTTATCATCTCGGTCTTTTAGGCTGGCATCCAGAAACGACATAGCCAGATCGAAATCACCGCCGTAGCGGTCAGCCCAGGCCTGGGTGGGGGTGCTGTCTTTCCGCCATTGCAGGGCATGTTCCAGATCTGGATCAATCCAACGAGCACCTTTACCTTCCTGGTGACGTTGAGCAGAAGATTCCAGGCGAAGATAAAGCTCGGCCTGCTCTGCTTCGTTTTCAGTCCATTGCTGAAGGCGTTTCCACTGGCGGATGAGGGCCTCGTGGGTGATATCCAGTACCGTCTCTGCTGTTAACTCGATACCCGTCGGAGGCATGAGAAAGCTGTGGCCAGGTTGCCGGAAAATCTCCACCACAGTGGCTAATTCCTCGATGGATGTGTCGGCCAGTTGAGCGATCTCCCCCAAAAGGGCTGGTCGGCGGGTGTCGCGCTTTTCATCGGATCGTTCGGTGAGGGATCGGAACATGATCTCAGCCCAGCGTTTTTGTTGTTCGTTCAAGTCACCGTATGCCTCTTCTACATGAGCATTGAGACAACCCTCCAGCCCTCCCAATCGGTTCAGGTCTGCGAAGGTCAGATGTTTGTTTTCGCCGAACCGATTCCACAAACGCATGAGAACATGCTGGAGCAAGGGAAGTTGGTCGTTGCGGCCCTTAGCTTCGGCAACCAGATGACGTACCAGTTCGGAATCCACTTCGCCATTGAAATGGGCCAGCCGAGCCGGCAGTTCAATGGCATCGGCCATTTCTTCCGGTGCCAGCGATGGAGTGAGGAAGAGTCCGGCATTGATTGCTTCGGGTAAATCCGGGTAGAGAGAACAATCGCCCAGGAACTCGGAGCGCATGGTGATGACTACGTACACATCCGAATGAGTGGCAGCCCCCAGCAGCAAGGCAGTGAATGCGGCTGCATCTGCTTCTGCCGTGCGATGGTAGCGGAACAACTCTTCAAACTGGTCTACCAGGATCAGGAGCCGGGTACCCGATGCCAGAGGGTGGACACCCAGACGCCAGTTTAGAGCCAAATCGCCCTGACGTAAATCAGATTCCAGGGCGGCGACGACTTCATTGATGCCACCATCCCTATCGGTTGCAGTGGACTCCTTCCAACGATCCTTCCGATAGGCTTTGCCCCAATCCGTGTCCCGCACCAGAGAACTGGCCAAACGTTGAAAGGGGCTGTCACCGGGCCGGAGTTCGGCTACATCCCAGCGAGCGCCAGTGCCAGCCATGTACCCACTATTCAGTGCCGGCAGCAATCCGGCTTTGACCAGGGAGGATTTGCCCGATCCGGAGGTGCCTAGAACGGCCAGGAAATGGGTATCGGCCAATTTGTCTAGAAGTTGATCGACTTGCTCATCACGGCCAAAGAACAGGATGTCCTCATGATGTTCGAAGGGGCGCAGACCAGGGTAAGGGGTGATGATTTTCATAACAACCCCTTGACAAATTTGTTAGTACAATCTGCCACGCAATCAGATTCACACGAATGAAGCTCCGCTTCTGGTAAAAAGATACCTGGTGGAGGTCCGTCATTTGCGGGATAGCAAATATTTATTTTGATCGGAGGACTGTCTTTTGTCCGTCTTGTTTTGCTTTTCAAATATTCTCTGATATACCCCTGGAGTTGATGTGCCGGTCCTCTGCGATAAACGATGAGAAAGGCTGAACAAAGTTTCAGTTTTTCCCGCAAGTCATGGGTTATTTCCGAGCTTTTCAGCTTGTCTGAATTCGATAATAACGACACGGGCACAACGGTGCTAATCTGGTGTTGGTTGCACAGGCAAGCAGCCACCTGGTTCACCAGATCTTTGTCATCCTCGCCACCATTCACCAGAACGGTGTGTTGTCCATTCGATTCTTGCATTTGGTGAGCAGGCGGTTCCGCTTGCTCAGAGGGTGGAGTTTCCTCTTCTGCAGCCACAATGTCTTTCAAATGCACGGCCATATCTTGGGCCATGCTCTGCTGAAGGTACCCATATTCCCGGTCGGTGGGGTCTATGTCGGGAAACCAGCGGGTACAAAGTCGTTTTTTGTCATCTTCGAACCAAAAACAATACTTGAGGAGAGATTCCAGTTCATTGGGTATGTTTTCCACCGGCTCCATCCACACCGGGAAGATGCGGCCAGAATCAGCATCGTGTTTTTCGATAAAGATTTGGAGTTCTTGTTTACACCAGGGAGAATCCAGGTAGCTGTTGGAAATAATGGGTACCAACAGGTGGGAGACTTCCAACTTAGCCCGGATTTTGTCGGAGATATTGTCGTTGCCCCGCATCTGTTCGTAATCCAGCCAGATGCCGTGCCTGGCAATTTCACGGGGCAACTTCCGGTTCAGAAGCGGACGCAACCGATTGACAAAGGTGCTGACCCAGCCCTTGCCTCCATGATCGATAGGCTCATTATCACGCCAGGCGTAGCTGATGAAGGCGTTGTATTTTTCGGTCATGCTTCATTCACCTCTTGCAAGATTATCGTTCTGTCGCTCTGCCCGAATGCGGATCAGTTGGAATGTTTATTAGGACGCTCTGCGTCCCATTTGACCGCAGAGCGGTCGAGATCTGCGTTCCCACTGGTCTGCATTCGGACGGAGCATGGGAATAATTTCAAGTGGACGAAAATATGATCAAGCCTAGAGGGATAGCCTTAAGCCTTTGATATCATTATCGGTTAGCGATCTGCAAAGAAAATTCAACCTAACGCATAATTGTATAATAATCAAGAGGATTGATGTAATTTTCCTCACTCTGAACTGAAGTTAGTACAAGGATCTCAATTGACGGCTGGTACGAGCGAGTTCAATCAGCAGGGGTTCCAATTGCTGATAATAATTTTCTGGAGACAATTGAGTTTTGCGGATTTTCAACAACGTGATGGAGCGTTCCAGATTTTCTTTTTTGGTGAAGAGTTGACGTTTTTTGACAGCATTTTTGCCTTTGCCAATGTCTGAAGGAAGCGATTGGTCCAGGTAGGCAATGTGGGCCAATTTGCCATCATTTTCACTGGGGGAAGGATTCGTGCTGAAAACACGGTCTCCGTTATCATCAAGAACCACATGTTCTGTGAGCAAACGTTCCTGCTCTTCATACCATTGCACCACTTTATTCTGCACATATTGAAAAACTTCCCACAGGGAAATTCGCTGATTCTTGTCACGATCCCCTTTGTGTTCAGCCAATGCTTCAATGAAGAATTGTGGGAAAACCGTATCGTACTTTTCCAAATGAGAACGGGTTGCTGAAATAACCACCCGTCCTGGCGCAGAAAGAGCAAGGCAGAAAGGGTAACTCGTGCTTCTCGTGTCAATCACAATCAAATCCTGATCAGGAAATTTCGCTAGTATTTCCGCAAAATCATTACCTGTGATATCGGGACCGACAATATTAAATTTGGCAGTATCTCCATCATAGGTCCCATGCCCAATTAAAACAAAAACCACCTGATCGCCTGCCCGCACTTTTTTTTGGAGACGCAAAACGTGCTTTTGGATATCTGCTTGACGGCTTGAACCAGAAATTCTTGATTCTTTTGGATCTCCATTTCCCAATAACAAAATAATCTGATCTGGAGAATAACCATAATCGACCACCAGTATCTCATACAAGGTCAGTGTCCACTTTCGGAAACGTTCTGCATATTTTTCTTCAGCAGCAGCACCACCCAGGATGACCACGTATTTTTGAGCCGTTGGACGATTCAGAAAAAATTCATCTTCCTGGGCAACTAGCGAATCTTCCTGCCAGATCATCATCAGAACAAATATTCCTATCCAAAGCAAATTTTTCACGATATTCCCTTTTGTCTTCGAATGAACCATTCCAGACTGAAGCAACTCAACAGCAGCAGCATGACCAGCGGCATGTCCCAAAGTTCTTCTTCCATTTGTACAGCATACTCATTGGAAAGGTGTTCCACATCATTGATCAATTGATCCATTTCATCAATCGTATAAAATTTTCCACCACTGACCTCAGCAATGTTTCTGAGGAGTGTCGCATCCATACTGGCATTGGTATATTCCTTCATAGAAGCAGAAACCAAAACTCCCATCGAGGCTTCATGGGTTTCGTGGGCAGGAGTCGTAGAAAGTGCCTCCAGGTGATAGACTCCTTGCTCCTGAGCAATAAAGCTTCCTGTATACATTCCCTCTTCTTGAATATCCCATTTCAATGGCATATCTTGAATCGCCCCATTGGGATGTGAGATTTTGAGCCAAACGGTCGCATCTTTCACAGGGGCATAGGCACGATTTACGACACGGGCACGGGCTGCTACCGTATCTCCGATCTGATAGATATCTCGATCCAGAGAAAGTTCTAATGGAGCAGGAGCCGAACCAGTCAGCCATCGTGTCAATTGTCGCCAAAACCGTTCGTGGGAAGTATCATCGAAGGGCAATAACATTTGCCAGCGCCAGGTACTGGCCGTTGTCAGAGCCATTGTTCTTCCCCGGCCATAACGCTCATGAACCATCAATGGCAGAGGAGCATTCTGGTAACGAAGGGTTGGATGAACAGCCAGGATAGTTGCTCCTGGTTTCACAGACCCTGTCACATTGATGCTTTGCAAGGATGGCATCTTTTGCCACTGTTGCTGGTTCATCTCCCCCTGGAAACCCAACCGCAAAATTGACGATTGTTCTCCTTCAGGAGTGAGCTGGAGTATAAACTTGTCACCTACAGCAGACATTCCCTGACGTTCTCCTCTACGAAGATGAGCGGGTAATTGAGGCTCTCGAATCAGCGTCACTGGCAAAAGATCCGCAATGGGAGTGTCGATAAAGCCTTCCTCAAAAGCAGTCGAGCCCCCAATCATTAAAAATCCCCCTCCACGTTCAGTAATGAAAGATTGGGTCAATGATAACTGTTGATCTGTAAAGAATTTTTTGGCAACATCACCAAAGATGATCGCTTCATAGTGGTATAGATCTTCCTTACTAGTGGGAAAACCAGTGCTAAGCTCTTGAGGCGAAGTGATGCCCTGGCGTAAAAACTTTTGCGGTGCCGTCTGAAGATAAGTTGCCAGACGCAGAAATTCATCACCCTTCAGTGCCCGTTGAATGAACTTATATTCATGGCGTGGATGTCCTTCAATGTAAAGGATATCTGCTGGTTTTGGCTGATTATTGACTAAGAACGTTTGTTGATTGTTCGCTGCAATGATTTCTCCTGCTTGCTCAACCAGCCGTAGTGTGTAGGTCAACAATCCCTGACGTGTCGGGATTAATTCAACTGTATGCTGTTGAGTGGTTCCATTTTTTCCCAAAGTGATTTTTTGGGTGACTACTACGGCACCGCCTTCTGTAATCTCCAGGTTGACATCATGGCCTTCATAACCTTGATGACGTACCAGCACATGAACTTCAAAAATGGAATTTTCGATCACCGTCTTTGTGGAGCGAACCTGGACAATTTCCACATCTTTGGCAATTACTGCCTGTCCGACGCCTACGGAAAAAACAGGAATATTGAGAGACTGTAAACGACTTGCCGTATGCACAGGATTGTGCTCATCATTATTTCCACCATCGCTGATCAACACAATCCCGGAAAGAGGAAAGCCTTTCAGCCGGTCTATAGTATGTTCCAGTCCTTGAGAAATAGAGGTTCCCGTCCCTTGCCGGGTCAAGGAATCTGCATTCCACATACGATACGTCTCCTGATCAAAGCGAAAGGTTTGCACTCTAAAGTTTTCACGAAGACGTGCGATCACACCATTGTCCTGGTAGAGCACATCCTGAAGCACAGCCCCTCTGGACTGACGTCCGTCCATGTCGGGAATGGACATGCTTTCCGAATCATCGATCAGAATTCCCAGATAACTTTGTTGTGGCAGAGTTTTAGAGAGAGTTAAAATGGGTCGTAACAAGGCCATGAAGAGAATGACAAGAGCTAACGATTTTAAAGCAATCAAAGCAAATTTGGATAGTCTGGAGAGAGGAGTGGTGGTTTTGAGATACAACAACCAAACAGCGACAATAATCAGGATGATCCCACTGATGATGAAAGGAACCGATCTACTAAAGGAGAAAATACCATTTGAGAATTCAACCAGCTCGTGTCCTATCAGAAATTCTATAAATTTGTTCATTGTATCCTAACTTGCTGACATAGCTGGGACCTAAAATTATTTGCCACAGAGACACGGAGGCACAGAGAAAAATGTTTTTTAAAATAGAGGGCTCTGAATCTCTGTAGAGAATGAAATTTCCTAATCAGTATCCAAGTTTTCTTGCCATTTTTTTATCGTTCCGTCACTCTGCGGCAGAATGTTCATTAGGACGCTCTGCGTTCCTTTTGACCGCAGGGGCTGCCGTCGGAACGGTCATTTACTGTCTAATCGTTTCTGACAAGTTTTGATAATAGTTCTCGATCAAATGTTGATACGAAGCAGGAATCTCTTCTTCCAGGGTAGAGAACAATTTCTTTTGAAGCTGGTCAATTTCTGACTGAGTGGTCAAAGTCGATTCCAGCTCTTTGGCAGCAGACAGCAATTGTTGCCATAGTTCTGGTTGGGTCAGAAAATCTTCAATTTCTTGCTGAGTCAATTGCCGATGAATGGAGCGAGCATCATAAACCCAGCCTGTTCCACCAGCCCAGGATTGAATCAACTCCCCAGCTTGTTCTCTGAGACCCTGGAGTCCTTCACGAAGCTGCGATAGCTCTTCACGGCTCACCCTTGCTGGTCTGTTGTTTTTTTCTGTTGGTCGCAAATTGCCTTCTCGATCCAGTAATGAGGATAGCTGACGTTTCAACCAATTTCCTTGCTTGAGTGATTCGATTTGTTGTTGAAGGGCTTCCATTTCCTGGCGCAAATGCTGAGCATCCGTGGCAGCTTGTTCGATTAATCCAGAGCGATTCTGGGGCAGGTTGTTTGGCTGAGAATCATTGCGGGCCAGTTGCTTTGCTTCCTTGCGAAGCCCTTGCAAAGCCCTGTTTCCAGGAAAAGTGTCTGGATTTTTTTCCTGGGTGGGCAGTTTTCGTTGGAGCAGGCGACGTTCCGCATTTCGCATCTGCTGCACCACCTGATTCCATCTTTTTTGACCAAAAGGACGGTTCAATTGTTGTGACAATGCTTCTGTCTCCTGGCGCAGTTTCTCTTGCTCACGCCGCAGTTCTTCCAAACGCCTCTTTTGTTGCTCTTCTGTCATTTGATTTTTCCTTCTGGAAAAATCGTTTTGTTGACGGTTCAGGCGCTCTTGCCGTCGGGCCAGCTCTTGCAGTTTTCTCAAAGATTGTTCCCTCTGGTTGCGTGGATTGCCACCCAGGAGCGAATTCCCCTGCTGTGGCAATTCATACCGGTTTTCCAATTGCCCCATTTCCATCTCGAACAGTTGCCTGAGATCTTCGCGTTCACGCTCAAAATTTCCTTGACCACCCGCTCTGCCATTACGTGCCAGCAAGATTTGTGTTTGACGGCTTTGTGCCTCAGCCTTCAAAATTTCCTGTAATGCGTCTTGTTCTGCAATCAAAGCATTTTCCAGGTCTTCAGACAATAATTGTTCGATAGCCAGTTTCATATGCTGGATCGCTTGTTTCATATGTTGGACAGCTTGATCATAACTTTTATCTGAAAAAGAAAATCTTTCTGCCAAACGTAGAAAAGACATTTGTGCCCGTTGCATAATCTCATTTTGGGACTCTGCCACAACCTGGACATCTTCTGAAAATTTTTTAGGTTCCATTTCGTTTTGCTGATTATGTAATTTCCAGGTCGCCACAATGACTTTTTTTTGATTTTGAGCCAGGGCACTGGAGGATTGCCCCCCTCCTCCACCAGCTCCACCCCCACCCATTTGGGACCCACGCCTGAATTCTTCTTCTGTGGAAGTGACTTCCAGAAAATATATATCAGACATTTTGGTAGAGCCCTGTTTTATCGAAGATGGCTTCGTTAAAGGTGGTTTGTTGGCAGATCGTTCTGGAGAGAAATGAGATGATGGGTTACTATCTGCGGCTGTAAAATAATAGGTCAAAAAATCTCCTGGTTTGACCTGCAAATCTTCAAGATAAAGCAGTATTTTTCCATCAACAACAGATCTGGACGAAGATTCACCCAGGAAAGAATATTTTGTTGTACTACTACCAGCAACACGATAATGGAGCATGAACTCGGTCAATCCATAATCATCTTTTGCTGTTGCGGCAATCACAACCTCCTCCAAAGGCGTTACCTTTACATCTTTACCGGGTCGAGAGATCGCAATTTCAGGGGGCGCATCAACAGTAGCATGAATAGAATATTCTTCAGGATTTCTATTTTTCAGTTGTGTCTGATCAATGACCTGAATCACATAGGTCTCATCTTCTTGTACGATGAATGAGCCTTTAACCAGGGTTCCATGAGGTTCAAGAGGGACAACTTTTCCTGATCCAAATTTCAGAGAAGCTTCCTGTATTGGTTTGTTGAATGTCACATGCAGGACCACCTCAGTCCCGACCAGTGCATTAATATTTCCCGTTCCTTGTTTGATCGTACTTTCCAATCCAGTATAGGGGGGATACAAATATTCTATTTGCAATTGTGTCACATGGGGATGTTCAACAACGGAAATTCGATATTGCCGGGTGCGTTCGGAGCCCGTGTCTATATAATAATGGATGTCTTGGGTAACTTCGGACAAATAATGAATATAGGATTGTTCTTCCGCTTCCTGGTGCATGGGAACGCTTTTCCAATGGAGTCGATCTGTTTGCAGGAAGAGATTGACCTGCTCAGGGGACATATTTTCTGCGGTGACCAACAAGGTGACATCTTCCCCTGACTGTATTTGTACGTCTCCTGGTTCGACGATCAACGCCGGAACGGGGGTCGGTGAAGACCAGGGCCATATGACAGTCAGGCTAGATCGGGAAAGATCGGGAATGCTCCAGAGCGATAACAGGAAAATACAAGTGACTAAAGTCGCACCACTTGTGATCAACCAGGTTTTATTCTCCCGAATGACTTTGAATATATCCTGACTTGCCAGGTTTTTGTGTGCGTCTTCCCATAGTTGCTCAATCAGATGTAAAGACACTCCTGCTTTCTCTTTTTTGCCAAATTCGAGAGTAGTCAAGAGGCGCTGTTCCAGATCAGGAATGTGCTCCTCAATGTATTGAGCCACATGGTGCTCATCTTGTTTCAATTTGCCAATGCGGTGCATTATCCACCAAACGAGGCCTCCCATGCCAAACAGCAAAGACAATGACAAAATTAAACGTCCCATCCACATAAACTGAAAGGCTTTTTCGAGAAAAGCGAGAACAGAAAAGAGGATAATGCCTCCAACAAGTCCCAAACAAATCTGCTGTATCAAAAGAAGCTGGAATCGGCGATGTTGAAAGGTTTGTAAGCGTTGATGTAATTGATCAATTGGTTTGGTTGACATCATTGCCTCTATAATGAGTTTTTCGCCTAAGATATAGTGCTCCAGAAAAGTTTTTTCTTGGAGTGTCCCCCCTTTTTTTCAAAGGGGGTCAGGGGGATTTTGAAAAAACTTTTCTGGAACACTATAAGACATTAATACCCTATAGTGGGCTTCTTATATTCATCGATAAGTACGGTTGGCCAGCAAGGTTTCTCCCAATCCCAAAACCAGTACCATCAACAAAAGAGTCCACCAAAACTGTTGTGATTGCTCCAATTGCACCTCTTGCAAAACAACTCTGGTTTTGGACACTGCCGCTTCAGACATGGCAGGATTAACGACACTATCATGAATTTCTGCCGGGGAAATCAGGGTGAAATCTGATTCTTCCACGGGCACATTGACCGCAAAATGTGCTTGCTGATTTTTGTTACGGACTTGATAAAAACCAGGGAAATGAGTTGCCGTGTAAAAAGGATGTTGTTCTACCAGGAAAGCTTGTTCGTTTTTCTGTCCATGAGATGGTGTCACCTGAACCAATGTGCCTGTTGGCGCAAAAACAGGAATGGCTTCTTCAATAGAATAAGCCTGTTTTTTCTCTTCTTGAAAAGAAAGATAAGCAAACATTTCGTGCATTAAGGGCAAAAACACGATCTGCACAGGAAGATTGTTCCCCTTGGTATCCAATGAAGAAGCCAAAAGCATTACCCTCCCAGAACCAACCTTTTTTTCCAGAAGCATCGGCTCTCCATTGCTAAGATTCATCAGGATTTCACTGTCTGCTTGAGGAAGAAGAGACCAGTACTCCCAAAATCGAGCTGCACTAAAATCATCGATCTGATTGACCCGTAAAGCATGAAAAATGGGGTGGCGATCCTGGACATCGGTTATTCGCAAAAAATTATCACGGGAAAATACCTGTTGTTGTTCAAGTGCCGCAGGAGACAATTGTTCAAAAAGTGTGTTGAATCGGCGTGGAGCCACCTGGTTTGTGGGCACAAGCAACAGACTTTTTCCCCCTTTGATAAATGTGTGGATTTTTTTAACGTCTCTTTGGCTTAATTCAGCATCAAAGAGTACTAAAACATCATATGGCATGAGTTGATCTGGAATAATCGATTTCTGAATTACCTCCAATGAAGAATCTGAAGTGTGGCTGCTCACTGCCAGACGTAGCCAATAACTCTTATCTTGGTACCAATCCTTTCCAGTATCGTGATGAATTGTCAAAATTTTGACAGGTTGTGCAATGTCCACTGTAAGAAAAAAAGTATTATCTGGAGGAAATGATTCATCTTCTACACTGACAGAAACCCGATGTGATTGTTGGGGATCTATCGAAAAAAGAAATTCCACGACAGCTTCAGATTTATCTTTCAGATCTATTGTTTGTTGAGCGACAATATGCCCATCGATGCTGAGAAACGTTTGAGCTTCTGATACGTGACGAGTTCCCCGGTTGCTGATTCGTGCCCAAAAAACACGTTCATTGGCATTTTCCTTCAAGGTAGGTGAAACCTTAACATCTGTTACAGCAAGATTGGTGGTTTCCTCATTACCAACGAAAATGTTTTCCAGCACAACACCGGGGCTCAATTGCCAGGATAAGTCAAAACTTTCGAAAGCATGTTGTTGATAATCAGAAATGAGCACAATTTTTCGATTTGGATAATGAGCGGTTTGCAGAATCTCATCGGCAAATCGCAGCGCTGAAAAATACTGGGTGGACTGATAACCTGGTGCCGGTAAATTGTGTAAAAATGTCTCCAGTTTTGACAGATCTGTCGTCAGTTCCTGGATGTGTTCGATACCTTTTGTGAAAGTGATCAATGCCGCTTCATCTCCAGCATGAAGAGACTGGATTACCTCCTGTGTGGCAGCCTTTGCCTGGTCAAAGGAATCACCATATTGCATGCTCATCGACGTATCGAGTAGAATCACCACCGATTGTGGAGAAGTACCGATGGCTTCTGACAAAGAATCTGTCAAAAAAGGACGTGCAAACGCCAAAACCAATAAAGCCACCATCACAATACGCAATAACAAAAGCAAACGTTGTTGCAATTGCTGAAATAGAACCCTCTTTTGGGGGACTTTTTTCAGAAATCGAATGGTACTAAACACCATCGGTTTCGACTTTTCCCGGCGAATCATATGAATCGCCAGAGGAATTCCAACCCCCAGGAGTCCTAGCAAAAACCATGGTGATAAAAAGGACATAAGCTTCCGATCTAAAAACTTTTTGCACGTCTTGAAAGATAAGACGATAAGGCCATATCCAATGGTTCCTTTGTATTCAACAAACAGTAATCAATTCCATTGAGTTGGCATTGCTGCCGATAAAAAGAGCAAAATTTTTCTATTTCTTCCAGGTACGCTTTTTGGACAGCTTTGGGAGCAACCGCCAGGGTTTCCTGACTTTCTGCATCCACAAATTCTGTCATTTTATCAAAAGGAAAAGTCAACTCGGCATCATCTAAGGTATGGAACACGATCAGGTCATTTCCCTTAAATCGAAGCTGCTGCAATCCCTTGATGACGTTTTCTTCTTCATCCAGAAGATCACTAATCAGAATAATTAAGCCTTTTTTACTCAAACTAAACGCAAGATCAGCAACTGGTTTTTGCAAATCCGTCTGACTACCAATTTTGACATGGTTCAATGTACGCAGGATTTGCATCAAATGCTGCCTCCGATAACGAGCAGGTACATATTCTCGAATCTGATCATCAAACGTGATCAATCCAACAGCATCCCGTTGTCCCATCATGAAGTATGCTAATGCCGCTGCAAGTGTTTTTCCATATTCTAATTTGGAAACTTCGCCTGAGGCATAGCCCATCGAAGCACTGACGTCTAATAAAATTTGACAACGAACATTGGTTTCATCTTCGTATTGTTTGATGTAGTATTTTTCAGAACGTGCAAAAACTTTCCAATCGATGTGTCGAATATCATCTCCAGGGTTATAGTGACGATATTCCGTAAATTCGACACTAAATCCACGATAAGGACTTTTGTGCAGTCCATTCAGAAATCCTTCTACTGTAGTTTTGGCCCGAAGTTCGAGATCCGAAATCTGAGCTAAAACCGTTGGGTTCAAAAAACGGATGGCTTCAGTCATTTGTTGCTTTCACATTCCTTACAAACCAGAAGTTGGTTCAGGGACTGTTTCCAAAAGTTGATCAATCACCTGCGTCATATCAACTCGCTCTGCTTCTGCATGAAAATTCAAAAGAATCCGATGCCGCAGGACAGGATGGGCAAGGGCACGGATATCACTATACGAAACATTGTAACGTCCCTGAAACAAAGCACGGACTTTTCCACCCAGTATCAAATTTTGTGAAGCACGAAGTCCTGCTCCCCAACTGACCCAATTCTTCACAAAATCAGGAGCCTGGGGATTGGTAGGACGGCTGGCAGCCACCAATCGTACCGCATACCGTGTAACCGCATCGGCAACCGGTACCTGTCGTGCAATACGCTGAAAATCAAGAATATCTTTTCCCGTCAAAGAATGATCCACCGTCTTGTCCATCAAACCCGTTGTATTGGTGACAACCTGGACTTCCTCATCTTCTGCCAGATAATCAATGAGGATTTTGAACATGAAGCGATCTAATTGGGCTTCTGGCAAAGGGTAAGTTCCTTCCAGTTCAATTGGATTTTGGGTGGCCAGGACAAAAAAAGGAGGTTCGAGAGGGTAAGTGACTCCGGCGGCAGTGACTTGCTGTTCTTCCATGGCTTCTAGAAGAGCAGATGGCGTTTTTGGGGGAGTCCGATTGATTTCATCAGCCAGCAGAATGTTCGCAAAGATGGGGCCTTTGACAAATTTT
>JANQHV010000568.1 GCA_028282505.1 SAR324 cluster bacterium | reverse complement strand
GTTGCCATCGTGAGCCCATAAATCATGGTCGTTTTTCTTCCTTTCCGATCGGATAAGGGACCTGCGACGAGTTGAGATAAACTGATGGCAATATAGAATAACATGAAAAACAAACTGACCCATGTTTGCTCATAGTTTTTTTCACTGATTAAAAAAGCTGGAATTACCGAAATTGAGGTTCCATAACCCGCACCATACAATATCACCCCTATGAGAATAGTACACTTATCATAGTGATGTGTCAGGTGTGCAATAGGCAGAGGATTATTTTTTACTTTTTTGGTCAACACGATTTGCTGGGGATTTTTGACAAATAGCGCAATGAGCGTTCCGCCTAAAGCACTGGTTCCCACAAAAAACAAAAAGACGTCTTCATCTAGCCAAATTTGAGAAGTCAACACTCCTATCAAACTCCCAACAGTCAGGCCCAGGTGCATTGACGCATTGTACATGCCCATCATTTTACCTTTTTCTGTTGAATATTGAATGGACAAAAGTGCGGGAGCAAGTGCCCAGATAGGCGCCTCTCCTAAACCTTGCAGTGCCCTTCCGAAAAAAATGAGGGTTGTGGTTTTTGAGAAGTAAAATAGTAATCCTGACAAAGTACAGAGCAGGTAACCTCCCAGCAGGAAGAGTTTCAATCCAAATTTGTCGGATAAACGGCCAAGAGGAATTTGTATTAACAAATAGGGAATGGCAAATACCGATGCCAGGTAGCCCACATCTGATGTTGAGCCGGATAGATGGATGACCCGCTGTGGCAGTATGGCAACGGTCATGCCCACGCCAAGCATCATAAAAAAGGCGGAACAATTCAATATAAAAATAGATCTAGATAACACCATAATATTTCTCCACTTTATTACATGATCTCTACTGATCACATGATAAAAAGCATTCCCGAAAGACAAACGATATGGAATACAGAGCATTCCACACTATTATCCTCTCAGGTCAATTCCTGCTACCAGTAGAGTGTAAATGAGCAACTAAATGCATAGCTGCTTCCTCATGAATACATTAAACGCCTGCATTCGAATGAGGAGGGGGAGGGAGTAATATTATAGTGATCAAGAACATAATGAATTTGGATGCTTTAGAGTTTTATAATGAATTCATTCGTGTTATGTCAGCAATTTTTGCTAGAGTATTTTTTCTCTTTTGAGAAGTGTGTAAAAACTCATCTCACATGATAGTTTTGACACTTTGCTGATTACATGAGTTGTGGCACAATTGTTTTAAAAAATCGAGTAAATTGAACACGATTTAAGGAGATTTCTAATAAAAAAGGCATCCAGGTTCTCTGGCAGGTGAACCTTCAGTTTAACCCAATATAATGGATCACCAATTCCAAGACGAATCGAAATGAATCTATGGAGAAAACACTAGAAGCTCTCAGAATAGAAATCCATGTGCAAAAATTATTGCAATGCCTTTTGACAGGTGTGCTTGTTTTGATGTTTGTTATTCTTGTAGTGTCGCAATAAAGAGAAAAATTTATCATACTTTGGTCACAATGCTATGGCACCCGACGATTGGCGGGTGACTAATGCTGCTGTGATCTGTTGCTGGGCAGTGTGCTGTTGATTGTTTGCTGGTGCTTGCCCAAGTAAATCTGCGGTTTTCTTTGCAAGATCATCAACCGGAATTTGTATGGTTGATATTCCACCGCTGATCCATTGATAATAGGAGGGATCTCCGTATCCAATAAAGGAAATATCTCCAGGCAAGTGCATTCCTCTTTCGAGGAGAGCGTTTAAAGCTCCGTTTGAAATCTCAAAACCACCACAAATCATAGCAGTCACGTGACCATTGTCAATTAACACCTGGGCAGATTGATAACCCATGGAAAATGAAGGCATCTCGGTTATGATCGTGTTGGTATCGGGGGAGAGACCCACTCCCTGCATCCCTGTGATAAAAGCAGACAGGCGACTATCACCCGACGATAGTGAGGTTTTTCCTCCGATATAGGCAATTTGACAATGACCTTGACTGGCTAAGTGTTGTACGGCCTGACCGATGGCGGCAGCGTCATCAATCACCACTGCCACTGACGGGGTTTGCAACTCACGCTTTCTGATAAACTGAATAACTCGCAAATCGCGTAAATATTTTCTTTCATCTTCCAAAATTCCAGGTGTTGGAACCATTACAACAGCATTTGCCTGTATCTCGTGAAGTTTCAGAATCGACTGCCTTTCTCGATTGATGTCATCATTGGTCAGATGGATGATGAGTTGCAATCTTTTCGCTTCCAGGCACATTGAAAAGCTATTGGCAAAACGGGCGTAAAATTCATTGACCAGATTAGGCAACAAAAGACCAATGATGGGGGTTTTGTCTCCACGCATGGCGGTGGCCGCAGCATTTTTAACATAACCAAGTTCTTGAGCACGTTGCAGGACTGCTTTTCGAGTATCTTCCCGCACCTTTGGGTGATTAGACAAAGCACGTGAAACGGTCATGTGCGATATGCCTAAATCTTGAGCAATTGATTTAATGGTAACCCGATTTGACAATGTTTCTCCTTGTTGCGTTTGATTGAATATGACAGATTCATCATAAAATGTCTTGACAAAATAATAACCTTAGTACAAATTAATGTTCACGTGAACATTATCTGGAGATAAGGTATATGTCAATATCATTGGAAGAGCGTTGTAAGCATTTAATCAGTGAACTTGAGCTTGGATCTGTTGAAGACGTGGTCTCGATCACGCCTCTGACGGGTGGTGTCTCATCGGACATAGCACTTGTTGATATGGGGAGTCGGAAGATTTGCGTGAAATTTGCTCTTGAGCAGCTCAAGGTTGTCGAAGCGTGGCATGCGAAAGTTGAACGTAATCAGGCAGAATACCGTTGGCTTGAGTTTGTAGCTTCAATTGAACCGAAATCCACTCCAGTTTTGATGGGCTGCTCAGATTCCGCAAATGGATTTGCTATGGAATTTGTGGAGGGGGATGGTGTTTATCTTTGGAAAACTGCCTTGCTCCAGGGACAGCCTGATAGTGGAGAAGCTGAGAAAGTTGCCTATGTCTTAGGCCAGGTTCACTGTGCATCGTCTTTTGAAGTCTCCAGCCTTGGATTTCAAAATCAGCAAGATTTTTATGCTCTGCGCCTGGAACCGTACCTCATATTCACGGCAACTCGACATCCTGATCTTGCCAGGAAGATGCATGCATTGGTGGATATGTTAAATAGCCACAATCTTGCCCTGATTCATGGTGATGTGAGCCCCAAAAATATTATTTTCAGGCAGGAAAAGCCGGTTTTTTTGGATGCAGAATGTGCGACTATCGGCGATCCCAGCTTTGATGTTTCTTTTTGTCTGAATCACCTCATCCTAAAAGCGATGCATATCAAAGGTTCTCGTCATTCTTTATTGGCTTCAGTTCAAGATTTTTGGACAGCTTATCAAGCGCATGTACTGTGGGAGTCCTCTGACGAGTTGGAAAAACGAGTCTGTGCGTTAATACCAGCTCTCATGCTGGCACGCATCGACGGAAAATCACCGGTAGAATATCTCGATGATCATGAGCGCAAGATTGTACGCTCACTGGCGATTCCATTGATCAAAGATCCCGTCAAATCAATCGCTGGGCTAGTTGAGTACATAAATTTAAATATGGAAAATGAGTAGTCATGGTAGCAATCAAAAACGTAACAGGACGCAGAGTTTGGGATTCGCGTGGTAATCCGACAGTCGAAGTTGATGTTCTCCTTGAGAACGGATTAATTGGCAGAGCGATTGCCCCAGCAGGGGCCTCACGTGGCACGAGGGAAGCCATCGATCAGCGGGATGGTGGTGTTGTGTTGCGTGGTATGGACATCCAAAAGGCTTTGACCAATGTGAATGAAA
>JANQHV010000063.1 GCA_028282505.1 SAR324 cluster bacterium | reverse complement strand
ACTAAATAAACTTTACTTCTTGAAGACGACGTATTAGTAAAATGCAGCATTAAACATCTTGATTGAGGATTATCACTCGTTGGATTTTAATCATTGATGTTACGTGAACAAAATTTGCAATAGGCTTTTTTTCCAGTCATCGCAAAAAATTCAGAATTCAGTAGTTTTTCTCCTACTCAATGCACTCTTGTAGGTTGGAAAAGAATCAGTCACGCAACAACGTTAAATAGAACGACTATTTCTCCCGTTTTGGTTCCTGAATCCTGGATACTTTCGAGTAAAAAATTTCTATGTTTTTTATGAAAGATGAACTGCTGGCAAAAGACATACACATAACATGAGTTAATCATAAGAATGATGAAGAAGTCTGTATACAAAAAACATGTCTTAGCATTTGCTAAAAAGGAGAACATCAATGAGTAATTCCGATACTGCCAGAACATACCAACGAGCAAAAGGAATAGCACCCGTCATTTGTGATGGTATACGCGGGCGTTTAATCGATATCAGCCGTGGTGGATTTGCTTTCAGTATTGCAAGTGATTTTGATTATTTCAGTATTGGACAAATCTGTCAATTCACTATCAAACTTCCTCCTCCAGAAAATTCTGCAGACGCTCTTATTCTGGAAACGAAAGGAATTATTCGCAATACGATGATGGATGAAGACAAAAATCGGATGATTTTGGGCGTCGAACTGCGAGATTTAGCCGAAGATAAAAAACAGCAGCTCAATCGCATCATTTTGTTTTTTGCTGAAAGCTTTGCACCTCTCAAAAGTTTAGATAATTTATTCAATGCATTGGATGCCGCTCCCAAAAGTTTAGAAAAAAAACAGGAGATACCACGAAAAATCCAGGAAAAAATAGAACTGGGTAGTATTTTTACTCAACTTATTGAACGTTACGAGTTGTTGCCTGCGGCCACTCAAGCAGAAATTCAACAGCTTGCTCAAGAAATAAAAATGAAGGTCGAGGCGAATTTATAGCTATCGACAACACTTCAATAACGATGAATATCCATCCGTGTTACATGAATCGAGCGCTCTTGCTCAATAGGGGAGGAAGGAGCTTTTCTTAATTTCATCACCAAATAGTACAATAAATAAAATAGAAACCCTAGGAGGAACGGAGCATATATTAGCGCATATAACCGGACAATCCATAAAGGAATGCCGACATACATAGAAAAGTCGGCACAAACTCCTAAGATTATTCTTTTGCCTTTAGGATGATTGGGGAGACGGTTCTGTTTTCTTCGCAACAAGCCAAGAAATGTCCAGATTCCAAAAATCAGGAGGAAAATACCTAAAATAACGATGATGATGGTTAAGGGGGAATTCATGATAATCACTGGATATAAACTTTGACTTCACACTCCTTCAACAATTTGCCGGTAAGCACGTCTCAACCCCTGCAGTAATAGAAATTCTTCACTGACTCCATAATATTGGGTGAGATATGAGTGTATCTGATAAAAATCTTTCATACTGTCATCCCTGGCACATTCGATCAGAACTTGCACATCATGAAGGATATGATGATATCGAATTTTCTCAGGGTACACATGAGAGGTTAGTTGGGATTCGATCATTTTTGCGTTTACACCGACAAATATTGTAGAAAATCTTGCAAAACAGTTCCTCAAAAAGTAACGCAGATGGGGAGATATGACAATACATTTCAATGTTGTTTTTCCTTCCAATAAACGGCATATTATCATAGCTGGTGTTTTTATCATGGCGGGTATATGTCAGAAGTCTATTTTTTCTCAAGAAACTGATTTTCAGCACGATTGCTTATGAGCCTAAAAACAAAATTTTCTGATATTCCAGGTCTTACTCAAAGTATTAATGAATTCATTCAAAAACTCCCTTTAGCAGTTGCTGTCATTAATTTGGATCGAGAAATCATTGCATTCAATCGTGCCTTTTTTTTATTAGCAGGGCGAGAAGTACGCCAGGGGACTCCTCACTGTTACCAATTTCTCAATTTTGCATTTTGCCACACGGATTGTCTGGCCCACATGGCTTCCCATTTGGGTCGTACCATCAGTTGGGATGAATCGGAAGGCACCCGCAGTAATGGAGATGAACTGATTATTCGTCCAACGGTTGTACCGATCATGGATGACAGTGGAAAAGCCGAGGGCTATATTCTTGTATTCCAAAACACAACCGATGAGGTGCATCTCTATCGAAGTTTCCGATCCAATCTGGAGCATCTGGAACGCCGGGTTTCTTTTTTACAGACACTGAATGAAGCAGCCGATGAGTTTCGTAAAATCAAACAGGTTGATATCTTATTGGAACGCATCAGTGAATTTGCGGTAGCAAATCTTTCGGTTGACTGTTGTCAGTTGATTGGAAAAACAGATCAAGGACAATATGTTGCCGCAAAGACATCTTCTGTTTCAGCAATTGACAAGTCTCGGATCAAGATACTGACAAAATCAGTTTTGCCGGCTATTGAGATGATGAACCAGGAGTCCAAACCCTTTTATACAGAAACATTCCGGGAAATTCCCAGTCCTGCTGGACAACACCAATCCATTCTTTTGCCAATTCGTAGTGGTAGTTTGGATTATGGCTATTTGGTCGTTCATTACTTTTCGGAAATACAAGAGAAAGACGATGAGTTCTCCAATATGGCTAATGAGCAACTGGAATATCTAGAGCTTTTTGCCAAGTCGATTGGCCCTTATATTGAGAACTGCCATATTATTGCGAACTTGGAATCAATTGTTGATGAACGCACTCGTGAATTACAGAATGCTCAGGCTCAATTAATGGAAAGTACTCGTCTAGCCTCTGTTGGTGAGACAGCAGGAATGGTGGCTCATGAGATTCTCAATCCCATGACCGCAATTCTGGCAAAAGTTCGCCGGTTACAAGACGAAGAGAGTGCGCTGGGAGTTGCCAAATTCATTGCTGATGAATGGGATAGAGATCTGCGAGAATATGGACTGAATCAATTGCTGGAAAATTTGAAAGAAATTCCAGAAGAGGGTGAAATTCCCCTCGTTGAAGAAGATTTGCTGAATTTGCGGGAAGGGATTACTGACTGTATCAAGGACTTGAATTTTGTAGAGGAACAATTGCATCGGATTGTCGGGATTGTTGACAATTTGCGTGGTCTTTCTCGTAGTCAAAATAAAACGGAGCAGGTGGATGTCAAAGTAGCTATTGAGAAAACAGTAGAATTGATCCGTGATGGGATACGAAAAAGGAATATTGAGTTGATTACAGATTTTCAACACACTTCCATTGTCACCTGTGATTCCAACGAGTTGATCCAAGTGATGCATAATCTGACACGCAATGCCATCCAGGCTATTGATCGCAACGGTACTTTGCAAATCACGACAGCAGAAACTCCAGAACGTGTTGAAATTCGCATTCAAGATTCAGGCTCTGGCGTTCCCAAGAAAATCATTCCCCGAATCTTTGAGATGCGCTTCACTACTAAGAATGCCCAAGAAGGAACGGGAATTGGCCTGAACCTGAGCCGGCGTCTCATGCGGCAGGTCATGGGAGATGTTGAATTGGAATCTCCTGGAGGAAAAGACTCCGGAGCGGTGTTTTTATGCTGGATTCCCAAGCAAAGTAAAGCAGTAACTGTCAAATAGTCTGACGAGTCAGCCCGATTCTCACTCTTCACTCTTGGTTTCATTTCCACAGGAAATATATGGATCTTGCTACTATTATCGGTCTTGTCCTGACAATCGCTCTGATTATCACAGCAATGGGTAGTTTTATTACTGCCTTCATTGATGTTCCATCCATCTTGATTGTCGTTGGTGGGACAATTGGCACACTGTTGGTTGCCCATCCCATGAAAGTGCTGTTAGGGATTGGAAAGGTATTTCGCAAGGCAATATTTGCAGCCCCCCCTGAAATCGATACCCTTGTTGCCACCATCATCGACTTTTCAGGACGTGCACGACGAGAAGGTATTTTGAGTCTGCAAAATGCCGAGTCTGAAACAGACGATCCCTTTTTTATCAAAGGCATCAATATGGTGGTGGATGGCCTTGAGAATTCGGTAATAGAGTCGGTTCTCAATACAGAAATTGATTTTCTGGAAGATCGGCATAAAAAAGGAGTCGGTTTATTCAATATGCTGGCAGCGTTGGCACCTGCTATGGGCATGATTGGCACCCTGGTGGGGTTGGTGATCATGCTTCAGAATCTTTCCGATCCTGATTCAATTGGTCCTTCCATGGCAATTGCTCTGATTACCACTTTTTATGGAGCAATTCTGGCCAATGTCATTGGCTTGCCAGTCGCCAATAAACTCGAATTACGCAGTAAAGAAGAAATTCTGGCACTCCAAGTGACGATGGAAGGCATTTTAGCAATTGCTGCAGGAGACAATCCTCGTATTGTAGAAAACAAACTCAATAGTTACCTGCCTCCCAGTGAACGAGGCACCTTAACCCAATAGTCTGTCCCTATGTCTATCGTATTTCAGAATTTTTTTTTAAAAATCCCTCTGTCTTTCTTTGAAAAAAAAGGAAAACTGCAGAAAAAAAATTTCCAGCAACACGATAATTCTTTTTCAGACCAAAACAATTCGGTCAATAACTTATCATCGCCTCTGTCTCAAATTCCTGAGGATGCCACACTGCCATCCTATCAAAAGCCACGGGGAGATGGCAATGTTGTGATGTTCACTTCCCTCTCACTCATCTTGTTGGCGTTTTTTATTTTACTGTTTGCACTGTCTTCTCCCAAGACCAAAGAAAAACAGTTAAAACTGGCATTTGAGATCAAGCGTGCTTTCCAATCGGTTGGAGGATTATTTTCAAATATTGGTGATAGTGCCGAAGTCGGCCAAGGACGTCAAGAACAAACCCTGGAAGTCAGTAGTTCTGTAGAATCTTTACTATCCGACCTGAGCAGTTTTGTGGAAGAGAATGAAGAACTGAAAAATTTTTCTTATGAAGTCACTAATGAAGAATTTTTGATGCAAATACCGGCAGATTTTACTTTCAAAGTAGGCAGTGCGGAAATCAGCCGAAAAGCCCTGCCTTTTTTAGATAAAATCTTTGAAATGATCGCACGTACCGAAAATAAAGTACGCATTGAGGGGCATACAGATGACCTCCCGGTTAGTAATTCTGTATATAAATCCAGTTGGGAGTTATCCGCTGCCCGAGCTGTCAATGTGCTGCGCTTTTTTGCCAACAAAAAAATTATTCCAAGAGCCCGTTTTTCTGCGGCAGGTTACGGACCACATCGCCCGATTGCCAGTAATCGCATTTCTGAAGAACGTGCTAAAAATCGCCGGATTACTCTGATTTTTATTGGCCCCTTAAAAACATTGGGAGGTCCCCTTGGCACAGGAAAATGAAAGGAGTACCGAACTTCAGGAGGAAATAAAACTCCTCAAACCAACAAAACGTAAAAAAAAAGAAGAAAAAGAGAAGTTTGACCCCAATGGCTGGATGATCACCTTCAGCGATCTGATTACGTTGATGATGACCTTTTTTGTGCTGCTTTTTTCTTTCAATGAACCGAATCCTAAAAAGTTAGACGCCATTTCTTCCAGTGCACCAGGGCTATTCTCTCTTGCCGAATCCGCCATTTCTCAGCCCGTGCCAATTCAAGAAGCCAACTCGTTAGTCAAAGAAAATCTGGAAATTTTTCTCTCAGAAAATAATGTAAAAAATGTAGAAATTTCTCAAGATGCAGAAGGATTGTTGATCACATTACCCACTGATATTATCTTTGAAAAAAATAGTGCCTATTTGAGTGAAAAATCAAAAAGAATTATTCAACGAGTGACCAGTTATTTGAACAAAACAAACCACCTAATTCGCGTGGAAGGCCATACAGACAATACTCTGTTCAATACCAAAGGCCAGCAGGATGCCTGGGGACTCTCTCTCAAGCGGGCACATGCGATTTTACAGGAAATGTTAAAAGCGGGCATGAATCCGAAACGGCTAGCACTGGTAGGAAAAGGTGATTCTCAACCAAAACTTTCCAATGCGGATCAAAAGGGACGTGAAGCCAATCGTCGTGTTGAGATTGTTGTGTTGAATCCTTCGTGAGATATTTCTACGGATGTGGTATATAAATGGAGGCACAATTTATGAATTACTGTACATTTGAAGCCAGTTGTGATTAGGATAGTCCGAAGCTTTATACAGCTTTTTTATTATCATAGTTTTCATAATTCAGAGTGACTGTCAAAAACCATTCCACTTCCATTTACTTGTGCTACCAAGCCAACTATATCAAATGGAGAGGAATGAAAGAAATAATCTCTATACTAATAGTGCTCCAAAAAAGTTTTTTCAAAACCTCCGAACGCGAAGCGCCCTGACTCCCTTTGAAAAAAGGGGGAACTTCAAGAAAATACTTTTTTGGAGCACTATATTCTAAATTATATGAATCCGAAGTTGAAATTATGACAAATTCATTTTCATAAGGTACTGATTTCATAACAAAAATCTTAACTTCAGATTCTCATTAAATTCAGAAAGGGTATGTTATGGCTGAAGAAGAAGGCGGCGGCGGTGAAGGCGGTGGCGGTAAGGGTAAACTGATCATCATCATTGTTGCTGTTATCATTTTGATTGCTGCAGGAGCAGCAGCGTTCTTTTTCTTCTTTATGGGAGATGAAGAAGAGGAGGAAGAACCAGAGGAAGAAACGGAGGTCAGTGGTGTTGCTGAACCTCTGGAAGAACCACAATTTTTAGCATTAGGGACTTATATTGCAAATCTCAAGGATGGGCGTCGTTATCTCAAAACCAGTATCACACTCATGCTGAGTGAGGCTGCTGCTATGGAATATTTGACAATCCGTCTGGTGCAGGTCAAAGACATTGTACTCACTGAGTTACAAAATATGACGGTAGAAGATACAAAAGATCCCGCAAAAAAACAAGCGCTCCGGCAAAAGCTGATTACAGAAATCAAGAGGCTTTTTCCCAGGAAGCCAGATTGGGAAGATCCAGAACCTATTAAAAAAGTGCTATTTGAGGAATTTTACGTACAATGACGTTAAGAGCCTCGATTCTTCTGGTGGTCTTTGCCCTTCTCATGAATCTCTCTGCGTGTGGTTTCTTTCAGAATGAGGAGGCCCCTGCAGACGCCAATGCAGAGGCTGCCGGATCAACTGCTCCAGAAGAAGAAAAAGATTTTATCCAACAAGTGCAGGATT
>JANQHV010000024.1 GCA_028282505.1 SAR324 cluster bacterium | reverse complement strand
GCCCAGCTCACCTGCTGAAATCTCAGGGGGAGAGGGAAATACAGTGCATGCAGGTCAAGCAGAAGTCATTGATGCAAACAGGCAAGATGTGTCAAAATATTTCATGGATGGTGCAAAATTGTCCGTTGTTGAAGCAAAGAAAAATGGAGTAAAAGTTGCTTTGCTAAAAGCCGGAAGTCCCTCTTGTGGAAATAAATATATTTATGATGGAACATTTTCGGGCAATCAAATAGCAGGCATGGGAGTAACAACCGCATTGCTCGAAAAAAATGGAATTAGAGTTTTTAATGAAAATGAACTGGATGCAATGGAGAGCTATCTTAAAAAGTTGGAAAATATCGACAAAAAATGAATGATTCATGCAAAGCAAAATAGAGAACCGTGATTTTAGATGAAACCTTTTCCAATGGAATCTTTGTGAAAAAGTCAAAAAAATGGTATTAAAGAAATTAGACAAGATCACATGATTTCAATTTGAAGGAGCAATTATGGGTGCTGTTTTATCACAATCAGAAGTGGATTCTCTGTTAAGGGGAATTGGAGACGATGATTTTGGTGATGAAGATGAGGATGAAGGTGAATATGATCCGGATGAGGTGGTTCCATTTGACTTAACGGCCCAGGATAGAATCATTCGGGGGCGTATGCCAACTCTTGAGATCATTCATGACCGATTTGTGCGTTTGTTCCGTCTCACTCTCTCTAATGCATTGAGGAAAGTCGTTGATATTAGTGTCCGTTCAACGGAGTTGATTAAGTTTGGAGAATTTTTAAAAACACTACCAGTTCCTTCTTCTCTGAACTTATTTCGTATGAACCCACTGCGGGGGAATGCCATCATGGTTTTAGAAACTCGTTTGGTATTCACCTTGATCGATTTGTTTTTTGGAGGAACAGGAGAATTAGAAGTTAAAGCAGAAGGGCGGGACTTTACTGAGATTGAACAAAGGATGATAAAGCGTGTGGTCATGAGTGGGCTGGAAGATCTGCAAACATCCTGGCGTCCTGTTTTTCCACTACAGGTAAATTATCAGCGCAATGAAGTGAATCCTCAGTTTGTTGCTATTGTGCCCCACAGTGAAATTGTTATTGTTGTGACCTTTGATGTAGAAATCGGGCGTGCTCCCATGTCCATTACACTATGTGTTCCTTATTCAATGATCGAGCCGATTCGGGGTAAACTGAATGCTGGTTTTCAAAGTGAGCAGGATGAAAAAGATAACACCTGGAGCAACCGATTCAAAAAGAATCTGGATCATACTATGGTCAATGTAGTTGTAGAATTAGGCAGAGTTGAATTGTCCGTCCGAGATTTTCTTAATTTACAGACAAATGAAATTTTAATGCTACAATGTGAAGTGGGTCAACCTCTGCACGTCATGGTCAATGGAGAACTGAAATTTACCGGGTTTCAAGGAGGATACAAAGGGCATAAAGCTGTCCGGTTGGAAGATCTGATTTATAAACCTCCAGAAACCGATGAATTGTTAGAGCTATGAGGCGCAGAAACGTTAATTTGCCGTTGCTCTACATTAACATGATCAATTCGCAGTTGTATGGATTCTCCTTCCTGGTATGCTCCTAAGCCAGGTACATGGATAGAATATTGGATATCATCCAATACGATTTCGGTTCGATCTGTGCGTAGATGCCGTTTGATGGTAGCAGAAAAACTGCTCCCCAGATACTGGGCCAGATACTTCATTTTCCAATGTTTCTCAATTTCCTGCTCTGCTCTTGTATAAAGACTTTGTGTATTTTGTATTTGTTCGGCCCAACCCATTAATTGTTCCTCTCCAAAAACAATCTTCTGATTCCGAAGATACTGAGCCAACTGATATTGGGTGACTAAATCAACAAATCGGCGAATAGGAGAGGTCATTTGCATATAGCAATCGCACCCCAGTCCTGCATGAATATCTGGAATTGTAGAAAGCCGTGCTGCCTCTATGCGAACATCCTGGGGAGATAATTTTTCTTTCCCCTTTGCCTCTTCATCCACTTCATAAGGAGCCTGGGTACGATATATTCCTGGACATTGATGATCTTTGTAAAACTTTGCTACTGCGTGATTCACTAAAATTGCCAGTTCTTCAATGAGTTGATGGGCCAGTGTATTACGGTTGACTGGTTGGATGTTGATTTGGTCCGGGATGCTGATATCAATTTCTACTTCTTTTCGTTCAAAATCAAGTGCTCCTTGTTCTATTCTCTGTTGTCGTAGTATCTGGCAACAATTGGACAATGGTTCCCAGAATGAATCTTTATCCTCAATATATTGGTCTGCCTGTTCGTAAGTAAGGTTTTCCTCCACATGGATCAAGCTCCTCTCGATTCCATGAAAGATGGGTTGTTGATCGACTGAAAGCTCAAATACAAAACTCATGGCAAGTCTGTCTTTTTTTGCCTGTAAAGAAAAGTATTCATTGGACAAGAGTTGTGGGAGCATAGGAAATACTGTTTTTAGAGTATACACAGAAGAAATTCTTTTTTCTGCCTCTTCAAATAACAGGGTGCCTGGCTGGATTATATCAGAAAGGTCTGCAATATGGACGGCAAGTAGCAGGTGACCATTGTTCCACTCAATAATAGAAAAAGCATCATCGTAGTCAGCAGTTGTTTCTGAGTCGATAGTATAAGTAGGGCAGTGAGACCAGTCTTTACGGCCATTTTTCGAAATGGGTTTTTGAATCAGTGTTAGGACTGCTTCTTCAATTTCCTTGGAAAACTCGTATTGAACCGAGGCACGAAGCAAGGTGAGACGCCCCCAGGAAATTGGAAACCCCGCCTGAGTTAGTAATTTGCGGAGTTTTATGTCATCTTCTTCATTAGAGGTTGCATTTAAATTGAATAATGGAGCAATATTTTTCCAATATCCCGAATTTTTTTTGTAAATCAAAGTAGATTGAATTTGATGAATCCATTGCTCCTGCTCCTCATTGATCAGTGTATTCTCATGCCAGATACCATTTTCGATTTCTGATATCCATTGTTTTGCTTTTTTTTCCCATAGTTGTTTTTCTAGTTCCCGTTTTTCCTGTTGTTCGATTTGTTCCAATTCTTCAGGAGTACGAGAAGTGTAAGTGTTATTTTTTTTCTTAAAATAACGACGATCCTTTTCGAGTGCAAAGAATAGCCCAATTTGTTGTAAAGGGTCTTCGGGAGTATCCAGAAAATCAAAGGCCAATTCGTCTAAAGAATAAGTTTTACCAAAATCTGTTAATTCGTGAATAATTGCCAGGTCATGTGATTGGGCTAAGACATGAGCTTGATCTAATTGTGGCTTCAATTTTTGGAGTGCCGATTTTTTTTCTGTCTCGACGGTGGTGGTTTTCCAGAAAAATCCAATTCGATGAGGAGGGAGTAGTATCGTTTTCCCCTGTAGTGGAGAAATTAGTAGTTTATTCTTTTGAGTGTCTTCTATCCATCCTGCTGTCAAATTTCCATCTTTGTAAAACAGGCAATAATGGTGAATGAGTGTATCGTTTTGCATATCTATAGTCGCCATGTCAGCGCTGCTCTGAGGATTAAACCATCAAAATAGATTTTTTCATTAGCATTGGGAGTCAGGGGATTGCCCACAAAGACATTGTCGGTAATAACTTCTGCTCTACTGAAAACATATACAACAAAACGCAGTCCAAAGGTTTCTCCATTGACATCCAACCCCACTTTTCTAAAAGGAATAGGTATTGCGTCAAAATTGACAGTTTCGACGGTTCGTACAAAGTTATTTTCAAGGCGGCCACGAAACCCGCCTTCATAAGCCCCATCAATGCTGCCTATACCTAAACCTGCAAAAATATCAATACCTTCTTCTGCTGGGTTGAAAAAATGAACGTTTGCAGAGAGAAGGTCATAATAAATCCGCATCTTGATTAAAGGGATTGTTGACTTTGCTCCAGAAGCATTGAAAGCTACCACCGCGTCAAAAAGTGCGGTTGAAGTGTGATAATATGTAAAGGAAGTCCCATTAATCAAAAAAAAATCCATAGGAATCACATATTCAACAGAAAAAGCAGGTAGAGGGCGAAGAAGGGGTTGAAGGGAGCCATTGTCTTCTTGATTATTAATACGGAAGGAAGAATCTCCAAGGAATTGTGGGGGAGCCGCAGGATCATCGAACTTGCTAGAGTCTGTCATTTGTTTGTAAGGGTGTGGGTCATTAAAGCGTAATGCCATCATTTCGAGTAATACACTAAATCGGAAAAATGAGTCACTTGGCCCCACACTGCCCTCTGCTACTCCTTCTGTTCCTTCCGCACCTTCTTCGAATTCTGCTAATTGCTCGGCTTCATCTGCTGGTATGGCTTCTTGTTGTGCAAATAGAGAAGCAGGAGCATAGAGCAGTAGTCCATTGATAAATAGTAGTAGGATTGTGTAAAGACAGATAAATTTTCCCATTAGTCTTTTCTCAAAATACACTTTCTGTATTCACTTTAACGCTTCTCATACAGTTGTGTATAATATTTTTGATATTCACCTGAGGTGACCTGTGCCACCCACTCTTGATGTGCAAGATACCAGGCGATGGTTTCTTGGATACCAGTCTCAAAAGAAAATTCAGGCTGCCAGGATAAAGATTGTTGTATTTTGGAAGCATCAATGGCATAGCGTTGATCATGTCCTGGCCGATCTTTTACAAAAGTGATCAGCTTTTCACAAGAATCATTACCTGAACGGTTTAACTCTACATCTAAACAACGACAGATATAACGTACAATATCAATATTTTTCCATTCATTCAAACCACCAATATTATAGGTCTCTCCTGCATTTCCCTGATGAAATGCAAGATCTATTGCAGAGCAATGATCTTTAACGTATAACCAGTCTCGAATATTGCTCCCATCTCCGTAAACTGGAATTTGTTTTCGCTCCAGGCAGTTTTTAATCAATAAAGGGATGAGCTTTTCTGGAAATTGGTAAGGACCGTAATTATTAGAACAATTTGTGATAATGGTGTTAATGCCATAGGTATGATGATAAGCCCTCACTAAATGGTCACTGCCTGCTTTAGAAGCAGAATAAGGAGAATTAGGTCGATATGGTGTGGTTTCTTGAAAATAACCAGTTTCTCCCAAAGAACCATAGACTTCATCAGTACTGACATGAAGGAAACGATTTTGGGATAGATCGGTTTGCCAAAAATATTTTGCACTTTCTAACAGATTAAATGTTCCAACGATATTGGTTTGAATAAATTGATCGGGAGTCAAAATACTCCGATCCACATGAGATTCTGCAGCAAGATGAATCACTGCTTCTATCTGGTATTGTTCAAAAGCAGTTTTGATATCTTTGGATAAACGTAAATCTCCTTTATAAAAGTAATAATTAGGTTGGTTTTCTACCTCTTTTAGATTTGCCAGGTTGCCTGCATAGGTGAGGCAATCAAAATTAACAAGAATATCTTCTGGATATTTTTCTAACCAATACAGGATCAGATTAGAACCAATAAACCCGGCTCCTCCAGTAATCATAATTCTCATGGAAGCTCCTGTGTGGTGACTAATTCATTGGCCAAACGATAAGATGTGAAAGTGCCGGCATCAGTCCACCAGCCTTCCAGGATGTCATAGCTTAATTTATTTTGCTGGAGATAATAGTTGTTCACATCTGTAATTTCTAGTTCTCCTCGTTTAGATGGTTGCAATGAGGGGATCACCTCAAATATTTTTTCATCATACATGTAGATACCCGTCACGCAGTAAGAGGATTTAGGATTTTCTGGTTTTTCCTCAATACTGAGGATTTTGCCGTTTTCAATCTCCGGAACACCATAGCGTTGAGGATCAGGAACTTCTTTGATCAGTAGTTTTGCTCCTTCGGATTGCTGATCAAATTTGTTGACAAATTCAGTAATGGGATTTTGGAAAATATTGTCTCCTAAAATCACACAGATATTTTCTTTATGGGCAAAATCTTCCGCCAGACCAAGTGCTTGTGCAATACCACCTGCTTCATCCTGGACTTTGTACGTAAATCGACAGTCATAATCTTTTCCACTACCTAATAAGGTAACAACATCTCCCATATGTTCAACTCCTGTCACAATCAATATATCGTTAATACCTGCTTCTGTTAACTTGTAAATGGGATGACAAATCATCGGGTATTTACCAATGGGCAATAAGTGTTTATTGGTTACTTTCGTTAAGGGGAACAAACGAGACCCTGTGCCGCCAGCTAAAACAACTCCTTTCATGGTATCCTTAATTTTTTGAGTGGTAGAGGTGGAAATCGTAAGAATAAATCTTCTGCATCTAAGGTCAGGTTTGGATTATAGAATGGATCATAAAATAGACGGGTTCCCCACCTTTTTTGCATGATTTCAATTTCTTGAGAAGCCCTTTTCTGTTGAGCAGGAGTAATATCTTTTCCTCTACTCAAAGATTCATAATGAATCATTTTCACAGTAGGTAGAAAAAGATTAGAATAACCATGTTGTTGTAAACGTAAACAGAAATCTACGTCATTGAAGGCAACACTTAAATATTCGGCATCCATTCCATCAACTTGGTGATATAATTCCTTGCGGACCATCAGGCAAGCTGCTGTAACCGCACTGACTTCATGTATATTTTCCAAGCATAAACTATACCCCTGATCATCGTTATGGAAGAAGCGATGGCTATGGCCTGCAATACCAAATATGCCTGTCGTGACACCAGCATGCTGAATCAATCCGTTTGGGTAGTAAAGTTTTGCCCCAATGGCTCCATGTTGCGGATATTGGGCATAAGCCAACATCCATTCTAACCATTTTGGGGTGAGGACTTCAATATCATTATTCAACAAAACTAAAAAATCTCCATTGGCTTGAGAGACTGCAAAATTGTTGATGGCAGAATAATTGAAAGGATGGGGATAACTGAGCAATTTTAGCTGTTGGTTTTTGTTTACCAAATTTCCTATTTGTTGCCTGGTGGACTCCAAACTTTGATTATCTACTAATAGAATTTCAAAGTGTTGGTAAGTTGTTTTTTTTAAGATAGAAGAAATTGCAGTATGCAATACAGGAAATTGATCACGAAATGGAATAATTATGGAGACCAATGGGGTCGTTTGCAAAGCAGGGAAAAGAGCCGTTGTGTGTCTTTGAGAATTATAAGTGACTGTGGCATTAATTTGACGCCTTTGGAGGGCATGCTGTATATGTTCTGAGGTTCCTTCTTTCTGTTGCAAACCATACCACTGATTGGCTAAAGAATTGGGTGATTTATCTGTCCAATGATGATACAAGACTTGGGGGATGTGTAAAATTCTGTCTGGTTCAATGAATTCGCTCATGCGAAGAATTAAATCATATAATGGTACATGGCTTTGCTGATCAATTCCTCCAATTTTTTGTATAATATCCCGTCGAAAGACACATAAATTGCAGATATAGTTATGTGTGAGGAAATACCATGGGGACCAATCTGGCTTGAAAGACGGAGTATGGTATTTTGAACGATGATTAAAATGATCATGGTCGGTATAGATGATGTCTGCCTGATGATTTTGTAAGAGATAGATAACTTCGTGTAAAGTATGTGGGGATAATTGATCACCCGCAAACAAAATGATAATCCACTCTCCACTGATTTTTTCCATCATTTGGTTGAATTTAGTAGCAAAAGAGGTGTCCTGAGTTAGTGTCTCATATTTTATTTGATTGGGTTGGCCGATTGATTCAGGCCCACCTGTCTTCAATAACCATGGATAGAAAGACAATGGCGTAACATGTGACGATTTCAATAACAGATGCATGCGCCAGTGGGGATAAATTTGTTTTTGAAGAGAGATAAAAGATTGTTCCAGTAAATGGGATAGTAGATTAGGAGAGGTGTTCATTTCACTCCCAAGCAAAAAAATATCAATTTGGGGGTGGTAGTGCCAGGAATTGATCTCTTTCTGCCAGTCTTGTGGTTCGGGACACGATATAAAACTTTTCCATTGCTGATAAATCCACTGTTGCCAAAAAGGAAACAATTTTTGATATATTGTCCATCTTTTCCAATAAAATTGTCGCTGTGGTCCTTGTAAACGTACATAGATCTTCCGTACTACAGCAATCCAACCTGAAATTTGCCAATATTGAATAATGTTGTAAATTTTAAGGAATAACCGTTTCATGGGTGAATTTGAATTAAACATGAGTAGATCCCCATTATCACATTTTGGTTGCTGCAATGGTATAGGGGGGATTCCAGTACCAGTGTGAGATTTTTCTTGTATATCATAATGTTGAGAGAACAATGCAAAATAGATCATTACGGCTTGTATTTACAGGTGGAGGCTCTGGTGGGCCAACCACTCCCTTATTAGCAGTCTATCATGAATTGATCAAACGATTCGGAGAGAATCAATTGAATGCTATCTTCTTAGGAACAATTGATGGACCAGACAAAGAGATGGTTCAAAGAACGAGGCTTTCTTTTCAAAGCATCCCTTCTGGTAAATTACGCCGATATTGGAGTTGGAAAAATTTAGTAGATCCATTGTATGTGTTGTTGGGATTTATAGTAGGATTTTTCAAATTGGTACAATTTCGTCCTCAAGTGGTTGTGTCGGCAGGAAGCTTTGTCAGTGTCCCCGTTGCCTATGCGGCCTGGATCTTGAAAATCCCTCATATTATTCTTCAAATGGATGTAAGCCCTGGCTTGGCAAACCAGTTGATGGCACCTGTTAGTAAAACTTCAGCATATCTATTTGAACAAACAAAGTTTCGTTTTCCTGCCAAGCAACAACAGAAAATAGGCCCTGTCGTTCGCTCGGAAATTTGCCAGGCTTCCAGGAAAAAGGCCAATGAACAGTTTGATCTGAAACCGGATCGGCCTGTATTACTGGTAACCGGTGGAGGACAAGGTGCCTTGGGTTTGAACCAAGCACTTGAACAAGTGTTAGAAGACTTGTTAGAAAATTTTCAGGTAGTGCATTTAACAGGGAAAAATCATGCTGCTGTCAATTGTACCCACCCAGATTACCATGCTTATTCTTTTGTGAATGAAGGCATGGGGAACTTATTGGCCCGCAGTGATTTAATAGTAACACGTGCTGGTCTTGGTATTTTGGGAGAATTGGCTTATCTGGCCAAGGATGTCATTATGGTTCCACTGCCAGGCAGTCACCAGGAAAAAAACTGCCATGCGATTGTGGAAGCAAAAGCTGGAGTTTATCTGCCACAGCAACAATTTCTCACAGAAGGTACAGATTGGTGGAAAAATTTTCTTAGCAGTTACCAACCTGGTGTTTTGGGACAAAACCTTCACCAGTTTTTACCTCCAGGTGGTACAGAAGCTTTTGTTGATATCATTCTAAAATGCGCTTCCCCAGAATGAGCTTGATGTCTGGTGGAATACTTATTTCTCAAACCAAGAGGTTCTATGAAATACCGAGTGTATGTAAAAGAAATTTGGGTCCAACCCTATATTGTGGAAGCCAATAGTAAAGCTCATGCAAAGAGCTTAGTAGATGGCTCACGAACACAACCTACTCCCAATGTTCGTAAAGACATTTCACCTCCTCGACAGTGGGGAGTCATTGGTTCTGAAAAATGGGAAGTCGAAGAATTGTGACAGTCGCAGGCCTCCTAAAAACCTGATTCTGCTGCAAAACCGCCTCATTGGCGTCTATTTTGAGAAAATTTTCCTTAAATAGGCTGGCTATTC
>JANQHV010000006.1 GCA_028282505.1 SAR324 cluster bacterium | reverse complement strand
AGAACCTGTTTGAAAAACCTGATTCTACTGCAAAACCGCCTCATTGGCGTCTGTTTTGAGAAAATTTTCGTTAAATAGGCTCGCTATTCGCCTTAAATTTTCTCAAAAATCTGCTCAATGAGATCGATTTTTCGCAACAAACCGTCTTTTCCAAACGGGTTCTAAAAGATGAGCACAAATTGTAAAAATATTTATGGCTTACAAATCCTTTTGAACTCCAATGAAATCCAGTTTAAAATAGTTTTTATTTGGCCAGGATGACTTGATAATTGAACATTCTGTCTAAAGAGTGCATCCTATATATGACATCTGCGATTGAACATTAATATAGATACAATGCTGAATTAATGGTATCAAACCATTCCCTCAAAGGACGGAGTTATGTGCAAAATGAATTGGAACTGGAAAAAATTGGCTCAACTTGGGTTGCTATTTTTACTTTTTGCGTTGATAGGTCCCCATACTTTACAGGCAGCAAGCCAATCGGAGGCCATTATCGTTACTTATTTGAAAAATCAGGCACAGTACCGCACATCTCGTTACGCAGGCTGGGAATCGTTGAAAGTGGGGCAGGTGCTTTTGCCTGAATATGAAATCAAAACATCCGCTGAGACCCGTATGACCATGAAACTGGGAGATGGAAGTGAAGTGCGGGTAGCACCGAATACCCATCTGAGAATCAATCGTCAGACCAATGTGGGAATGGGGCAGTTGGATTTACAGTTGATCCTGGGAAAAGCCTGGGCTAAGTTCCGGAAGAATGTAAAGCGTCAGGCAAAATTAATTTTACGAACCGCTCATGCAAAAATCAACGTACATGGTACATCTTATGAAGCTACGGTTGCTGGCGACAATACACAAGTTCGTGTCTTCACTGGAGAAGTTGCCGTCAGTCAGAACGATCCAGCCATGTCTCCAAAGGGGTATGCTCCCAGGGAAATTGCTCCCCCTCATGAAGTTTCCAGAGAAACCTGGCAAGTGATTGTTTCGGCATTTTACACAATTTCTATTTCAAAAGGTCAAAAACCTGGTCATCCTGAGCCTTTTCAGTTGCAGTCGATTCAAAACGAGTGGATCCAATGGAATCAGGAACAAGACAGCGGGTTGGACAGAGAGATTTAAATAGCTTGTCAAACTACAGAAATTGTCATAACTTTTCCCTGGTGCGTCTGATTCCACAAACCAGGGAGAAGACTACTTCCTTCTCTACCAACCTTCCTTTCTCTTTCTCATTGTACTTATGGGGTTAAATAAGTTATTTAAATCGGGTATTGCTTTACCAGAGAAAAACGCAAAAGAGTTGGAAAACGCCTTAACAGAGGGAAAACGGCTGTTCAATCACTTCAATGAATCCCGCATGAAGATCGCTTTTTCTGTCTTCACTGAAGATATGAAAAAAGCCTTATATGAAGTTATCTATTTTTTACATGTCAATGATCCTCAATTTGAAAAACTGGAATATCGCGCAACTAAGGTAGAGCGAGTCAGTGGTATTGTTCGGGAAAGTCAGTATCGGACTACGGCCAATTTGTTTTTTCCTGATACGCTGCATGGAGTTGCTGGAATCGATAAGCTCCCACAAGCCTTCCGTCAAGATTTTTATCAGTATGTCACCACCGAGTTTGGTTTAAAACCAACCAAAGAAATGGTTTCTGATTTTTGTCCCATTGTCAGCATCTCTTCATTGGGATCGATTGGTACCATTGGCCATAAGCCAGCAAAATCCGATTTGGATCTTCAAATTTTATATACTTTGCAACCATTTAAATTCAATATTGATGAGTGGGACAGTGAGCATCTGAAGGAGGCATTATCACAGGAAATCAAATCATGGACCCACCGTCTCTGTATCCAAAAAAGGATTGATCCTGGAGAAATGTCTCACAAACCGGAACTGTACCAGGAGCTACGCCGAAAAGCAGTACTTCAAGTGGGCAAAGCTTATCCTTACCTGTATCAGGTGCTTTTCCAAAATAAAGACATCTCAGGAATTCTAGCGTCGGCTCAAGGGACTCAATTCAAAATGAGTATTATTCTAGAAATGATTGAATTGATCGCGAAGGCTGATAAAATCGCTAATGCAGGAGAAATAGAAAAAAAAGAACAGTTACTCAAAAAACGCATTTTAGCCATTCAGAAATACGTACAGTCTAAATTTCCTCATGCTGAAGTCTATCTATTTGCCTGTGATTGTGAATCGTTCCGAAATGGGCAACATGGCACCACATTGGAATCAAAAGAAGCGTCTGGATCTGCCTATGAGTTGATCTTAAATTATGAAGTCCTGATGCCTGGTATTCAGTTTGCCCCTACAATTCCCACTCATTTTATTTTTTCCAGTGTCTTCAACAATTCTGCTGCATTTTATAGAAGAACCGTCAATTATATTCGATTCCATTGCTTGCCCCTGTATTTCCGTATAGATGATTATCTGGTTGACATGGGGGCTACTCCTTCCTTGAAAATGTCTTACATGCTCAGCCATATGGGTGCTGCTTACTGGGAATCATTTAAAGCCGCTTCTGGTAATTTGCCCAAAGCCCTATTGAATTTGTTTCGCATAGAGGTGCTTTATTTTCCCAAATATTTGTTAACCTTGATAGAAATTATCAAATCTCCAGATGCACTCAACCGGTTGATTCCTGAGAATCATCAAGAAATTACAAAAGAGCAGCAAGGTGACAAGAAACATTGGTATGGACTTTCCATTGAGCAAATATTGTCATTGGAAGAAGAGCTACCATTGTTATTGATGGACCCCTGGTGGCTGAAATACAAAGTTTTGAAAATCTATTACAGTGATCCTGCGATTGAATTGGAATCATCAGAGCGTCGCAGCATTTCCCGGAACATTGATTTATGTTTTGCGTTGCATGTCAACCTTTCTGATGGATTTTCCCTGGGCAACTGCAAAACCTACCGAGAGCGTTTTTTAAAAATGTTTTTAGATATAGCCTTTCCTCCCAATAGCTCTCAGTATTTGACTGTCAAAAAGATTTTTATCGGAGAAGTGCAAACTATCAATCACTTTGAACGTGATTTGAAAAATCTTTTTTCTAACTGCCTGGATCGCATTCATCGAATTATTGCGCAACGGAATATTCCTGACACCAGCAATCAATCCGAGTTTGAAATCTGGTACCACTTTTATCAACAGAATTTTGACTACGATCTTAAGGAAATTCCACGGAATTTTTTAGCTCACTTAAAAGTACCCCGGGCTCGCATTGTGGTGCGATACGAAAAAAGCCGACGTCGTGGGAATTGGGTGTTTCATGGTTTGTCTGAAGGAGGAACTGCTGTTTCGCCTGGAAATATAGAATCTTCTCCTATTGCACAAGATGTTGTTTTGATTTATGAAATGAGCTTTCTAAAAGGGCTGGCTTATTGCATTTTGAATGGATACTATGGATTGTTGCGGACAGGGTCTTTGGCGGAAAGCAAAACAAAGTTTCAAATCGATATGGGAGCCAGTGATTTGGGGAATATCGCCGATAACATTTGGAGTATTATTGATGCTGAAGCCCTGACTCGACTTGCAGATCGCATTGTTAGCTTTTTTCCGTATCGGCAATCTCACTATATGGATGGAGTGAGACTGACCAGAGAGGTAACGGAAATTTACTTTTTTTTGCATTTATTTAAATTCGGCCGTTTGTCCATTCTATACCGTGATAATTTGCAAAGATGGCGTGTCGATGAGTTTGATCATTCTGACCTGATACTACACGCTCAGGCCTTTTATGACCACCATCACGCTCTGTTGCAACACCCTCAACTGCATCAAAATATAGACAGGTTTTTGAGTCGCAATGCTGTGAACATGACAAACAAACAGCTAAAAACAGCGTTTTGGTACAACAGTATGGCCTCTGGACATTCTCTGGCTTTGGATGAACAGAGCCGGGAAAAAACCTTATCCTGGCAATTTCAGGATGCGGTTGTTCGAGTGCATGGAGACAAAAATTATGCAAGTGAAGAAGAGATGGCACATCCATGAACGGCAAACCAGCATGAATTCCCAACAGGGATGTTTCATATTTTTAATGGTGTGATTGTAATTTGTCCTGGTATTATCTTTGCGTTGCTTTATAAACTCTCTTAATCTCACTCTTAATCCTAATTTTTGAGTAAGATTAAGAGATTATGATTAAAAACATCAAAACATGTCTTGGTTACTGTAATATCATGTGAAATATTATGAAAAGTTTCACAGATTATATAGAAAATACCTATAATTTTTCCCTAAGCATTGCTGACCAAAAAACTCTGGATGAAGTCCCTGCTAACGAATTAATCGCCTTTCAAAAAAAAATAGAGCGCAAATATGAAATTGGCGCAAAAATCTTGAAAATTGTCAATACCCCCCTGGCCAAACGAACAGTGACTCAATTACTTCGTCAATCCCTTCAAACGAGTATGAAAGGGTTGACTCGTATGCGTGACATGACATACCTGAAACAATCAGGGCATTTCGATGATAATTTATTTGACAAATACCACCGCAAACTCATCAATCATACGCAGCTGTATCAAAAATTGATCGAGCTGGTCAATCAAGCCAAAGAACAGTCATTTGAGCCCGTCGAATTTCGGAAATACTTAAAAAGTGGTTTGTTTGACCAGGGAATTTATAAGTTACAACGCAGAGCAACCAAAGAAGAGCTACAGGCTGTTTTAGACAAAATACAAACAGATATCCAGGAAAAGTACTATCTGGAACTGTGCCAGAAAGACCAGGAATTTATTCTGCATAATCAGGTACAGAATAATCATATTATTACCCAAATCGTTGTCCCTAAATACCGACTGGCACAAGAAATTATCGTGTTGTTGGGAGGGCATTATATGGATGATGCAATCCAGGCCGAGCTGGAAATGGGAATGAATGAAGGGGTTCCCATGCTAAAAAGAATCAAAGCTTTGGCAGAATGGTACCATGAAGGTTACTTGAGTCGTATCCTGGTAAAAAAATATCATTGTCAATTGATACATGATTTGGATGAACTGGAAGCACTGTTCCGTTTTTTGGAAAAAATCAGCGAATATATCAGCAAAGACAGGGCCATCCACTATATGGAGTTGGGCTTATACGAAATTTTTGATGAAAAACATTTGGAAAACCTTTTACAGGTGGAACAGAGTTTGTATGATATCAGTGATTATGTAGAAGAGAGTGTGGGGGAGTACATTCGCATCATGCAAACCCCTGCATCCAGCAAAGCCTTGATTACAAACAGGCGTCTGAGTCAATGCTTTGAAAAATTTGTCAATGCCCTGGATTTGTTATTCGAATATCGTCAATTGCTTGGCATCAATAAGTATCTCCCCAAACTGCAACAATTTCAAAATGGATTTGCTCGATTATTCCAGGACTATCAAGGAAGGAATCCCCGTCTTCCCGCACAAAAGCCTTATAAAGCTATTGAGCATATTCGTCCCCTTTCTAGAATATTTTTTATGATTGAGAGTGAAAACCTGTTGCGCATGAGCATGACAATAGTGGATCAGAGCCAACATATCATGCTGCCCCCCAAAGATTTAGAAAATTCTGGGCTGATCGAGACCATTGAGCAATTCCAATCACGTGTGAAGACAATGCAGGAGGCGTATACAAATCCCAAGACGCTGACAGCAGTTATTCCTCGTTTACTTCCTCTGGAAAATACCCATACCGTGATGTTGAATGAGTATCTGGGGCAAAAGAATTAAGAAAGAATTGAACCAGAGCAAAAGAAAAAATTAAAGGTTGTGATGGCACATATTTTAGTGATTGATGATGAAGGCCAGGTACTCCAGCAGTTGGAAACATTGATTGAGTCTTTTGGGCATGTACCATTAACCACATTGTACTCCACGTATGCTTTTCAATTTCTGGAAAGCGAATCGGTTGATCTCATTTTGTTGGATATCAACATGCCTGAGGTTGATGGAATCACACTTCTGAAACAATTAAAATCCCATCCCGTTTTCCAAACAATTCCCGTGATCATGCTCACCGGGGATACAGACAGGATGCTATTGGCCGCATGTTTTGAAGCAGGAGCTGTGGATTTTATCAATAAACCTTTAGATGAGGTTGTCCTTCGTGCCAGAGTGAGTTCCGCATTGACCATTCAAGACTACATCAAAAAGCTCAAAGAAAGTGAAGAAAACTATCGTCTGGTTGCAGAAACCGCCTCTGATGCAATTGTAACGCTTGATGAAGAGAGCACTATTTTGTTTGCTAATTCTGCCGCAGAAACAATATTTGGCTACCCTGCTGAGACGTTAATCGGAAAAAATTTAACAATACTGATGCCAACAGGCATGAGAAAAAAACATGCCGATTCTTTAAAAAGATATCTGGAAACAAATCAGAAGCAACTCTCCTGGAAAGGAATCGAGGTGCCTGGTCTCCATAAAAATGGGACAGAGATGTTTTTAGAAGTTTCTTTTGGAGAAATCATTCAAAATGGACAGCATTTATTTACAGGAATTCTGCGTGATATTACCGAACGTAAACGTGCAGAAGACGAAAGAGATCGACTAGAAAAACAATTGCATCAGTCTCAAAAAATGGAAGCTATTGGAATATTAGCAGGAGGAATTGCCCATGAATTCAACAATCTGCTTTTTGCAATCCTGGGTTATGCTGAAATGTTACGAGAAGACTTGGATACAGATGAGTTGATGCGCGATAATGTCGATCAGATCTTTAAGGCAGGGCGGCGAGCCAAAGATTTGGTACAGCAAATTCTGACCTTTAGCCGTCGTAGTGAAAGTGAGCGCAAACCCGTGCAGATGGTCCCTCTTGTCAAAGAAGCACTCAAAT
>JANQHV010000570.1 GCA_028282505.1 SAR324 cluster bacterium | reverse complement strand
GTCGGCAAAAGTTTGGAATGAGATGGGTCCCAGTCATTGTCACAAATGAACAGATAGCCCTGCTCGGCACCAACAATTTTCATAGCACCTTCCAGGATGGTCTCGGCCAGAGATTCCAGTTCCAGAGCCGCCGTCATTTTACGGCTGACTTCCATCAACTGGACTATTTCTACATTATTGGAAAGGAGCGTAGAGAGCTGACTGGAAGAATCCGTAGAAAATTTATTCCAGTTATTAAAATCGTCCTTATAGATCTCATAATATCCAGTAATTTCGTGTTCCAGCATTTTTATGAGCACCTGGTTGGCTTCTTCCAGGAATTGAACATCTTTGCTTTGCAGCCAATACAGCTTGGTCAATGCAAATTGCAGATGAGCATCCAGGAGCACAGAGTCCAACTGATTGGCAATGGGTTTTGCTTGCTCTTCCAGGTATTGAGCCGCTTCCTCTAACTGATCTAACAAGAGATGCGTATGCCCCGCCTGAATCGCCAGCATGGCCTGGAGATATGGATCTGGATGATAACGTTGTGCGGATAGACTGGCTCGATTTAAATAATAAAGAGCTGTTTCGGGTTCTTCCATGCGTAGTGCTAGCTGAATCCTGGCCAGCAACATGTCTAGAACCTGTACGGTATACTTATTTTGGCTGTTTTCCGCCAAAAGTTGATCAAACAGTTGGATGGATTCTTTGAATTCCCCCAGCATTCCATGAGCTAAAGCAAAGCGCCATTGATAAAAAGTGGTAATGACCCGGCTCTTTTCTCCACCAAAATGAGGATCTTTTTTGATGCGCAACACTTCCTGAAAATTACCACGCTCTATTTCCAGACACGCCAACGCATATATCCGTAAGGTTTGTTCAAGGAGTGGAGAGTTTGTCAGTTTTTGTGTAATTTCTTCAATCGTTTGTCTGGCCTCGGAGAAGCGTCCTTGATACGCCATCAAGATGGAAAGGACAGTCAAGGAAGGCCCAACCTCCCGGAATTCCTGGTAACGACATGCCATTTCAATCCCACGTTTCAAGAGATCGATACGCTCCGCATAACTTTTATCACTGGCAATACGCCCCATGACGTTGTAAATTCCTGAAATATAACGTTCATCTTCTGGACCATCACAAAGCTCTAAGGCTTCCTCTCCATATTGAAAGGTTAGATCCTTGCGATCCCTCACAAAGCTCAAGATGGCCTTGGTGTGTAAAAACTGAATACGTTGTGATTTATCTTCTCCCACCCAGTTTTCCAGTTCCAGAACTTCTTTCCAAAGTAAATCATACTGACTGCTTTGGGAAAATGTATGGCGGATCGATTTGAAGCGTACTCCGAATTGGGTTTTGGGATCTACCTCATCAGGAGGCATTTCTTTCAGCCATTTCAAGGCAAGCCGATAATAAATTTCTGACTTCTGGTTGTTGTGCATGCCATCATCTGTCAGTTGTGCGGCTTTTAGATTATATTCCATAGCAGCCCTCACATTACCGGATTTTTCCCAGTGATAGGCAATGTCGTAAATAGTTTCTGGTGACTGGGGAAGTACGTATCCTTCCAGATGATTGGCAATGCTACAGTGTAAATTTTGGCGCAACTCTAGCGGTAGTTGATCCCGGAGCTTTTGACGGATACGGTTGTCCCGGAAGGCATAGAGCCTGTTGGAGTCAACAGAAAGTATACCTGTCTGCACGGCACGGTCGAGCCGCTTCAGAATTTCTATCTGGGTGATATGAATTGCCGGAGGTTGTGCCGAAACCGCTGTCAGTGCTTCTAAAGTGAATGCTCGGAGAAATACAGATCCCCGCAATAAAATAGCCTTCCCTTTCTCACACCATTGTTCCAAAGGGTCGATGGATTCTCTTGCGGCATAGTTTTCGATGTGCTCCAAGGCAGCATCCAATTGAGTGGCCCAGTTTCGGGTTTGGTAGAAAATCCATTTTGCGTCAATCAATTCTTGCAGGAGTTTTCTCAATAAGGCAGGATTGCCCTGGGTTGCTCGATAGAGCGGTTCTACCAAAGAAGGAATTTCATAGAGCTGATTGGAAAACAATTGCTGCAGCAGTTCAGCATAGCTCTTTTCTGTCAGAGGTGTTAGATTCAAACGATAAACAAAGGAACGGTCCTGCAAATGGTTCATCCATTCCTGATAATCAGCAGGCAATTCTTCCTGGGTGCAGGACATCAACAATAAAACTGGAAATTCTGATAAACGTTCCACTATATTCATCAGGCACTGTACTGAAGACGACTCGACATATTGCAAAGGGTCAATGAATAAGAGCAAACGCTCTGCTTTTCGGGAAACTGCCTGCAAAAAGAGAAACAGTAGTTCTTCATAATCTGCACTGTTCCAGTTTTTTCCTGTAGCCAGCTGGTCTTGTGTGGAATTCTCGATCCAGGGCAACAATTCTGGTACGAGTTCTAAAAGGAGTGCAAAGAGTTCCCCAAAATTTTCTTGCAGAAAAAGGATGCTTTCCTGCTGTTGTGCTTCTGGCATACTTTTCAAATAAATGACGACTTGACTCAATAACCGTTTGAGCAGCTTGTATGGCAATTCGTATTCTTCTTTTCGAATGGAAAGAAACCACGATTTTCCAGCCTGTCCCTGGATGGAATTGAATAATTCTTTCAACACGGTTGTTTTGCCAATGCCTTGGATTCCTTCCAAAAAAACGATCCCTCCTTTTTTTGTGTCAACCGTATCCTGAATAATGCCCTGAAGGGCCTGAATCGTTTTGCCACGCCCTACAAATGGATTCACCTGTGGGAAACTCTTCCAGTGATCCTCTTCTCCCAGTTCAAAAGACACATGACAAGTATTCTGTTCCTGGGCCAGACGTCTGTATTTGACCAAATCATTGAACAGACCACTGGTGGTGCGGTAACGGTCATCAGGGTCTTTGTTCAATAACTTGAGAACAATCTTTTCTATAATGGGAGGCGTCTCTGGACGCAACATCGATGGTGGTTCTGGAGTTTGTGCAATGTGTTGATGCACCAGCATGGCGGGATCATCACTGAGAAAAGGCACTTTTCCTGTCAATGCCTGATAAATAACAATACCAAGGGAGTATAAATCCGCACGATGATCCACGCTTTTTTGCAATATCCCTGTCTGTTCTGGAGCCATATAAACCAAGGTGCCGCCAAGCCGGTTTTCTGAAGCACCGATCAGCTTAGAAAAACCAAAATCGAGCAGTTTGATCTTCTGTTTTTCCCCCTCCTTTATAAACAGGATATTGGACCCCTTCAAATCGTGATGGACCACTCCCTGACCGTGGATGTACATCAGGGCTTCTGCTAAATTTTGAAACAGGGTCACGACTGTCGGAATGGGAACGTCCTTGGTTTTTGAGAAGTATTTCAGCAGAGACTGAGACTCTGCGTATTCCATCACTAGTCCATAAAAATCTTCCGTATGAAAAAAGTCTTCGTAGCGGATGATGGATTTATGGCGTAATGATTGTAAGGTTTCCGCTTCCGTCCTAAAACGCAAAATGGCTTCCAACGGGACTTTTTGTTTACGGACATCTACCAGCTTGACCGCCCTTTCTTCCCGTGCCTGACGATCCCAAACACGGAACACCTGGCCCATTCCTCCTTCTCCCACCAATTCTCTGACTTCATATCGATCTGCTAAAACCTCTCCAATGTGTGATGAATGCTTCAACATCTGTAATCACTTTCCACTATCAAATGTACGATATTCAGAATATCTTAAATTTCTAATATAACTTTTCTATTTTTTCATGGTTATCCCCCTATTTTTTTACTCAAATGGAAAGATAACCCATTCTCTTACTAGATTACACTCAATTCAAAAATTTTCCCATACTGTTGAGCATTTTGCTATAGACTTTCAGAATATCAATAACTTAGAAGAACTCACGACTGTCGAGAATGGTAAATAAAATCATTTCAATTCCAAATAACATTGTGCCATTCGTTCCATAGCGTTCCATGAGGCATTATCCGGCGTGTTGGAAAATGCGACAATCCAGAGTTGCTTTTTCGGGAAATAAGCAACCACATTATTAAATCCTACCCAATGACCGCTATGAGCAATCATTTTATAATTATGATAGTCTTCAAAGAACCATCCATAACCATAATCAACAGGATCTCCCTGTTTTGTTTTTGCACCCAGGAAAATATTTTTTTGCATTTTCGGGCTAACCAATAAATTTTGTTCAATGGAGTCAATCCAATTCGCAATATCATTCAGTGAAGTATAAACCCCATCTTCACCGTAGAGAAAATTGCCTGAATTGTAGTCATACCAGTCAAAAAAAGGCCATTCCGAATAACCCAACGCCCGGTTTTTTATATCAGGCTCAGGATAGCTAATGACCACAGAATGATTCATCTGTGCGGGTCGAAATATATGAGATTCGATAAATTCTGGATAGGAAGAATCTGAAACTTTCTCAATAAGAGAACCTAGCAAGTTATAACCCGTATTGCTGTACACAAAACGGCTTCCAGGAGTGAACTCTAATTTGTTTTTCTTTTTTAAAAAGTCGAATACATCCTGGTTATTCAGTCGTTTTGCGCTCTTATCAGTACTACATAATGCCATAAAATAATCAGGCAATCCTGACAAATGATGAATTAAATGTTTGATGGTAATCTGGTGTCCATATTCTGGGAAATCTGGAAAATATTGAACAATGGGCTCGTTGCAGTTGATTTTTCCTTGTTCTTCTAGAATGGCAATGGCCATTCCCGTAAATTGTTTTGACACAGAAGCCATACGAAAATTTGTGTCAGGATCAATTTTTTTTTGTGTTTCGAGATTGCTCAAGCCATACCCTTTTTTAAAGAGAACCTCTCCTTTCTGGATTACCATTGCCGCAAGCCCTGGTGTGTTTCCTCTATTGTAGCGTTCAAACCTTTGATCCAAATCTTCTTTTATCTTGGATAAAAACACCTCCCAACTCCATGAATTATTATTTGTTACGTGTATGTTTTTTGCAATTTGATAGAATTGTTTTCTGAGCTTGTAAGAGGATACACTGGTTCTACTTCGACAAGCTCAGCAATAGTTCAACAAGCTCAGCAGACAAAATGATCGAAAATATGATCAAACCCCGTAGAATCAACTTATATCCTGTCATCAAGTACGGTTGTATCATAGACCCAAAAGGAAAGAAACAATAACCAAAAAATGAATCTGTCCCTTTTTTGATTATATCTTGCAAGTTGAACTTTATAAAGTTCTCATGATAAATTGTTAGTCCAAAAGAGAATTAAATGATGGAGGGCTATGACCGAACGAAACCGACTCTTGCTTCTCATTGCCATTATCAGTACGATTTCACTGATTGTGGGTGGAATTTCTGTTTATGTATTGTATCAAGCAGCAGTGGACCAGCAAAGGTCCAGGATGGTTGAGATTGCTCAAAGTCAGGCACGCTTGATTGAGGCAATGGCTCGGCATGACATTGAGCACAACCGGAAATATCACAAAGATTTTCCCCAAAGTGCGGAAGCCATCACATTGAGCAAATTAACAGATGCTCATGAACACTATCAAGGGTTTGGTAAAACAGGCGAATTCGTTTTAGCCAAACGTGCAGGTGACAACATTGTGTTTCTTTTAAGACACCGGCACGATGATCTTGATTTTCCTGAACCCATTCCACTGACTTCTGCCTTGGCAGAGCCCATGAGACGTGCAATTGCAGGACTGTCTGGTTCTGTCATTGCTCTGGATTATCGGGGTGTGGAAGTCCTTGCTGCCTATGAGCCCGTCAAGATCCTGAATTTTGGCATAGTGGCTAAAATTGACCTGAAAGAACTACAAGGGCCTTTTTTGGAAGCTACCCTGCATAGCATGATGATTGCGTCCTTTCTGGTTTTTCTGGGAGCATGGCTGTTCTTTCAAATCACCAATCCGATTGTACATTCATTGGCAGAACATAAAGAGCATCTGGAAAAGAAGGTGGAGCAACGAACGATTGAATTGACAACAGCCAATGCTCAGCTTCAACGAGAAATCATAGAGCGAAGACAGGCAGAAGAAAAGTTTCGTGGGATTCTCCGTGCGGTCCCTGATGCGATGGTGATCATTGATGAGACAGGAACAATCAATTTGGTGAACAACCAGGCAGAACAGTTGTTTGGCTATACACGAGAAGAGTTGATTGGCAAACCCATCGAGGTTTTGATTCCTGTCGATCTGCGTAAAGGCCATATCCAACACCGGGCGAATTATTATAAAAAACCGGTGGTGCGACCAATGGGAGCCCAACGGGTGCTCTTTGCTCAACATAAAAGTGGGACAAAATTTACAGTCGAAGTGAGTTTAGGCCCCATTTACACAGAGGAAGAAATCTATGTGGTCAGCACCGTACGTGATATCACTGCTCGACGGGAAGTGGAACAGGCGCTTCAGGAAGCTAAGGAAGCCTCGGAGAGTGCCAATTTGGCGAAAACTCAGTTCCTGACCAACATGAGCCATGAAATCCGAACTCCCCTCAATGCCATTGTCGGATTTAGCCAAATCCTCCTCAATCGAGGAAAACACCTGACACTGCCTGATGACTTTGAAGAGTTTTTGCAAAATATCAAACTCAGTGGCCAGAGTCTTTCTGAACTGATCAATAATATTCTGGATTTGGCCAAAATTGAGGCAGGCAAGATGGAATTATCTGAGGAAACTTTGGATCTTCCTTTGCTCATTCAAGGTATCTATCACATCAATAAAGCCGCAGCTCTGCGCAAGGGCCTGAAACTCTCTTACGATTTTGATCCCCAATTGCCCGCATTGATTGATTCAGACAGGACCAAACTCAATCAAATCTTGATGAATTTAACCAGTAATGCCATTAAATTCACCCCCCCTCATAAAAAAGTAGAAATCAATGCATGTCTACAAGATCATCAGCTTCTCTTGAAGGTGCGGGATTATGGCACAGGGATTCCTGAAGATCGTCATGAAACCATTTTTAATGCCTTTGAACAACTGGATGCTTCGGCCACACGCCATCATGGTGGAACTGGATTAGGCCTGGCCATTACCAAAAAAATGGTAGAATTGCTGGAAGGAAAAATTTGGTTAGAAAGTCAAATTGCCAGAGGATCATGCTTTTATGTCCAGCTTCCTTTAAAAGAGGCATCATTAGACTACAGTATTTCGAACACCATTAACCTGGACAATCTGCGCTTTTCCAAAGACAATCGGATTTTATTGATTGAAGACAATAAAATGAATCAACAAATGATCAATGCCTTATTTCAGGATTTTGGTTTAAAAATCCATATTGCTAATAATGGAAGAGATGGAATTGAGCAAGTGTTGCAATCCAGTGCAGAAAATAATCCGTTTGATCTTATTTTGATGGACATGCATATGCCCGGTATCGATGGGATCTATGCCACTCAACAAATTCGTATGCACCCCGAATGCAATGATATTCCCATTATTGCTTTATCGGCAGAAGCATTTCAATCGCAGCAGCAAGAAGCCTTGAAGGTTGGGGTATCGGCTTATCTCACCAAACCACTGGAAATTGAAAAATTGATCCCACTCTTGAAAAAGTACTTGCAATCACAAGGCGATGTGGAGAATATCGACAGGCAGGAACTCGAACCATTGCCTAAAGACATCGAACAGGAACTTTTGGTAGAATTTGAAATCCTGGCCAATATCCCTCGATTTTTGAGCAACGAAATTGTTCAGCAAACCAAAAAGATGATGAAAATATGCCGTAGATACGACTCTCCTTATTTCAACATTCTCACTCAAATCGAAGAAGCCGTTTTTTCCAGAAAATCCAAGCAGCTTCCGTTTTTAATAGATAAGGTTTTGAATGGAAAACATATTGATTGTTGATGATAATAAACAAACAATTCAACAGGTTGATGAATTGCTCTCCTCATTCGGCTACTCATCCTTATATACCCTGGAGCCTGAATTTCTTTTTGAAATTTTGGAAAGCAAACCCGTTGATTTGATTTTGTTGGATGTGCACATGCCTGGAGAAGATGGCGTTTCTTTACTAAAAAAAGTGAAAAATCATTCCGTTTTCTCCTCAATTCCTGTCATCATGTTGACAGGTGATACGGACGAGCGGCTTTTAGAAAAGTGCTTTGAAGCCGGAGCTATGGATTTTATCAACAAACCCATCCATGATATTGTCCTGAAATCCAGAGTTAAATCAGCACTGTCTATTCGAGATCACATCCTGTCGCTGCGCAAACAAGGCTCCAGTTTAAAAAATGCATTGCAGATTGCAACGATGGGAATTTGGGAATTTGATTGTACTAACCGGACCATGAAATGGTCTTCTGAAATGTATCAAATCTTTGGACGTTCTCCAGATGAGTTTCCCTCCTCCATAGAAAATTTTCTCCGTGCGGTTCATCCTGAAGATACCAAAGTTATCCAACCCTATATCGAAGATTTATTTGACAATCACAAAGTGGTGGGCCAGATTGACTTTCGAATCATTCGTCCCGATGAATCGGTGCGTATTGTCCACCAGCAAGCAGAAATTTTAGAAAAAGAGGGCAAGCCTGTTCATATTTTAGGCATTACTCAAGATATCACAAACCAACAACGCAGTACCGCTCTGCAACATGCTTACAGAAGGCAAAATCAAATACGTGAAGAAGAAAGAGAACGCTTAGCCAGAGATCTGCACGATGAAGTGATTCAAATTTTTAACATGCTCAAATTGAAACTCAATGTTTCCACAAAATTAAACTGTTCGACTCAGCATGAACAGTGCTGGGTTTATGATAATTTTGAGAATTGCCTGGAATTGATCAATACCGGCAACCAGACGCTGCGTCAAATCATTAATGATCTATACCCGTCGATTCTGAAAGATTTGGGACTGGGGCCTGCATTACGGGCTCACATTCGTGATTTGAATCAGCGCATGAATATGCAGATTGAACTTCATGTGAGTTCGGGCCTGGGATCATGGCCTTCTGAAATCGAACTTGCTGTTTTTCGGATAACTCAAGAAGCTTTAAATAATATCGTCAAACATGCCGAAACTCCTCATGCTCAAGTGGTCATTGGACAACGCAATAACGTGTTGTGGTTACAAGTAGAAGATCAGGGAAAAGGCATGCTGGTCGAAGAAATTAACCTGGAATCGATGCCCAAGAGCTTGGGATTATTTTTAATGAAGGAGCGTGTCAGTCAACTAGGAGGGAAAATTACCATCCATTCTCAAATCGGACAAGGAACCAGTATTTTTTTGGAAATTCCGAATCCGTCTATAATCGGAAAGTGAGGAAATATGTCTTTACGTCTCGTTATTACTGATAATCATCCAATCATTCGCAGCGGCATTCGCATGTTGTTTCAAGAGGAAAATGGATTTGAAATTGTAGGGGAAGCCGAAGATGGTTTGGATGCTGTGCAATTGTGTGAACAATTATCTCCCGATTTGGTGATGTTGGATGTCTCTATGCCAAAAATGAATGGAATTGAGGCCGCACGCGCCATTAAAGAAAAATGCCCTGACACCAAAATTGCTATATTTTCATCCTACAGTAATCCAGAATATATCACCTATGCCTTTGAAGCCGGAGCATCGGCCTACCTGCTCAAAGATGAAGATATGGATAAATTGCCCCCAATTCTCAAAGCCGTGGCAAATGGAGAGACTTATGTGTCTAAGGAAGCGGAAGAGAGCGTAGCAGCCTATCAGCTCGACATGAAAAAACAAGAATCTTTGGAAAGTTTGCTGACAGCCAGAGAAAAACAGATTTTGCAACGAATTGTTGACGGAAAAACAACAAAAGAGATTGCCTATGAATTGGAGATCAGTGCCCGTACTGCAGAAACCCATAAATACAATATCATGCAAAAACTCAATACCCATGATATTGCCACATTAGTCCGCTTTGCAATTTCCCATCAATTGGTTTCTGTCACAACGGAGTAAAGCCTCTTGAAAAATTTGACCTTCTTGTCCAGAATCTACGTATAATTACGGATAGACACCTTCATCAACAACAGATACTTATATTTACTCTATGCTCGCAATGATTACTTGAAAGTCCATGAGTTAATTTCTTATTTTAAAGTTTGTAGAGGATGGAGCGAGATAAAGAGGGTTCTCTCAAATACGAACGAAACAGCTCCAAAGAATACGAAAATCCATTCAAAAAATGGAGGGTCTGGCTATTCTATGGTGTGGTTTCCTTTGCATTGATTTGGCTGCTATATTACTACTTGTATTATCTTGGAGGGACATCTCCTGAAAACAGTGAGCGAAAGGTTACTAAAACAACCAGGCTCTCTCAAACACAAGAGACTGCTGTACCCAAACAGGAAAATACCTCTCTCAGTGGTCAAGAAAGCCATGAAGTTCGTGATACATCATCAAATACGGCAACAGGAAAAAGCATATTCCAGGCAAATTGTGCAGCATGTCATGGTTTGATTGGTGAGGGGGGAATTGGGCCCAATTTGACTGACAATTATTGGCTGCACGGCAATACAGAACAAAATATGATCAATGTTGTACGCAATGGAATTCCTGATAAGGGAATGGCCAGTTGGAAATCTGTTCTCGATTCAAAACAAATCCGGGATGTGGTCACTTACATTTTGACGTTACAAGGGAGCAATCCTCCCAATGCAAAAGCACCACAAGGAGTTAAATATTAGACTTCTGGAACTTTGATTCGGGTAGACAGATAGAGAATCCCAAACAGCATGCCCGAAGATCCCGCCAATAACATTCCACCCAGTTGGATTATCCAATTCTGATGACTTGCTATTCCAATGGCGAGTACTACAAAGGTAGCCACTGAAAGCAGAAATTGCTGGTGTGTTTTTGCAGCAGGTGTGATATCGCTCATGAAAGGGACACGAACCTTTCCTACCAAGGAACTGAAACGGTGAAGCCATACCAAGAAAGGAACGATTTTATAAAGCATGCCATTGGTAATGGAAACAGCAAACCCCATCAAAAACAGCAAACCAAAGAAAAAAAGCAAATCCTGGTTGGGAAACCAGGGATATACCAGACAAACCAGCAAAGAAAGCAGCAGAGATAAGAGCCCCAACTGCCAATAACGCAATGTGGTATCAACGACTTTCCGTTTACGTTTTCGAAACAAATCCAACAATGTGAGCACAAACAACCCGCTTCCTGCAACCGCAGGTAACAACATGATTATGTTCCAGATCGTCCCCCATTCCATCACTAAACTCAAAGGAAAAAGAACGAGGGTGGCTATCAATAAATACAAAATCCACCATGACTGCTTGACAGGAAAAGAAGTGGCTAAATAAAACATGGGAATCACATGAAACCCCACTCCCATGATCAAGCAGCCAATCCACCCCAACAAACCAAACGTCAGATGAATTCCTTTCATAATTTCTCTATTGAAAGGAAGAACCCACCAACCTGCAAGTTGTCCAAGCAATAACCCTCCCAAAACTGCTACGACAGCCAGCGATATAATCGAGACCTGCATTGCCAGCACTGTAGGACGATTGGGCTTTACCCGAAACAAAGCGATGGTCAACTGAATCAAAAACAAGAGTATGGATATGCTCAATAAAACACCACCAATCGTGAGCAAATTTTGTTCATTGCTTCTGAGCAACCCTCCAGCAAAAAAAAATGTTCCCGAAATCATCCCCCCATGGACAATACGAGCCAGAGGAAGATAAGGAACATGTCCTCCGACCAGCACCGGAACCATTTGATAAAACGCTCCCATCATGATCAGAGCCAACCACCCTAAAGTGATCAAATGGGTCAGCGCCACGGTTTCCATGTGCCAGGTCGTTAAAAATAGGCTATTGCCTCGAAAAGCTATCAGGCAGCCTGCCATTATGCCAAACAAAGGAGCAGAAAGGAAAAAGCGAAAAGGGATGTCTTCTGGAGGAGCCTGGTCTAAGTGTAAACTTCCTGTTTTCATGAATCGTCACGCCAAATCAATAATTCGATGGAATCATCTCCGTGTTCTTCTAAATGGAACTCTAGTTTACGCTCTGCCAACTTAGGGAAAAGATGGACAGGATTATGGCGGTGCAACATCAAGACAGCTTCATGAGATGCCATTGTTTCAACCGCTTCTAATACCTTCACCATTGGCTCTGGAGGAAACATTTCCCGGCAGTCTACTGTAATCACAGAACGTTCTTTGAAAATTTTGTGATTCATTCAAATCCCTACCAGCTGCATCTGTTTCAGTAAACCATCCACCTGACCTCCCAGGTGATTGTCGATCATGGCATACAATATATTTTCTTCTTTCATGTTGTGCTGCTGAATCAAAATCATCAATGTTTCCCCGATGGAAAAAATTTGTTCATGCTGTTGCGCATCCAATATTTCAGAAAGTTGATCCAACACCCCTCTGATTTGCTCATGCTCCATTCTCATGACTTCTGGTGGCCCTCCAACCATCCCAGTTGCCGCTTCAAAGGCAGGAAATAAAATGTCTTCTTCCATCTCAAAATGACGTCTCATGCCATGAATGAACGCACGCATGTTCTCTTCGCACACTTCGATTTGATCTTCTCCCAGTGCCGTTTCCCCTTCTGCGTACAATTGATCACAATGCGCATGTTCGGTCCTCATCATTCTTGCGGTACTATCAGGCTGGCGAATGGCCTCCAGCTTGATGATTTTACCTTTCCATTGTTCCGGCCCTGCCAACATGGGATACCAGTCATATCCTCCCCAAAATTGTTCCTGGAATTCACGCATCACTGGAAAAAAATTGTCGGTGCTAATAATGATCAACGATCCATTTCCCTCTAGTGCCTGATAAGCCGTTGATACAGTCGTCAATCGTTCATTGTCTGATACAGTAGAAAGGTCTAAATTATTTGTCATATTTCCTTTTTCTTTATTTGATATTTAATTTTCTATAGTATTCCCAACAAAGAGTCTCCCTCCTTGATAGGAGACCAGTATAGCAAAGATTCAAACAGTCCACATCTAATTTATGTGATCACCCAGGCGCAAATTCAAATCTTTCACTTTATTGGCTAAACTGGCAATTGTTGTTGTCTCCAACAACCTTTTCATTTGCTCCTTCCTGACCGATGCTTCATCATGAAGCGGACAGGGATGGTCATCTCCGCACATCGCCAAACCCAAAATACATTCTGTAAAGGTTTTGTCTCCATCAATCGCATTGACAATCTCAAATAAAGTGATCATTTCCGGAGAACGTGCTAAGGCAACACCTCCTTTCGGACCACGATAAGAATTGATAATGTGCTGATTGGTCAACAGTTGCAGGACTTTAGTTAAAAAATGGAAAGAGATACTCAACTTTGTCGATATCTCTTGAATCGAAACATACTCTTGATGCTTCAAAGAAGCCAAGTAAACAACAGCCCGAATGGCATAGCTACATCTTTTCGAAAACATGGGCGCATCTCGATGAAATGGTTTGCATATATAAAATTCAGTGTATAGAAATTAGATATTTTTATCTATTTCAGTGTTTATAGTCCTAAATTTACAAACTCAAACATAAAATTATATCATTAAAATATTGATTGCACAAAGTTATGTAACATTCAATTTTAAAAGAATTAAAATTGCTCCTCTTTGCGAAAAATATGGGCTTTCTACAGACAATGTCATTGAAAATACTGTTTATATCATCTACACTGAATTCATGGATAAAAGATTTTTTTTCCTAAATCACAAGGGGGAAGACTTGTAAATCTCTTACTGGCAGACGGCATGATATCAAATAAGCCAACGGTCAGGTCAATAATGAGATTTTTAAAGAGTCTCTTGATGGAAGATCGAACTGCGTTTCCTTCATGAATCGCAGAAAATATCATGATCCTGGCATCCAGTTTGAGTATTTCAAGTAAATAACTCGACAGTCATAAATTCTTTTAATTCATTGATATTATTGATTTGGTGACATCATTTTGTCATTCCGGCGGGTCCCCCGATGCGGATTGACTGAGATGCCGAATTTGATCCGGCATGATATGAGAAATTAAGACTTTTGAGTCAATAACTGAGGTTACGTGAACAGCTCTTGCAATGGGAGTTGCTCTTTCAGCTACGTTCTTTTTTTCTGCAATGTAGGCAGAAGTTACAGAGGCAGAAGAAGTCTAAATGACTAGGATTCTGGGGAGAAAACATAGTCATTTGCTGTGAACAGTAAAAAAATACTATTTTTTTACTTTGTGCCTGCTGCCTTTGTGCCTTGCGTAAAGTGAAGAAATTCCCTTATCAAGGCAGACGCTCTATAGCAAGCTTCGTACAGGTAACATGAGTTAAGTGGTATATAATACATAAAAGTTAAGAAGGGGACAAGTATGAGTTCAAAAAAGAAAAACAGCAATTCTAAACCAAAGTACCCTGGGACACGAGTGACGATTAATGGCAACTCGTTGGTAGCAGGAACCGAAGTCTTGATGGCAGAAGCCGGGGTATTCTACCCAATCACGCCATCCACTGAAATGGGAGAGCAGTACCAGTTAGCCTATGCAAAGGGGCAATTGACCGCATTTGGTGAATCGTTAACTGCCATCGAAGCGGAAGGTGAGCATGCGGCACAAGGAGGAGCAATCGCAATGTCGGTGACAGGAAAACGTACCGTCAATTTCACTTCCGGACAGGGCCTCGTGTATGGTTTGGAACAGTACTATCACGCTCCTGGAAAATTAAGCACAATGACATTAGAAGTGAGTGCGAGAGCCTTAACCAAACACGCACTGAATGTTCATTGTGGGCATGATGACATTTACTCAGCCTTGGATACAGGCTGGAATATCACTTTTGCCATTGATGCTCAGCAAGCGGCTGATCAAGCAATTATTCTACGTAAAGTCAATGAACTAACTCTGAATCCGGGAATCAACGCACAAGATGGATTTCTAACTTCTCATCTGGAGCGCACTTTTTTCAAGCCCGAACCGGAATTAATCCGAAAATTTTTAGGGGCCGCCAACGATACCATTGATTGTCCAACGGAAGCACAGCGGGTTTTGTTTGGTGAAAAGAGAAGGCGTGTTCCCGCAATGATTGATCTGGTAAATCCTGCCATGTTGGGACCTGTTCAGAACCAGGAGCATTATATGAATGGTGTGGCTGCAAGACGGAATAATTTTGCAGAAGAGATCCTGCCTCTCTTTGAACAGGCCTATGCAGAGTTTGGTCAATTGACAGGTCGTTACTATGGGTTGATTTCCCAGTTCAATTGTGAAAAGGCGGATACAATTTTTGTGTCTTTGGGCAGTTCTGCTGAAAACATTGCTGCTGCGGCTGATTATTTGAAAGTAACGAGAGGTGTGGATGTTGGCGTGATTCATGTCAATGTATTACGCCCCTTTCCAGAAAATGCTATCATCCAGGCGCTGAAAGGTAAAAAGAAAGTGATTGTGATAGAACGATCCGATGACCATCTGTCTGGAGACAATGCCCTGACTCGTGATATCAAAATTGCCTTGAGCAAAGCCGCAGACAATTATTCTGCCAATCTATATGAGGGGTTGGATAAACTCAATCCTGTCAACGAAATGCCTCAAGTCATTTCAGGGGTCTATGGCTTGGGATCGAGAGATTTCAGACCAGAATCCATTATTGGTGCTTACGATTTCGCCAAAGGCAAGATTACCCGGCAAGATGGTAAAAAATTTGGAGAAGGTGTGAATTTTATCTATCTGGGTATTGATCACCCCTATGCTGTGGTTTCAGAAGAAACACCTTCCTGCCTGCCGGACAAATCCATTGCGATCCGTTTTCACTCCATTGGCGGATGGGGCATGATCACAACGGGTAAGAACCTGGGAGAGATTCTTGGGGAATTTTCGGATTATGTGGCCAA
>JANQHV010000548.1 GCA_028282505.1 SAR324 cluster bacterium | reverse complement strand
AAATCGACCTAATGAGCGCAATCAATTATTCCGATTCCCGCACTTCGTTCGCTCAATTCACTGCTCCCTATTTTGGCACTGCGACTGTCTTGCCCTCTAAATCCGATAACGCATTGATGTCAAGGCCCTTTCGGCTGAACAACCCAATCGCATTGCCAAAATAGGGAGCAGTGAATTGAGCGAACGAAGTGCGGGAATCGGAATAATTGATTGCGCTCATTAGGTCGATTTTTTTGGCTTTGAATGCGGCAAGCAGTTCTGACCAGGTCATTCCATTGACATAGACAAACCTAATCCTCAAGCGGTCTGCCACCAAATTCATAAGATCAATGCTGTATCCAGCAGGTTGTCCATTCTGTACAAAATCAAATGGAGCCCAGTCCATTTCATTGCTCACTTTAATAATAGGGTGGGATCGAAGAAATGCTTTTTCTTCACTATTGAGCGAAATTGCAGGGTCCCAACTTTTATGTTGGGCAAAACCAAGAGAATGAATGAATAATATAACGACAATGAATAGCGTTTTCATGATCCCTTTTACAGTCTACTTCCTTCGGTAAAGATATTTAGAATAGCCCATTTGGCTGATTTCTGCCTCCTCACATCTCAAAAATCTTCTTTTTACTAAAAAAGTGTTCCTTGGTCAAACATCTCAGAAAATATAATGACCATCGATGATATACCAGCTAATCTTCGTTATGAATAAAATTCTTCACTTCCACCTCACTAAAAGAGCCCGTTTTTATTGTGTCATACAAAGTGTCTATTTAGACACTCTGTATTTAGACACTCTGTCTAATTAGACACTTTTTCAAATCGTTGTGCATCTTTCTTACTGCCTGTAAAAAATCCACAACCCATTGTTATCAAAAGAAATTTAAAAATAATTATTTAGATTTTTTCTCGTGGCATATCTGTCGCAGTATAGCTTCTTGACGTCACTTCGGGATTGATCAGACTCGACTCTTTAATCCCCCCTGTCGAGTGGGTGATCCCGAATTCGCGTTTTTCTAACAATAATCTGCAATTGACACTAAAAAAGGTAAAAATGATGAGTCAATTCTTGACTGAAATGGTTTTAGTCGCAATTCTTTTATTCCTCGTACTGTGCAATGCTTCGACAAGAGACGTAAGAGAATTTTTTACGAGACCGAACAATTAATGAGTGGATTATTTTTTAATAAGAGGACTTATGAAAATTACATTGAAAGGTTTCTTGTTGTTTTCCTCAATATTTTTTCTATGGGCTTGTGCAGACGAAGGAGACGTTGAAGAGAAAAGCCAAGAAACAATGACGGGATCACCAGACGTAGCTATCCGGGAATCGGCATCGAACATTGTGACACTCGATTCTTCCCTCAGCACACCTGCTGGTAGTTTGGCAATTCGAATTACTGGAGAAAACTTGCCCACCGACGGTTTGACTGCCACCATCTTGGGGGAAGGAAACGATTGCGGTGAGTATAAATTGTCTCATGAAACCGCATTCGAGCAAAGCAGTACAGAAGTCCAGCTCGACGCTCCCCTTGAATGTCTGTTCACCATAATTACCGAAGCCACTCAAATCGAATTCAGTCAGACATTGAACAGTGTCACGGTCATTGTGCTGGAAAATCAAGGAGGAGGGAATTTCATGCCCCTGACCTTTGGAACCATTGGCACGCCTTAGAGGATTCTCTCTCACCCTCCAACAGTCGACATTCCTAGCAGAGACCCTGTGAAAGCAGACGTCCGTTTCTGGGCTCTGTAGAGCCATCTCTATCCCACCCAGGGTCTTTTCCAGTTTACCTCCACGAGCAAGACGAGAAAATGTGTCTGGTTCCAACAGTACCATAAAATGAGGACGCTATTTATGTGTCCTTCCCTATGTGTAATTCCCTGTAATCCGATGTAATGTCGTGTAATGGTTTTTTTACCAAATCATCTATAATTTAAATTTAATCACCAGAATGGCTCTTTGTTAAAAATCATGTGACGTATACAAATTTTGTAGAAGGTGATGAGTCAATAAGAGCGTCAATTCATGCGACGAAAGGCGCAAGGGCAGAAGGGGCTATCCATTTAACCCACATGAATGGGATGCACAACGACGCATGAAAGTGAAACTTTCATACAAAGCTGGGACAAGTTCTGAATGAGAAACAACGCAAGAACACCAACAAAAAGCTAACCTAAACAGATCCTGAGGGAGGTTTACAATGATTGACCAAAGTAAAACCGTTAGTGGGACATCCAATAACGCTCCAGACAACAAAGTGGACGTGGTGACTGGCAAAAATTGCCCTTGCCCATCTTATAAAACTACGACCGGGGGATGGATCACAACAGCCTGGACGCAGACAGATCCTTATAATAAGCACTGTCCTACCGATGGCAGTGGCACCAGGTGTTTAGCCGGAGATCTGGCAGTTGCGATTGCTCAAATCGTTCATTATCGCTCAATAATTTGTCAATCCTTGGATTTCACGCCGTTTTCCCAAACCGGCAATAGTTATACTTCGACACAAGCAGGACTGAAAATTAAGATATTTGATGATGCCGCAAAATACCAGTTTCCGGATGTCTCAACATTAAACACACAATTGCATGATTTAAAATTACAGTACAAGCACGGCAAAGGGCCGGATATCCCTGCTGACTCTTTAGCCTATCTTGTTTTTGCTTGTGGCGTGGCCTTACATCAAAACTATGGCTCGGATCACACAACTGTTGGTCTGAGCAATATCGAATACCCTTTATCCGAACAGTTGTGTTTTAAGGGGAATATCACGAAAAATTATTATCCCAATCAACACTTTTTTCGCTCAATAGACTCGAATTTGACAAATCATCACCCCGTTATTTTCGAGTTACAATCGATTGCGTCCAGCACGCAGAGATCCTATGCCATCTGCGACGGTTATGTCCAGGCCACAATCAATCCGCTGACTGTCTACACTGGTTACCATCTGAATTACAATCAAGGTAAGAACTCACCAAAACAAATAGCTCAGTGTTATTGGTACAACGGTGACCCAATGCCTGACAGTAATTATAAACTAAATGCGGCTTATCTGAACTTGTTTAAGAAAAAGTGCAAAAAAAAATAATTTAATCCCTATTAATTAAAAAATTCATTCATAAAGGAGTGTGTTATGGCAAAAGACAAAAATACATCGACAAGCACAATAGATGATCCTATCCGCTTTGAAAAGCCGGTAGAAATCAGTGACGAAACCAGTGAGAGTCTGCTCACGGTGAACAATACCGGGACTGGCAATAGTTTGACAGTCGAAGGAGGGGCTTTGGCGACAAATAAAATCACATCTACTAGCGGGATAACAATTGATTCTGGCGGAGATAGTGTAACGGTCAAAGATTCCTTGGCAGTCAATACGATCACGTCTCAATCGCCAAACGAAAACAATTCTATTAATATGTACGATAAGGACAATGGTAATGGAATAACAATTGATCCTCACGGAGATAGTGTAACAGTCAAAGATTCCCTGGCAGTCAATACAATTACCTCTGATCCCACTGGAGGCAGTATAGCAGTCAAAGATTCCCTGGCAGTAAACAAGATCACGTCTCAATCGCCAAACAACGACAATTCTATCACTATGTTCGATTCAGGTAGAGGGATAACGATTGATCCTCAACACGATAATTTAACAGTGAGCAATCTAACATCTACAAATAGTAAAGCAGCACTAACGATTAGTGGAAGCACATATGGAGTTGACATTAGTTCTGTAGACACCCACCTATCTCTAAACGGTTCAGATGATGGAAAAGGAAACGCGATCTATCTGGGTGGTCCCGTTTGGGCAAAACCTTGGGATTATAAACATAAAAAGTATGCTGACGTATGGGTGACTCTGACATCGAACGGTAAAATGTCTGAAACTGGAAGTGATGACACCCAAAAGGCATATTGGGTTAGTGAAAGCAGGAAAGCATCAGACGAACGGCTGAAGAAAAATATTGAAAGCATGGAGGATAATGTTTTGGAAAAAGTATTATCTCTACGAGCCGTAAATTTTGAATGGAACGACACAGCGCAAGAACTCCAAACACAACATGTTCAAGATCATATTCGAGCCGATAATCCGGAAGACAACGAAAAATTGTGGGATAGCGAAAAAGAGAGAATTAAAAAACTGACAAGCGGGACTCACAAAGGAATTATCGCCCAAGAAGTTGAGGAAGTATTCCCGGAATGGGTTGAAGATGGAGAAAATGGTTACAAATCCTTGGATATGTCCGAATTACCCATTGTTCTCTTAAAGGCGGTAAAAGAGCAACAAGATCTGCTCAATAAGCGACAGGCTACCCTTAACCAGCAACAGGAAATTATCGATACCCTATTGCGAGATAATGAATTGTTTAAGAAAAAATTAGGTCTTGAAAACTAATTTTTCAATGGTTCTCTCTTTAGGCAGGCGACAGAAATAACTTTTGTGAATTTGGGACGGGGCAGCCATCCTCAAAGGATTGGAGGGATTTTGTGATAACCGGAATACGAGAATCAGTATGAATAAGACCACAATCTTTAAGCAAAACCAATACAACACGCGTCTTTACCTGGCAGTGGTGAGCACAGGAGAAACGGATAGAGAAACCAATAATCTGGCATTGGTTCTCCCTCAGACCGTCACCCCTCCGGGAACGGAGATTTCATTCAAAGACGCTCTCACAGAGGTGGATCTGTCCGCCTCTTTTGTATTTTCCGGCTTTGGTATCGCCCCGACCAGTGTGGAGCAAGCCACAACCTTTGTTGAGGCAATCGGTACCATGATTGGCGATTTATCGTTAACACGGGCGATCTTTTGGCTGACCGACAATACGGAGATCACAAAAGACACCGTTGCCGCCATGAGTATCGATGCTGCTGGTAGTAAAGTGGATAAATCGGCAGTCTTCCCTATTGTAAGCAGTTTTTTGAGCTTGCAAATCGAGCAAGGGTTTACCATCAGCCTGAATGAGGATGAAACGGCATTGGAGCTGACAGGAAGTAAAGACATCACAATCGCCTTTACTGGAGCCAGAAGTCCTGTCACCTCCCAGGTCACCAAGGCTACTTTGTCTTTTGGAAGCGTGTTAACGGGCTGTATCCAATTTGAAATGGGCATTGAACAACAATCGCTTTATGAAAAGCTGCATTGGGGGTTTCAGTTCCTCTTTCCTAATGCCAGCGATAACAACTCGCTTTGCCAGGAATGGCTGCCTATGGCCAATAGTGGAGTGGCATCCGTTCAAACCAAATCCACGGATGCAACAACATCGAATTCGGTCAATATGATTGAGTTTTTTGTCTCAATCAATCCCGGTGATCTTTTTAACGCGATAACTGAGTCCTGTAGCGATAGTGAGACAAACTGTAGCATACGAAAAGCCTATCAAACCCGTCGAAGCTTTTTCAATTTTATGGGTAGTGATGGCACAACCCAACCGTTGGACTCTTTCTATTGTGACGCCTGGGGCAATTCACTGCAAATCCAGCCATTTCCCGGTAAAGCGGCGACAGATAACAATTTACCGGCTCGCCTGGTTTTTACTCAGGGAGACCCAAACAGCAACAACCCCTTTCAACTCGCTCCGGAAGGAGACTTCGCCCTGGTTATTCCTGAGGGGAAGACTACAGGTACATTGCTTTGTGGTCTGCAAGGCGTCGAATATTTTCAATATAGCAAAGATGCCTATATCCGTTTTCTCTCGCGGCAACCGGCTTATGCCGCAACTTATCCGCTTTCGACCACGTCGCCGGTGGAATCACCCATGACACAGAATCAACCCCTGCTCAACCCAACCTATCGGACATCCTGGGCGGTTTTGATCTCCACCAGTCAAAAAGACCAAAGGATCAACTATATTTCACAAGCTGAAAACTTCTATCTCTACGGACAAAAAGGTCCGATCCATCAAAAGCATCCGAGCCTGCTTGGCCATATCAAGCTCGGTGATGCCATGCCTGTGACCCTGGAACTGAACTTCCCATTGGTCCCCTATGGCGGGGTCACCCCAGGCACGACAGATACCGGTTTTTCTTCCCAACAGATCGAGGGTTTTGAGCGACAAATCATAGGCGCCAACCGCTCAAAGATCATCACCCAGGCTCAAAATCTTCAACCTATACTCAAAGCGACGACAGATACCTACAATGTGGTGACTCAAAACGGTACCTTAGTCACGCTGTCTACCACCGCGGGACAAATTTGGCAGAAAATTTTGCTGGGACGTATTACTAGCAAAGATACAGTCACTGAGTTTTCTTTTAATGATCCCCATTACAAAGTGGTTCAGGCTTTTCAGACCAACAACCTTTTTTTAGTGATAGCCAATACGCAATATTTGGGAACTTTCAATAGCAAGATGAGCCTTGACGATTGGCAATTGGAGGCCAACGTAGGCAATAGCAACTACAATGATTACAAAAACATCATCATCATCAAAGGCTGCAGGGGCAAACTCTTCGATCCCAAAGGCCCTACGGGAGAAAACCTGGTAGCTACCACGGAAAACTGGACCATGAAAGACGACTTTGCGGCTCCCACCACAACCCAGCAATCAACGCCGGATGTCAACCAAATAGCCGTCTTGTCACAATGGATGCAGGATTACTTTCAAGAAGCGAGTCAACAAAATGACTCTTATTTTCAAGCATTCAATACAATCGCTACCGACGAAAACTGGATGGGCATCCTGATTTTACGGATGGACATTAACAACAAACCCAGCCAACTCGACAACATCTTAGCGGGGATGAAAGAATCCGACGGACTTCACGCTCACCATTTGGGAATCTCCATGAGCCAGATCGACAACCAGCCAGACAGTTTGGATTTGAAGGATTCCAGTTCCATGTTCGGACTGATCTATTACACGGACCCGGATGTCAATCCGATCCAGGTGGAAGCCGTGGCCCCATCCAATAGCAATCTATACGATTTCCGCCTGCTGATACTGAAGGCTTTTTTCCAGAACAATCAGGTAGAGAATTTTGAATGTTACGCTCAAGTTACGCTCAACCAACTATTTGGCTCCTATATTGCCAGTATGGGAGAACACGGAAATTTCTACAATAGCATTGTTTTAAAAGGCAACCTGCAACATAGCAACGGGCAGGCTTCCTACTCATTTGACAATACCGACGACAATCTCTTTTACCCCGACAGCAATATTATCAATAAATTCGAGATCACCGATATATCCCTGGTTCCCGATCCTCCGGCACAACAAGATACGAGCAGCATTCGCTCTCATTTCTCCATGAAGGGGTTTATCGACTTCAAAATGATACAGCAAACGGTGGACAGTACAACCGAAACCTTCGATCTCTTTTCCTTTGGCAGTCCCGCCGGAGAGGATCAACCCAGCCAGGGGCTCAAATTCGAAAACCTGACCCTCAGCATGGCCTACACGACCGAAGCAGGCAAAGCCCCGGTCACGACGTTTGACTTCAATACCGCCAATCTCAGCTTCAACCCCAGCCAAAGCACGGCACGACCTCAAAGTCTGGTTGCCAGTTTTGGGATGGAACTACAACAGTTGATTTATAAAGAGCAAGGCGATCCCAGTCAACAAGGGTATCTACCGGTCATGCCCGATTTTCAACTGGCCGGGGTCTCCGGTGTTCCCTGGTATGGTCTACGGTTCAATCTTGATTTGGGCAGTCCGGGAGCGTTGGCTGGCAAAGCGGGTTTTAATTCAGACATGCTCCTGGCCTGGTCTCCCCAAAGCCGTCAAGATAGCTATCAAGCAACGGTCGGTATCAGCCTGCCTGGTGCTGGGGGAGGCACAAAACTCATCAGCCTGCAAAACGTGCTCAAACTATCGTTTGGCAACATCCGTATGGCGTTTGTCAAAGACAAAGGTTTCGTGCTGATGCTCACCGATATTGCCCTGAAGTTTTTAGGTTTACTCAAAATTCCTCCCAATGGCTCCACTCTCTTTTACCTCTTTGGGAATCCCAATCTCAAAGCAAATACCGGTGCTTCCGGGTTGGGGTGGTATGCGATGTATAAGCAGAAGGATCAGAAGAAAAATTCGTTAACTTTGATTTGATAGCCGTATAGAAAGAGAGGAAGTATTATGGGACAACTTGAACAACTATTAAAAGCTTTAAACAAAAGTACTGATAAAAATAATGAAATAGTTCAGAAAGGCGTTTGTGACTTTGGACAGTTTCTTCGTCAGCAGAGCGAAATTCGATTCATTGTAGCTGGTACGAATGGATATGGGCATCAATCCAGCACTGTTTATATTGTAAAAAGATTAATAGAGCAATTTCAATATGATAAGCAGATACGCATTATTTATGTGAATCAATATAACAACCCTGAAAAACTATCAATACTTTTTCCTGGTGTGAAGTTAAACGAGTCAATTAATGAACAAACCATCTCTTACGGAACCTGTCCGTCTATATCTTTCTTAGACTTTGCATCTGCAACAAATCTAGAACCAGTAACGTTTGGATTTACCGGTGGGCTAGATGATATAAATAATAAAACTATAGGCTATTTAACAAAAATAAATGCTCAATTTTTTTTATGTTTACAGCCCTATCGTTGGGAAATAATTTCGAAAAGTATTACCGGTCATTCTGTAGAGAGTGTTATTGAGGTAAAGCAAAAAGATGATAAATATTTACTACTTAATATCAATGATTACTATAAAAAAACCTTGCTACTAGGTTACACATTTAACAAGGAAACAGTCAGAAATGTACCACAAAATGTTTGGAAGGGCTATGAGAAATCATTATTGAAATTCAATGTAAAAAATGCAGATGAAACTTTAAAAGCTATCAAGGCAAAGCAGAATGTCAAGCTCTGGCCTATCTATGGTTTCCATGGATTTACAAATAAAGCAGAGATTTTGCTCAATATTCTTATAATCTGTGTGCGGTATAACCAACAGTATAATAAGCAAGATCCAATTGTTCTGCTAATACTTCATGATGCCAATGATGTTGATGATTCACTTGTAAACCCCTTAATCGATGGTAACCGAGGGAATTTATACAAAGTTCTTGAGGAGACGTATAATAATCAGTATGCAGGACACCGAGAATATAATGAAAAAGAGAAGAAAGAAGAGATAGTACAACCTATAATAAACCAACAAAAACTGAGAGATTTTGTTGATGAATTTCAAGAATTTCAGATTTCTTTTGAAGACAATGTGTCCATTTTTCAAAGCAATATTGAAAAAACTATAAAAAATTTAAAAGAACAAAGTATTCTAGTTTTGCCAATAGGAAGTCAACCACCAGAAATTTTTAATTATTTTTATGCTATTGCTCAGATGCCTGGTATTTTTGAAGGGCAAGCCACATTAAGTCTAGCAGCTAGTTTGGGAAAGCCTTTTTTTCAATTGCCGAAAGTATCTGGTAAAAATGGCTATTATCCAGAACCTGCTTTTACAACTGAGTTTAATTATACAGAAATAGGGAGGGAATGTGCCAATGTTAGTAATATAATCAGGAAACAACTTAGTAATTATATTAGTGAAAACTCAAATGAAAATTACCTACAATCTGTAGATTTAGTTGTAGAATTTATTAATACTGCTTACTCTGAGGATACTAAATTATATAACTATTTTAAGTTACTTCAACAATCTGCTGAGCAGCCATTATATGATAAGTTTTCAGTTGGACTGGCCCTTCTCAATGCAAGTACAGAGGATTATTATAAGGAAATAAACTTTCCTTTAACGGAAAGTTTGCCAGGAGAAACAGTCAAACCCCCTCTAACTCTAAAACAGATCTATGACAACCTTATTAACACTTGGAAAGATGATCAGGTTAATCTTTTTGCTGCCTTGCCAGATAGCCATTTTTCTGGCTTTTACCGGTCTATCACTGGGGATAGTTTTTCTATTAAGATCGATAAAAGTAATATCATCACCAAAAATGATGCATCAGGCAATATATCACAAGTATTACTGACTGATGCTACGACTTCCGCTTTTGGTCCGGACTTTACAACAACAATTGAGTTCGTCGAAGAGTTTGACAATATTGTATCCAATCTCAAATGCCGTATTGATGATAGTTGGAATATAGAAGGTGTCCCGTGGATCAGTTTTGAAACTCCAGGTTTTGATATGCGCGTTTTTGAAGCTGCAGTACCAGTTCAGGGTGGTGTGGTTGGTTCTATTAAATGCACTACCAACTTAACTGTCGATATCAATTACCCAGTTGTAAATAATCAATGGATTATTACAGGTATATTTGAAAGTCCCTACCCCAATATCTCAGACTTTTACCAGATAGCAGGTGGTATCAATTTATTGGAATCCTTACCTGAACCCTTTAACGCTTGGGCTACCCTTGGGCTGCAAGAGGTGCAAACTGTCTACGATTCAAAGAATAAAAACCTAAGTTATTTCCTTTTCATCTTTACCATCAATACCCCTTGGCAGTTACTTCCGGGAGTTACGGTAACGGGAATTCAAATTCAAACAATTATCCAAAGTCCGGGTGACATAAGAAATCGCTCGGTTAGCTATATTGTCACGGGAAATTTTACGATTGGAGAAGGCACCATCCAAATCAGTACGTCCATTCCGGGGTTTACGGTTCAGGGAGTCCTTTCCAAAGGAAGCATCCAGTTGGGAGATCTGTTCAAACTGTTCCTTCCTGGTGTTGATGTTCACTTGGATTTGAAAGCAGCCATTACCAATTTTAATTTTACCGTCAATCCCCCACTCTCTTCTTTTAGTGTCAATTGTACGGTCGATACAAATTGGGAACTGATTCCCAAGCTCTTTACCATCACCAGACTTTCTTTTGAAATTACGGGGACAGACGGTTTCAATCTTGGTAGTTTTAGTGGGACAACATTAATCGGTTCTGCGGATGGTAGCAATATCGAACTGATGGTAGTCGTCATTTATCAAGGCAAGAATCAAGGATGGCTTGTAGAGAGCATACAAAAAAGTGGTGAAATTCCCATTAGCACGCTTATCAAAGAATACCTGGATTGGGACACCAAACAAACGTTTGGCATTGATGGCTTGAGCGTCAGCATAGAAACCAACACCTCCCACTGGAGCCTGACCGGAAAAACAGCGAAGCCGTGGAACATTGAACCCTTGGGTTTGTGTTTTACCGCCAGCATGGCGATTGGCAAAAACAAATCGGGCAAATATGGTTCTATTGCCGCTGAAATCAAATGGGATGGCAACATTGCCCTCAAAGTTTTTTACACCTACGGTCCTGCTCCAGAAGATAACAGCTATGGCATCAGATGGAAGGGCTTGACAGGGAAGATAACGGAAAACAACGAAAAGCATCAAATTGCCGAACTCAAATTTAACGATACCTTCACTCTGGGATCGGTCATCGAAACCATGGTTTCCTGGGTGACCAGTTCCCATTTTGGCTTAAGCGAACCGTGGGATCTTCTCAATGACATTAGCCTGAGTGGGATATCCCTGGTCTACGACTTTACTGACAAAACCGTTGGCTTGAGTATTGATATCAACTCTCTGGACATCGGCATTGCCCGAGTCAGTGGCATCGCCTTGACCTATGGTCCCAATGCCAAAAAACCAGGGAAAAAGAGCGTTACGATTCAAGTAAAGGGATTTTTCCCGTGGGAAACAACCCCTTCCGCTCCTTTGAGTTGGGACGCAACCCAACCTGAAACAGCACCCGCACCGTCGGGACAGGGAAATCAGTACCTGGATCTGCGCCTACTGGCCATGGGGCAGCATGTGCGACTCAGTGAGACCCCGGTCAGCAATATCAAAGAGGCCATTGCCGCGATGGAAGCCCTGCCTGCCACCGAAACCGGGCAGATTCCAGCGATCCACTTTGCCCCGGACAGTTCCTGGTTATTCGGCACGGACTTTGGACTGCTTCGCCTGGAAGACAACAAACAACTCATGGCTTCCAGTAGTGATAATTACCTGCTGACCATGCAAGCGGTATTCAACGACCCCCAACTCTACGGACTGCGCCTGGCATTGGCTGGCAAACCGGCCAAGATATTATCGGGGCTGGAGTTTGAGATTCGCTACCAGCGAGTCAGTGATGGGCTGGGTGTCTTTCAATCCGAACTGAACTTACCGACCTTGATGCGCCGATTTGACATCGGAGCCTACTCCCTGACCATGCCCAGTTTTGGTATTGAAATCTATACCAACGGAGACTTTAAAATTGATGTCGGCTTTCCGTACAACCAGGATTTTTCCCGTTCTTTTTCTGTGGAAGCCCTCATTCCGCCGGGTATTCCCGTTATCGGGTCTGGCGGTGTTTATTTTGGTAAGCTCTCCAGCGCCAGCACGGACAAAGTACCCGTTGTCACCAACGGCACCTTCAACCCGGTGCTTGTGTTTGGCTTTGGTATGCAATTGGGAGTGGGCAAATCGATTGACAAAGGGATTCTCAAGGCAGGATTGAGCTTGACGATTCTCGGCATTATTGAAGGCGCGCTCGCCAAATGGAACCCCTACCATCAAACCACAACCCCCGTCGAGAGCAGTGATCAATTGCAAGGAGACTACTATTTTCATCTGACTGGTACCCTGGGGATTCAAGGGAAAGTCTATGGAAGCGTCGACTTTGTGGTGATCAAGGCCGATGTGCATGTTGTTCTCAATCTGCTCCTACAAGCCGACTATCAATCCTATGAGTCCATGGCGCTCTCGGTTATCGCCTCCATTGATGCCGCCGCTCATATCAAAGTGAATCTGTGGTTGAAAAAAATTACGATCAATTATAGTTTTTCAACGCGCATTAAGGAGACCTTAACCTTTAAAAACAAAGGGAACGCCCCGTGGCAAATTCCTGAGCCACAAACCAAGGGACTGCTGGCCAAAAGCCCCAGCGCACGCCTATGGGCGCTACAGTCGCCATCCCTGAGCCCTGTGACCCTGAACTGGGCAAATTTGGCAGCTCCGGCACAAAAAACAGCAATTAGCGGATATGTGGGAATGGGACTCAGCATGGTTGGTGACAAAGCCGGAATAGATTTAAAACAACAGTCTCCCTGTTATGTGGCTCTCTTGTTTCTCGACTCCACCCCACCGGCGGACACAAGTGATTTGAGCAGCGCACTCAAAGCGATGGGAGCGCAAGAAGATTCACCCTTTGAATCACTCTGCAAACAAGTAACTCGCTGGGTGATAGCGGCAATCCAGACCAAATCAATGACAGACACCGAAGTCGACGCGCTGGTTGTTACTGAAGAACAGTTAAAACAAATTCAACGGCAACTCGCGAACAGTAAAAACCTGGAAAAAATACCTGTTTCCGATATTGAAACCTTTCTTGCCAGCCAATTTCAGTTTACGTTCAGCCAGGGGGACGACCAAGAGGAAGAAGCTGACGCTGAAGAGACCTTTGCCACCATTTTTCCGGTACCTGGCCTGCTTGAACTGGATATTCCGGCCTATGGAAGCCAATCGGCCATTAAATATACCTTCGCGGACTATAACTCCATTGGAGCCGACTATCTAAACAAGCTGGACGACTACTTTGCTGCACTGCAGGTACAGGTACAAAATAGCCAAAACAGTGACAATGCACTGCTGGATACTCAGGGGCAAGAAGCATCCGTATCCGCTTTTATCTTTGGTGAATACTTTTTGTTTATCGCCCGGCAAATGGTGCAGAATCTGCTGGAGGGTCTGCGTAACTTTAAGTATCCCCTGCAAGAGGGGCAATCCTTGAGCGCTATTGTCCAATGGGTTAACAATAATGGACAGTTTAAAGGTGAAGAAATCTTTACGGTTTCCGACCTTTTAACAGCCAATGCCACCCATAATTTACAATCCAATCAGCCCCTCAATATTGGTTATACATATACGCCACAAGCTACCGACACCTTTGAAAGTATCAGCGAAATCAGGTTTGAAAGAAGGTTTACAGCCTATGAGTTGGCGGCCATCAACATTGGCAATGTCAACATCATCCAACCCGGTGTGGTCATTACCTTTGAAGAAAAAAATTACACCACAAAGATAGGAGACACGCTTGCTTTTATCGCATCGCAAGTCAACGCGAAGAGTGTCGCGACCTTCCTGAACTTCTCAGATGTATTGAGTAACGCGTTGTTTCGAGCGGATCAATCTGTTTGGCTGCCGGTGTTGACTTATCAAAATTACAGTCAGTCGGCCACGAGCTTTTCCGCCATTCTTGAACAGGATATCTACAAAGGCTATCTGAACCTGGAACTACTCGCGTTATGCAACAGCGCGATTGATATTCTGCAGCCAGGGGTTGAAATCACCTATCCTGACAAGACCTCTTACCAAATCCAGCCTGGTGATTTGTTATCCGATGTCGCCATCCAATGGGAAGTGAGTCTGGAAAATCTGGTCATCCAGGTAGCGGAACAAAACATCATCCGGCCTTTGGCGGTCCTGCTTTTACCAGCCTTCGCACGGACGATTATCGTGGGTGATGCGCTACAATCCGTGATCGATCTTTACGGCGTTTCCATGGAACTTCTGGCGGAAAGCAATGATCAGACCATGATTTTTGACAACAACGAACCTTATTTAAATCTGCCCCATCTGCCACAATTTTCAGTTGGTGAACTGATTGCGGAGGCGCAACGTTGCCTGATGTTGCAACATCTGTCTGGTATGATCTCCCGCTATTACATGGCTGGACTGCGCTTGCCAACGGATGGTATTAACCCTAAACATCCCGGAATGTGGGTAACGGATGATAACAAGTTCACGGATAATACGCCAACAGCAGGTCTATACGCTTTGACGGGGCAACAATTTTTACTACCTGACATCGGCGCCAATCCCTTTACCATTACTTTAAGCAATTCTGATGTGGGCAAACTTCCCTGGTTGGCCTTTAGCGGAAGTAATTCGACAAAAACCACAACAACGTTCAAGATTGAAAAAGATTCCGACGCGTACAATCGGATTCAAGCGGTTAAAACTTATGCGCAAGCCCAGGCGTTAGACACTGGTACAGTCATTAGTACCGGAGAGATGGTTGCTCTCTCTTATCCCTCTTATCCACTCACAACAACTACGGTCTGGCAAGCTGCCGGCACGGTTTCCTTGCCTTATGGAACCAAACGGGCAGGAGTGGCTTCTTTATGTTTAAGGGCACTTCCCGATACCATGGTCAATCTGCCGGGTGGAGACCGAAAGATCGATCCTCGATTTGAGCTAAAAACCGGCCTGTTCAATGAAGCAACCGGAGGGATGCAAGCGGAGAATCTGGAATATTACGGCTGGGCCACCACGATTGAATTTACCATCAAATCCGTTCCTGTGGATAACGATGCCCCCACGACTCAAAACACGTATGAAATCGTGGGCGCTTCGGGCAATGGCATTCTGATGATGGAACGACTCATTGATCAGCTGGACTCCGATGGCTCCATTCACAGTCTGTTTTTGGGATATCCCCCCCAATTACGAAACGATACCAGCGCTAACAAGATTTCCGATGGACTGCAAAGCGATGACAATTCTCAGTTAACGATCGGTATTGCCCAGGTGAACCTCTCCACGGAGACAGCAGCGGAGACTTTGAGCGCGACGCCAACACTGGAAGCGGTGGAATCGGGACAAAATTTACTCAATACTCCTTTGGAAATGATTCAACTGCTTTGGGAAGCCAGTATTACTCGCCAAGGGGGCTTTTTTCTGTATTACTATAATACCGAGACGAAAACCGGGCTCCCGGGTTGGATTTTTGACGATAATCAGGAAGCAAGGATTCAGCTGATTGTTCTGTACCATAAACCCACGGTTACCACGGATGAAAACCGCCTGAAAAATTATATGAATAGCGTGGCAATTGGTCAGTTTATCCGTGAAAGTGAAAATGTTTTCGCTCAAGTGAGTTCGGAAGAGGAAACCGTTACGTTCCAAAGTGAGGATAGCCTGGCTAAAGTTACCTATAGCTACTACGCCAATATTCACCAAATGGCGCTTGATAATAAAGACCTAACGCTTGATACAGGAGTTGAAATAAAGATCAATGAAGGCTCTTATTTGGTGCGAGAAGCCTCACCACTATCGACAATCGCCACTCACTTCAATGTATCCGAGGAGGCGATTAAGACCGCTAACAAGGAAATAACAGACTGGCCATCCACGCTGCCGGAGGGATGGGCTCTCAAACTTCCCCCAATCGATCTGAAAATAGAATCGACTACAACAGAAAACACGCTGGATCAGATCTCGAAGTACTATAACGCTAATCTGACAGGTTTAGCCGTTGACAATCAAGATAAAGCTCTTTTTGCTACGGGAACCAAGCTTACGGTACAAACCGGGCCACAACAGTTTATGCCGATGGTCCCTCCTGGTGTGATGTCGCTGCTAACAGAGAGACCCGTGCCACCAGCCGTGCCCGCTTCTCCCAGTGATCCGGATTATGCCAAAAATTATCTGCTGAACAACTTCAGTTTGCTCCATTATCAGGTAGGGCATAATTTTTATTTTAATGAAAGCCCGTACAGCCTTCCCGCCACCCCAATGGCGAATGGCAATGCTAATAATGTAGATAAAATCCGAAGTGCCATCAGTCTTACCGAAGGAAATACCTGGAACTACTCACAAGCGACCCCGTATACAAGGTTTCTATCTGATTCTTCCGGTCAGGGCAATACAACCAAAAATCTCTATGGTGGAATCGGGGACTTACTACAACTCAATTTTGCCTGGCTGGATGTTTATGGGAACCGCATGATAACGGATCTTTCCGGTTCGGTAGGAAAACAAAGCCCGTTAAGTCCAAAATTATTATTGACGGGTTATACGGATGCCCTCCTAGGTGTTAATCAATGGCCCTCCATTTCCTCCAATTGGCAGCTTAAACTGAATAAAACAAAACAGTCCTCAATTTTCCTCAATTTTAACTTCAGTCCGGAAGTCTACCAGGGGTTAATCAGTGCTAACGCCACCAACGCTACCACGGTGACGGTCACGTTTACCGGCGCTGTGAAGAAAAAAGAAGCGACGGTAACCGGGAATTACCAGTTAACACAGACATCGAATCATACGTCCGTTGTCATTCAAACTGCCGCACTTTCCGCAGATGGAAAAACCGTGACGTTAACGACCGGAGCAAACCTGATTGACAATCAAATTTATCAGCTGCGGGTCAGTGGTGTCAGTTCTACGGGTGATCTGAACTTTAGTGGCAAGGCCAGTTTGTTATATGCCGCTCAGTCTCAAGTGATTTCTTCGACGGTTCGCGACAACGCCCAACAATCCTTGCCCCTTTATTCTCAACTTTTGGAGCAGTTTACCAACCCCAATAACACTACGACCCCTTATGTGAGCTTTAGCATACAAACCAGTTTGCTTACCGAGCCGATCTCCCTGGCCGATACAGAGGCTGTAAAACTGATCGCCTGGCTGCAAACGATTGAACAATTTGTGGGCAACCGGGCATCCGGAAGCACAACCGTTGCGGAACCGAAACTTTCTTACCAAATCGAATCCGTGATCACCATGGCTGACATCTACTCAGAAAGCCAAATTTTTAAACTCAGCCTCTCGTTTGTCATCAAACGCAACAGCGGTAATGTTTATAGCGATTTAAGAACCACCGCGGACATCGCTCAGGTTAGCTCTCCCGTGTCCATCTTGACGGATGGGGCGAATGGCTCCGATCAGAGTTTGCTTTCCTTTGCCCAGGATTTTGAGACCGCATTTCAACAGGAAGCCTATGAGTTGAAGATTGCAACAGGCATTGACCGCTCTGGCTTTTCCACATTACAGGATGGCAAGAATACCTGGGTGGTCAAACTCGCACGACAACAGTCGGGCACAGACAAAAATGGCATCCATTATGCGATACAAAATGTGAATCAGCCCGCCATTTTTGCCCGCCAGCCAATCTCGAATCAACTGGAAAGTCGCAGTCAGGTTGACATCTACGAATATACAACCGGTAAGGGAATCAGCACCAAAGCGACTCCTCAAAATTTTGTTAATATCGATCTGGATATTTGGTGGGCTCAACTGGTCAGTGCTTTGGATAATATACTCACTCCTAAATACACAGCGGCCATCCAGCTTCTTGGAAAGAGTAAAAGTAACGATAAAAGTTATCTACAACTGTTGTTAGAGACGAAAAAAGAGTTGGCCAATATAGTCAAGGATTTGATGATTCCCGTGTTTCAAGGCGATACCTCCAATCCGGATTGTGTCAGAGAGTTGTTTTATCAACAGTTACTAGTCGAGGCACAAAGTGCTTATACCACCCGTGCCGCCATTGAATTCCAGGCTAAAGTCGAGGCCAATATCAAAGAAAGCTCGATTGCCACGACTCCTCCACGGCTTTTTGGGGGCATTGTGGATAACCTTAGTGAAAACACGGCGATTGACAATGCCACGCTGACTTCTCCTAAACTCGAATTAAAAGAGCAAGATAATCAACCTCTCTCTTTCCTGCTCACTTCCGACAATTTGTTGAAAGGCAGCGATGGTGAGATTGTTTCGGCAATCGATTTGGATCTAAGCTATCATGGCTCGGCCATAGAACATCAAATAGGAACCATCTCCGATGTGGAAGGGTATCAACCTTCCAGTTGGCTTGGTTTTGTCGTACCAGATAAGAATAGTCCCCTAATCAAATCATTGGGGCAATTTACCATACCTCAGGTGTTATTCTCCTATCCGGAACTTCCAACTATGCTTTTCCAACAAGGGCAGGCCGTTGTTCCGACATCAACGATCACGGATTTGAGTACTATCGCCAAGTGGAACTATGAGTTTACCTATTCCCAATCGTTCCATTATCCTCAAGATATCATTCATTGTCAGGTGACTTTCAATTCGCAAACCTCAGCCGATACGGCAGTAGCCGATAGCGACGATGCTTTTGCGGAATTAGCTGAGTTTGTGAGCGTCTATCCGGCTATTGAAGATGATCTAAATAATAAACTGGCCAAAATAGATGATCCTCCTCCCCAAAATGAGAAGACCGATGCCAAAATTGCTCTGGAGTCATTTATTATAATCATTACAAAAGTCTTGAATAAGTTTCAGGAAAAAGGGATCACGTTATCCAAAAAGAAAGCACTCGATACAGCGGATACCCAGTATCAATTCCAGGTTCAAGAAGGAGAAGCGACGATTGACAACACCCCCAATGTATTTGTAATCACGATTCATGGGAAACCACCTTCTGGGATCGGTGCTTCCGTGATCAATCTGGAAGGCTACAGCAGTCAAACCTATACGGGAGGAAGTGGCGACTATAGCTATTATTATGAAGATGCCAAAGGCCAAAAATTACTTGCTGCTGATGCCGAATCCATACAGAATCGCACGGTTGTTGTACAAGATATTGATATTTTCTCCTGGCAAAGCGCATCGGCTTCATCTTTTGTGAAACGTAATGAGTGGCTGATACCAAAACAGAAGATTGCCGATCCTTTTATCTATACAACTGACAACGTACAATTTACCAATTCTTGTCATCCCAATGTTGAATACACGCAAACAATCGATATCGCCTCCATAGGATCGGGTAAACCGGTCAAACGTACGCTACAGGAGCAGTTAAGCAATATGTTTACTTCCCTGCTGAAGGGTCTCCAGCAAGAAGTTCTTACTTTTCAGATCAATGCTGCTTATCAGTACCAATTGAATGCCAATCTAAGACCTGTTTCTACTCCGATCCTCATGCAACCCCCTTTGGATGTGAATGTGCAAAACAGCAATACGCAAAATAGCAGTGCAAAAGATCTCACAAACATGATTAGTGATTTGTCGGCTGGTCTGCAAAATTGGCTTGGTAACTCTCCTTCGACAGAGGGAGCGGAACTGTGGATTGATTTGATAGTGATGTCAAACCAGACTCAGCAACCGATGCCCTTGTTACGTATACATAATTTAGTATTAGCTATTAAAGATATTGGTGGGTAAGACAGAGAATGCGGTTGAAAACGTCGCTTGATCATACCATGCATCCCATGCAGGAAAGATCATTGGCATTTTGAGGCATATGGTGAATTTAGATAAGCAAAGCCTGATCAGTGCATCAGCCTGAATTGTTATAAGCTTGATGATATATTACCCTCCAACAGCCGACATCCCTAACAGAGAACCTGTAAAAGCAGACGTTCGTTTTTGGGCAATGGACTGAGCAACCAGCTTTTTGATTTCCTGTTCGGGCTGATCACTTTGCAAAAGATGTCGAAGCGGGATTTCCTGTGGATTGCTCAAACAGCCCACCAGCTTTCCAGTCGAAGTCAAACGTAGCCGGGAACAGGACGCACAGAACGGTGCACTTTCGTTAGCAATAATGCCAAATGTCCCTCCTTTGACACGGAAACGCACTGCCGTTGAATCCGTAGCCGAGCTGATTTCATAATAGGAGTGACGCTGACCTATTTGCGCCAGCATCTCTTCCATTGCTACAAACTTGGGGTTTCCCTGTTCATAAAGAGGTCCCATTTTCATCACTTCCAAAAAACGGACTTCTACTCCATGAGAGAGACCATACTCCAGGATATCATTCACTTCCTGGTCATTTTCCCCTTTCATGACAACAGTATTGATCTTGACGGGTATGCCAATCTGTAGAGCTGTTTCTATCCCATCCAGGGTCTTTTCTAGTTTACCTCCACGGGCAAGGCGAGAGAATGTTTGAGGCTGCAACGAATCCAGGCTGACATTGATCCCCTGGAGACCCGATTTTTTCAAAATGAATGCTTTTTTTCGGAGTTGCTGTGCATTGGTTGTCAAACGGACATCGTTGACGCCCAGCTTGACTATGCTTTCGATGAGTTGGGGAAGAGCAGGGAAGAGTAACGGCTCACCTCCAGTAATGCGAACCTTTTCAATGCCAGCATGTTTTTTGAGCAGAGCAACCAGGCCGACCATCTCATCCAGACTGAGACGGTTTTGGGAAATTTGATGTCCACCAACCTCCCCGACGCAATAAATGCAGGAAAGATTGCATGCATCAATAACTGAAAGACGAAGCTTGTTAATATTGCGACCGTAACGATCTATCATTTTTCTCCTTTCCAAACACGGGAGGCTTGCACGTTTCCCTGCAAACCCTATCGTTCTTTTGCCATAGTAGTGAGAACCTTAGGACAAAAAGAATCGGAGGATCTAGCTAAATTATCCACCACTGACGGGTGGTATTAAACAGTATTCCGTATCTCCTTGTAAAACGGTTGATTTGCCTACATAATCTTCCTGGTGTGCCAAACGCGTGTACGTTAAAATTTCTGACATTTCAGGAAATTCCTGAGCCAATTGCTGGATGAGTTCTTGGGCGGTACAACCATCGGGGACTTCATATTCCAATGGATTTTGGGGAAGCACATCCCGTAGCATCGCAAAGGCAACTAATGAAATTTTCATAACCCCCTTTCTTTTCATCAGCAACGGTGGCCGGAAGGTAGCCAATAAACCCCTCCCGCAGGAATTTGCCAGCATATCCTGATTTATATGAGATTTCAATCCGTAAATACACGTAAGAATGATTCTTGTTTTGAGGTCAATAAATAGATTTTTCGGATTTCTTATCAAAAATATGAAGGGCCTCAGTATTGAAAGTAATTTGAATAGTCGTATCTTGTTCAGGAAGTTTCTTTCCATCCACTTGAGCCATGATTTCATGGCTACCGAGTTTTAGATCCAATAAAGCTTCTGCCCCTAATAACTCGGTGACTTCGACGTTTGCATCAAATTTCCATTGAGGAGCAATGCCATCATCCTTCTGAGCAAGGTTGATGTCGGTGGGACGGATTCCTACCAAGACTTCCATATTGGGCTCGACTTGATGACCTTGCTTTTCAGGAAGTGGAAACTTGATAGAATTGGATTCCAAGGTCAGTCCGTTGATTGCACGCTTGGTTGTCATGGGAAGCAAATTCATGGCAGGACTGCCGATGAAGGTAGCCACAAAGACATTGTTTGGCCGTTCAAACACTTCTTTGGGGGAGCCAATTTGCTCAATATAACCATCCCGCATGATCACAATTCGATCAGCTAACGTCATGGCTTCAATCTGATCATGGGTCACATAGAGGGTTGTGGTTTTTAGTTGGCGATGGAGCCTTTGAATTTCCAGGCGCATATGAGTTCGTAATTTAGCATCTAAGTTGGAGAGGGGTTCATCAAACAAAAACACTTCAGGCGTGCGAACCATCGCACGTCCCATCGCCACTCTCTGCCGCTGTCCTCCTGAAAGGTCTGCTGGACGTCGGTGAAGCAGGGGGCCCAACTGAAGAATTTTTGATACTTCCTCAACCTTTTGTTCAATTTTTGCTTTTGGCATTTTTTGCAGTTTGAGTCCAAAAGCCATGTTTTGAGCAACAGTCATGTGTGGATACAAAGCGTAATTTTGAAAGACCATAGCAATTTTCCGGTCTTTAGGAGCCACGTCGTTGACGACTCGGTCTCCGATTCTGATCTCTCCACCAGTAATGTCCTCCAGTCCGGCCACCATCCGTAACGTGGTGGATTTTCCACAACCAGAAGGCCCCAATAGAACAACAAATTCATCATTTTTCACATCAAGGTCAATGCCATGAACGATCTCCACATCTCCATAGGCTTTAGTGACTTTATTTAAATTAACTGTTGCCATTGTCCGTCTCCTTTAATTTGCATGGGGTTATTAAAAAAACATAATTCTCTTAAAAATTCTGAATTCTGGTCAATCCATTGGAGCATTCCTGCATTGTCAAGATGGTGTATCTGCCGATAGACATTCAGGGTCTTCCATTGCATTCTATTGAACCATTCTACAGTCACAGCTTCTCCTGTTTAAAATCAATATTCAAAAAATAACTAAAGAGTGCTTGTCTCTATAAGTTATTTATTTAATGCTTCTTTTAAGGTCGCACGGGCTCCTTTTTGATAAAGGCTTGCTAAATCCCTGGTCACAGAATCGATAAATCCCTGGGAATTGGGTAAAAATTCTCCGAATATTTCAGTGATACCTAGCAAGGGATGGGGATTTTCCTTTCCTGCTTTTGCTTTTTCAAGCAGTATATCGGCCATGGGATCATTGATTGGGATTGTTTCTCCTTGCTCATTTTTACCAGACAAATAGCGAAGCCATCCTGCAACAGCCAGTGAAAGCAGTCGAGGTGTGTTTCCCTGCTGCAGATGTTCCTGAATGGAAGGAAGAATGAATTTAGGCATTTTAGAAGAACCATCCGTACAAATTCGATTCAAGTGATCTTTGACTGATGGATTGCCGAATCGTTCCAGCAAGGTCTTTTTATACTGGGT
>JANQHV010000538.1 GCA_028282505.1 SAR324 cluster bacterium | reverse complement strand
CTTGTCGAAGGATCTCTTTGAAATTATTGAGATTCTTCGCAAGCTCAGAATGACAAAATACTCTGGAATGTCACTTTTTTAAACGCAACTTGGTATTAGTGTTCTTCGTGGCTAATTTTCAAAGACGAGAAACCGAAACCGTGAAAGTCGTGGCAGTTTCACTTTGATTTTGCACCATCAGAAAATAAACACTGGAAGCCGTTAAATCCACCGTGCAGGTCTGGTTGCCGCTATTGGTATCGGTGCATGTCATCACCTCTCCATTTTCGTAATCGGATTCTGTGTAGAGTGCCCAGTCCAGGTTGGTGTCATTGGGCACTGGATCGGCAACACTGATGGAATAGGTTCCTTCAGCCGTCGTACTGAATCCATAGAAATTGTTTCCAGAACCAGTAATATTTTGATCACAACCCTTTCCGACGGTCAAAACCACCACTTCTGAAGCGGCATTACCAGCACAACTTCCTACGGTTACCACATCATCGGAAGAATCATCCTCGTCGTCGTCTTCGTTTCCTGCTCCCCCACAAGCAACTAAAAACAGTCCCAACAAACAGATGAAAAGAAAAGAGGTCAATTTTTGTAGTTTGTGAATTTCCATGAAACACCCACCTTGTCTAATATAGTGCTCTATAGTGTTCCAGAAAAGTATTTTCTTGAAGTTTCCCCCTTTAGCAAAGGGGGAACCTGCTTAAGTTGACACCGATGGAACACTATAGAAAAATTTTTTCATCCTTGATACAGCCTCAGCAACAATAATTCTCCACGAGTATTGAAACGGACTGGAAATCCTGACGTTCCCACCCCGGCATGAGTGACTCCCTGCATGTTTTCATATTTCCAAATACCACGATAATACTGCTGTCCTTTTTTGAGAGCACCTTTGACAACGGCTTTACCACCGGGTAAACAGATCTGACCTGCATGGGTATGGCCACACAAATACAAATCCACGCCCATTTCTGATGCCACATCGTACAGTTCAGGAGAATGCACCAAGGCAATGGTGCAACCTTCTTTAGCACTTTCTAAAGCATGGAGGGCCTGTTCGGTATAATACAGGTTCACGTCATCGGTGCCAATGATTTGAAAACGTTCATTGGATTTGTGAATCCAACGGCTTTCATTGATCAACATGCGAATTCCAATTTCTTCCAGAGGATTGACGATATGACAACTGTCATGATTTCCGAGCACTCCAATGAAACCATAACCACTGGAAATACCATCAACCAACTGCTTTAACTGCTCGATAACGGGTTGGGCTGGACCATGAAATTTAGCACGGTAATCCCCGGTCAACACACATAAATCGACCTTACGCTGATCAATAACACGTAAGATTTGATCTAGCAAACCAGGCATGTTTTCTACGTGCAGGTCGGACAAATGAAGAATCGTGAAACCATTAAAGACCTTCGGTAAGTTCGGCAGATAGATGGGAATTTCCCGCAGGACAATATCGTATGCATTCCTCACCCCCTTCTGATACAACCCGCTACAGTGTAACGCCCATTTCAGCATTGTTTCCGCACAGACATAGCACCACCGGTGCAAGCGGCTTTTTCTGCCAAACAGTCTTAATCGCAGGGCTTCATTTTCCATCCACAACCGATTGGCTGCCCAGGATTGTCTAGTGTTGATTTTTTCTACAGGAAACGGAAAGCTCACGTTGGATGATATTTTTTGATTGACAGTATTTTTTGTCTGTAAGGGGAATACTTTCATAGGGTACTCAGGACGCAGAAGAACATTTTACCTACCCCGTAAAGGCATTTGGGAGAGATAGTGAGCAAATTCTTTCATACTTTGCAGATTGTGGGCAGCTCCAAAGAAATCAATGTAAGGCAATGCAGTTTGCATACCCTGAGTACTGGGCTGATAGTCATGATAACCTTTCAGTGGATTGAGCCAGATGACACATTTGGCCTTTCTTTTCAACTCAAACATTGCATTGTCCAACAATTCCAATTCACCCGTATCCCAACCATCACTGACAATGAAGACGATGGTATTGCGATGCAGTGTGTTATGCTGGTATTTGGCCAAATAATCCTGCAAACATTTTCCGATTCTCGTGCCTCCCGACCAATCGTCGATATTTTCTGAAATGTCATCCAGTATTTTAGAAATAGGGCCAGCCCGTAGATAGGGAGTGATATAATGCAAAGCGGTGCTAAACACAAACGTGTCTATCTGACGAAAGGATTTTTGAAAGGCGACCATGAACTGAATGAAAAAGCGGCTGTAAAGCTCCATGGACTTGCTCACATCACAAAACAAGACCATCCGCAATTTTTTCGTTCTTTTTTTCTTGCGGTACAAATCAATGATTTCATTGCTGTTGCGTAAATTTTTCCGGATACAATTTCTCAAATCAAGGTGACCTTTTGAAACAGAAATTTTATAACGACGGCTCATCTGGTTTGCCAGCAATTTACCAATCATGTCAATCCAAGCTTGAATTTCGGCGACCTCCAACTCATGAAAAAGAGAAAAGTCTTTCTCCGTGGTCACTTCAATGGGACTGTAGCCAGCCACTTCTTTCTCTTCTTCACAGTCTTCCTCTTTGTTCAACCAATCACTGATGGTGGTGAAGTTTTGCTGTACTCGTTTGTATTGGAAGGCGTTTTGTTTTTTCCGGGCATCCTCTTGCGATTGTTCCAGTTTCTGCTGTGTCGATGACGCTTGCTTCCAAATCTGCCAGAAACGTTCAAACTGCTCATCAAAAATTTGTTGTTCCTGTAAACTTTTGGCAAGTGTGGTTTTCAAGGCAAAGTAGAAACTCTCAAAATCTTCCAAAGGGATGAGTTCCAGTGCTCTGAGCGCATCGACCTGCTCGGTGATTCCAATCGGCAATTCGTGTTCTCGCAGGAGACGGCAAAACGCAACCAGATTGGCACTTAAATTATGCTGGACTGCCTGATTCACGGGGGTGGGAGACGCAACGGGAAGCTGGTTATCTGGCATGAACCGCACTTTCTGTAACAAATCCTTCTGGCAGTGGTTTCTGAGTCAATCCCACACTTTCCAGGAATTCGGATAAGGACTGGGAAACGTGTTGAATATCCGCCATGTCTTTCAAAACCACACCCAGGGTTTCTTGCACGATATCTGCGTTGAGATGATGCTGATGTAAAACAACCAGAGCTTTGGCCCAGTCAATGGTTTCAGCCACCCCCGGAATTTTCTGCAATTTTTCCTGCCGCAACTTTTCCATAAATCGGCAGATTTGCTCAGCTAAGCGCTGATCGATCTTTTCGACTTTAGAGCGGACAATGCCCAATTCTTTTTCATAATCAGGATAATCGATCCATAAGTAAAAGCAGCGACGGCGGATGGCATCCGACAATTCACGAGTACGATTGCCAGTGATGATCACATAAGGGATATGCTGGGCCACGATGGTGCCAATTTCGGGAATAGAAATTTGCCAATCGGACAGAAGTTCCAATAAAAAACTCTCAAATTCTTCATCCGCCCGATCCAGCTCATCAATCAGCAAGACAGGGGATTTCACATGGGTCAGTGCTTTCAACAGGGGACGTTTCAGTAAGAAATGCTCACTGAAGATGGATTCTTCTTTCTCACGAATGGTTTTATTTTCTCGCTCTTCCAGTTTGATTTGAATGAGCTGTCTTTGGTAATTCCATTCATACAGGGCCGCATTGGAATCCAACCCCTCGTAACATTGCAACCGGATCAAATCGGTTCCTAAAGAGCTGGCCATGACCTTGGCAATATCCGTCTTCCCAACTCCCGCCGGACCTTCCACCAGCAAGGGACGTTTCAAGGACTCTGCCAGATAAATAGCCATCGCGATGGAAGAATCGGCAATGTATCCCTCTTTTTCAAATTTCTTCTGAATGTCTTCAACTTCTGGAAATTTCATACCCGTCTTACTCTTTATCCTTTTTCTTGCGAAACACCCCTTTGATCGAATCCCCCACCATGGAAGCCACCATCGACCCAGCATTCAGGGTGCCAGCTTCTCCGATTTCCACATTCTCTCCTTGGGTTTCGTGCTTTTCCAGCAAATTCAGAAAGTTTTTGGTAAACTCCTGGAACATCTTGTGATTGACAGCCTTGATCATGCGTCCTCCAAACTGAGCAATCCGTCCAGTGATGGAGATGCTCACATCACATTTAACGGTGGTTTGTCCGTCTTCCTGGTCGATCAACACGATTTCCATTGTCATGGAGGCACTGCCTTTGCCATTTTTATCAATCCCCTGGCCTTCCAGGTGAAATTCATGGTTGTCGGCATCCAATTTGGTGAATTCGACTTCCCCGTCAAAATCTGTCGTCACTGGACCGATTTTGACTTTGATTTTGCCTTTGTATTGACGATCCGTCACCTTCTCCACAATTTGGGCACCCGGCAAGCAACTGGCCACTTTCCAGGGATCGTTCAGCACGGCCCATATCAATGACTTCTCGGCACCCGATTGAAATGATTTCTCCTCATGCACTTCCATAATTCATTCTCCCTTACTTAAAATTATTTGCCACAGAGTCACAGAGTCACAGAGAAACAATTATTTTTTTAAATTTAGTGTCCTTCGTGTCCCTTCGTGGCTAAATATTTTGCAACTAGGCATTCATCAGCTTTCTCACTTGCAACAGGGCTTCCCAGGGCAATGTTGCACAGTGGATTCTGGAAGGATAATTCCGGATTCCTTCAAACACTTGCAAGTTTTCTTGATAAACCGCCTTGACTGCATCCAGCGCAATCTCTGGATTCATGATTTGCCGCAAATCCTCCAGCAGTTGCCCAATCTCGTCTAACTGCTTCTGGGGAACCAGTTCCGTCATCATCGAAGCCGAAGCCATGCAGATGGCACAACCCATGCCTTTGAAGCGGATATTCTCCACGTGAGCCCCTTTCATGGCCACATCCAGGTGGATGCGATCCCCACAAATGGGATTGTTTTTCTCCAACTGATGGGTGGGAGCCTCCAATGATCCATAATTTCTTGGATTTTTGTGATGGTCAAGGATTATTTTTTGATACAATTGCTGGATTTCGCTCATTGTCTATTTTTAGCCATGAAGGAACACGAAGAAGCATTTCTCTACGTCCCCTATGACTCTGCGGCAAATATTTTTTGGTTCTGGCTTGGCCAGGTTAGGAATGTGAAAGAAATAATTAGGCAAAGTTGCGCAGGAGATTTTTCGAGTTTCAAGGATCTTGATTGTGCGTGTACAGAGGCGGACGGCCAGTCTACATAAGCGATCAAGCAACGTAGAAAATCGGGAAAAAACGGGGCGGCCATCCGCCAGCAAGTTTGCCTAATTATTTTTTGAACGTTCCTTAGGAATCAACTGCCACTATTTTTAAGGAGAGCACGCAATCGTTCTATCTCTACAAGTGCTTCTTCTTTTTGCTGTCGTTCCTCTTCTTCTCGTTTCAGTGCCTCTTCTTTTTGCTGTCGTTCCTCTTCTTCTCGTTTCAGTGCTTCTTCTTTTTGCTGTCGTTCCAATTCAGCTTGTTGCAGTCCCCATTCTCCGGATGTCAAAAGAGGTTTTCTGGCAGAATCGAAAAAACGCAATGAATTGCTATTTTCAATGGCCAGATAAAGATTCAATTGGAATAAATGATAATATCCCTGCTCATCAGGCTCCAATGGGGTGTATTGTCCCTCTTTCAGTTCCCAGGCATTCAAATAAATGCCATGAGGATCGAAAATCACGTAGTAGGGAACTTGCAGGATTTGTTCATAAATACGTTTCTTTTTATGATGGTCTTCTTGCCGAGTTGAAAAGGAACTGAACTCCATGACCAAATCCAATTGAGCGTTTTCTTGCCAGGCGAAATAAGTCCTTTTGACCGCTGGTGGTTGAGAAGAACACAACAAGGTATCGGGAGAAATCATTTTCTTTGGATTGCCTTGTTCGTAATACAAACAGATGTTGCCAGAGACGTAGGCTTGAGGAAAGGCTCCTTTTAAGATGTCGATCATCTTGATGATTAACTGGCGATGAAGGTCTGTTTCAGCCATCGGTTTTCCATCCGTTTCAGGGTAAAAGACATTCTGTGATTGGGGAGCCAACATAGGTCACTCTCATCTCAAATTTGAAATTGCTTCACTTTCGCTGATCATACCAACGCACTCATAACAGACTATCGTTTCAGAGTAGTTTTCAGAATAGCATTTTGAACGTGGATGTCCAGGTTTGTTTATTGGCTCAAGAGCCCTAAATACCAGAGGGTGGTTTAACCATGAAGCAGCATAAAGTTTTTCTCAAGGCCACCAGTTTTTTACGAAGTTCATAGGCTGGAGCCAATCGCTCATATTCAGCTTTGACTTCAGGTGACTCTAAGGCTCTCTTTTTGAATTCAGCAAAAGTCGTGCGTTTCATGTCGATTAGCCCTTATTTCAAAAAGCCCCTTGCCCATTGTTGCTATATGAGGCATTCCCAAAGCCGGACCATACTCTTCAATCAATTCTACAATATGAAGAAAGTTGGCCAAAATTCCAGGAGGAAATGCAAAAGTTTCCTCCTCAACTTTTTTATTAACAAATGTAACAATCCAATTCATATTCTATAGTTATCATAAATGATAACTATTTCAAACTAAGAAGCTGTGTTAAAAAGGTTTACCGTTGCAAAAATTTGTCAAAACGAGCGACTTTTTGGGAAATTTGAGGCGAATATCGAGAATATTTAACAAAAATTTCCCAAAAAATGAGCCGTTTTGGCGCATTTGCAGTAGGATAAATATTTTTAACACAGCTTCTAAGAACTTGGGAAAAGACTAAAGCCTTTCTTCCACTTTTTGAATCCGTGTTTTGATGTCATACAAAAACGTGGAAATGGTGCCCAACACTTTGGAATCCAAGGGTTCTGATTGACATGAAATCAACAGAAAGAGCTGACTGAAACAATCCACCATGCGCTGTATCGCCATCAGTTCGTCTCGTAAATCAAGCCGGGAGTCTGGCTTTTGGGCGTCATGGACAGAAGCGTCCGGTTGTGGAGAAAGAGATTTTTTAACAGATTTGGATGAGGTTTTTGCCATCGTTACCTTCTGATCAATAGAGGGTTCACCGCCTTTTCTCCTGTCAAGAAATGAAACGGACCAGAGAGAAGGCGGTGGACACACACCATAGGGCACAGAGAGTCACCCCTGTACCCAGCCAAATCCCTGGCCCATCTCATTTCTTGCATCGCTTTGGGATGACCAGTCCTCGAATCTTGTGTGTCCAAGATTCTCAAAGCCTTCAAAAAATAAGATGGAACCAGAGGTAACAATCTATAAATTATCTAAGATTATTCACTAAAAAGCGAATCTTTTCCTAACTTTTTCCTGTTGGAATGTCAACCAATCATTCACGTTCCATTTTCTCCGCCAATTGCTCCCAACCGGCCAACCCTCCCGACAACCCAAGCTGCCCCGCCAATTTTTCAAGAGCATCCAAAACATACTGCAGCTGAATCTTGTTGGCAATCCGGTAAACCTCCAGCCAACACCCTACAGCCTGAGACCAGTCTTCGTTCCCAGCATGAATATGTCCGATATTGAACAACGTGGCACACAATCCCGCCAGATCCCCGATTTCCTGTTGAATGGCCAGAGATTGTTGTAGGTATTGCAAAGCTTGATCGTAGTCTCCATGAGCCTGGAAAATCTGAGAAATATTATTCAGAGTAGTTCCTTCTCCGGCTTTGTCTCCGATTTCCTTCATTATGGCCAGAGATTGTTGTAGGTACTCCAAAGTTTGATCGTAGTCCCCACGAGCCTTGAAAATCGCAGCAATATTATTCAGGGTGGTTCCTTCTCCGGCTTTGTCTCCGATTTCCTTCATTATGGCCAGAGATTGTTGCAGGTAGTGCAAAGCTTGATCGTAGTCCCCACGAGCCTGGAAAATCGTAGAAATATTATTCAGAGTGGTTCCTTCTTCGGCTTTGTTTCCGATTTCCTGTTGAATGGCCAGAGATTGTTGGAAGTAGTTTAAAGCTTGATCGTAGTCCCCACGAGCCTGGAAAATCGTAGAAATATTATTCAGG
>JANQHV010000385.1 GCA_028282505.1 SAR324 cluster bacterium | reverse complement strand
CTGGCCCACGCTGGCGCAAAGACTTCCGATGAAATTTGTGGCGAGCTGCCCATTGCTCCCTCTGCCATCAATATGGGCAAGGATTACAGTACCAGCCGTGAATTTGATAAAGGCGACTGTGAAGAGATCAATATGTTTTTTATCCATGCTGCTGAACGTGCCGAAGAAGTCGGAGCCGATTTTATTGAAATCAATGGTGCTCAGCAGCTCCTTTTTGATCAATGTTTGTCTCTGCGCTATAACACCAGGGATGATGAATATGGTTTTCAAAGTATTGCATCCCGATTAAAATTAAGTCTGGAGGTGATTGAGTCGATTCGTGGACGAATTTCTCCCAGTATGCCGATTAGTTATTATTTTTCGATTCATGATAAATTAGATGAAGAAGGTGGTTTTCGCGCAGAAGATCTCAAAGTCATGTTAGAGTTGTTGACCGAGAGTGGTGTGGATATTTTTCATCCCACCACCATTCATGCTATGAATAAATTTTTTGAAACCGATGAAACTTTCATCGAATGGGTTGCTAAATTTACAGATCGCGTGATTGTGGCTGAAGGAAATATCAAGTCTCCTCAGGTCTTTAAAGAAGTGCATAGCATTGGAAAGGCGCAACTGTATGTGCTCGATAAAACTTTGTTTTCGCGCCCTCAATGGTATCAATTTCTAAATCGGAAACTGGTCAGCCAGTAATTGTTATTTTTTAATAAGCCCAATGATAATCTCTCTAACTTAATTTTGAATTTTTAATTCTTAATTTCGCGACAGCGACTAACTAGAATGCTGAAAGTAATGGGAAAATCACAGGATCCAATTCAGGAAAATTGTCAAAAGGGACAGATTACTTCCCGATTCCTTGCGAAATTTTTGAAAGAATTCAAAATCGCAGATACTCCTGAAAGGCTTTTGCCTCTGGATGAAGAAGTATTTGAAGAGATGATGGGGAGTATGCTCCTGAGAGGTCCGATTGATGAAGATTATCTTGCAAGGTTGGGGGTGGAAGATCCCGAAGAGTTGCTCGAACGAATCCTGCAGGATATGGAAGAATTGGTAACGGATCGGGATATCCAGTTGGAAAACCGAAATCTGATTGCTGTCAGTGGCAATGCCCTGGCCATTTTGTTGAATAACTGGATTCTCAAGTATCCATTGAATGAGTTTTTAAGACCTCTTCTGGAAGCAGAAGTTGAAAAACATATATTTGCATATAAGCTTTATTGTGACTGGGTATCTGATTCCAGTAAGCATGGATTGCCCTTTGATCCAATAGATAAATTTGGTATTCCTCAATGGAAGTTAAATGAAGAAGGTTACAGGATCGAATATGTGGGGCGCTCCCTGGATGTTCTGGCCCTGGAAGCCCTGATCTGTGACATTGATCCTGATTTTGAGGAGCGGTTAACCGCACTGCATCCGAAAATGACATTGAGGCAATTGACTCCTGCTCAATTAATCCTGCTGATCAAAAAGTTGTTACATCATAATATTCCTTCCATTCAGAATGAAGAGTTTTACAAAAGCGAGCTGCTTTCTCCTCTCATTGCCTGTGCTGTGCCTCGCCTCACTCAGGAACATTTTGCCGCACTCAATTCGTTTTTAGATTATGGGTATCGCAATGGATTCTTGTATCTAGATAAAATTGTCGACAATTCAACTTTGCATGAAAATGGAAGAATGTATTTGATCGATTATGGAATTTCAGAAGTATTTAATAAGGGAAATCCTACTTTTTCTGAAGAGAAGTATCTAGAGATGCGAGAAGAATTGATTGTCCAACAAATTAAACCTTTCCTGATCAGTTGATTTGAGAGTGTTGATAGTTTAGGAATTTAAGGACTATCGCTTCTCGAAAATGCCATTGAATCTTAAGAAGATCGCACCAAACGATTGGCAGGCGATGCAGCATAGAGGATTGCAGAAAGGGCAAAACACCGGTAGACTTTGTAAAAAAATGTACCAGGAGAAAAGCTAATGCACTTTATCAATCCCAAGACAGATTTTGCTTTCAAACGTATTTTTGGTGGAGAGCATAGCAAAGAGATTCTGATTTCCTTCCTCAATGCGATACTTTACCAGGAACAGGCGATTATTGAAGATCTGGAAATCCTCAATCCTTACTTGGCTCCAAAGATACGGGGAGTCAAAGACACCTATCTCGATGTTAAAGCAAAGACAGTAGTCGGAGAAGTCATCATCGAAATGCAAGTGCTCAATGTGGAAGGGTTCGAAAAGAGAATACTGTACAATGCCGCGAAAACTTATTCCACTCAGTTGGCCACTGGAGAAGACTATACCCTGCTCAATCCGGTAATTGCGCTCACCTTGACCGACTTTATTCTCTTTGAAGAACTATCCCCTTTGATCAGCCGTTTTATCTTGAAAGAAAAAGATTATCTGGTCGATTATCCCATTCATGACATTGAGCTAGTCTTTGTTGAGCTTCCCAAATTTGAGATGCCATTGGAAGCTTTAAAACACCTGTGGGAAAAATGGATTTTCTTTATCAAGCATGCCCGTCAACTGGAAGAAATTCCAGAGTCGTTCCAACAAGAACCCGCTTTGAAACAAGCCTTTGAGATTGCCAATGAAGCCAATCTCAATAAAGAGGAATTGGAAGATCTGGAAAAGCGAGAAATCTTCATTCATGACCAGCGCAATGCCATTAAGCGAGCTCTCAAAAAGGGACGTCAGGAAGGTATAGAGCAGGAACGCAGGGCACAATTGATTTCTAATATCCTGTTGTTTCAAAAGTTATTGAAACGAACCGTCAGTCAGGAAGATGAATTAGAAGAGAAATCCCTGGAACAATTACGGGAACTGGTTATAAAACTAGAACAGGAACTTTTGGTCTAATACCCTCTTCTATTAAAGTGGAAAGGCTAAGTTTTTCTGAGAATGAGAGACCTGAAACAAAAGTGTGATTTGGATCTTGTGAATTATGACTCGTAGGGTTGTAAGATTATGAGAGTCTAAATTTATGGACAGTGATTTAGCTGGGAGGAGGAAAGAGTTGCAGGCGTCGATTTTGGTAATATCGAATCTCAGAGCGTAATTCAGAAAATAAAAACAGACGTAGTTCTTCTGTCAAGAGACGATCATGGCGGGCATCAGCCTGTAATTGCTTCAACTTCTTTAAGATCTCCTGTTCTTTTTCAAATACTTTTTTTGCTGATTTTTGATCCAGAAAAAACATCAATTCTCCCAATTCATAGACAATTGCTTGTAGTCGTTCGATAATATTTTGATGATAGTCATTGATGTTTTCAATGGTGAATTCGAACTTATCGGAGGTGGTGATGTTGGGTCCGTAAAGGGCGTCATTGTCGCTCACTTCAATCCAGGCCGTAACAGTATCTTCCTTCCTCAAAAAGGTGGCCCCCAGTTCCCAGGGGTAAGTCTCCTGGTATGTTTTGAATTTCCCCTCAAATGATTGAATGATTTCTTGTCGTTCCCCTCGTTGTTTTACCTGATAATGCAGTGTGATTTGTTGGAGTCCATAGTCATCTGTCGCAGATAGCTGGATTGGTAGTTTTGAATTGGAAAAAATGTGTGTTGACTGAGGCCAGTTGACCGTGAGTTGAGGAGGACGATCTGGTACCACCTCAATCAAATGTTGGGCATTGGTATTTTCCCAGTGTAAATGAAGAGTGCCGGAGTGCAAGGGACTGATGGAAGCCAGCCAACGATTTTTTTGGGAAAGCCAGTTTAGCTCTATCTGCTCGTCCTCAACGGCGTAAAACGTCTTTTTTTGAACAGACTGGGGAAGAGAGAGCAAGTTAAAATAAATTTCCAGCCGGCTGCCTTGAGGAAGTGTGAGCTGATGAGGCATTTGCTTGTAAACCGTGGGTTGTTTTTGCATGTAGACGGGATACAAGACCCGATATGTTCGCAAATCGTGGACAGGCTTTTCAGACGAAAGCCAAGCCATTGGCGTATCAGGGAAATGAGTTCGGTTGAATAGTAGAGTTCCTAAAACGATGTACACAACACCGGCACATAATACACTCCATCTGATGGGTACTTTCTCAGTCAGAGGAGTGTTGTATAATTGTGCATTAAGGCCATCCAGATGTTTTGTCTGAAAGTAAGCTGATATGGCAGAAGCAGAGGGTTTGGCCTGGAAATCCAAGGTGGTTTGAATTGCCTCAGCCAGTTTGGGTTGCTGACGGTAAAGAAACTTTAACCCATCTGCTGTGGTTGCATGGATTCGTCCCCATTCAATACTCCATCCCAGGATGATTGCTACTTGATAAGCAATAACAGGCCAACTGAATTCTTTTGGCCAAAGCACAACTGCTCCTGCCAGGATTATCCCTGATATAGAAAGAACCCTGGTGGTGCTTCTAATCCATATACGAAGACAATAACCGCGCCAGTTTTTTTCAAACCGGGGCAGGGCAATTGGAATATCATCCATAGCACAAGGAATTACACCCAAACATTCCACTTTCAGTTGACGACGATTGGCCTTTCAACTATGTCTGCTAAATCATCTAAAACACGTGCAAACACATGAGTAGCATAGGATACCTTCGAGTCGTTATCGAGGTAAGTGTGTTGCAGTTCGCTGGCTAAATCTAAAATAGCGGATGTGACTTGTCGTTCAAATTTATTACTGGTTTCGTATCCTACCATTAATTCGAGCTGTTCTAATTTCTTTTCTACTTGAGTCATCGTTAAACTCCAAGTTAAATGATGGTTAATCAAATGGGTTTTAAACATTCCTGTCTTTCAGGATGTCTCCATAAATACTTGCAAAGCAGTAAGCGGTCTATTAATTTGGTTATTTATTCTTGTGGGCCTTTCGGACCTATTATGTATCTACTGATGCCATAGAGCCTATTAATCAGCAAAGGTCAACCCGGTGACAATCGCTGCCTCTCCAGTTGTTCCCATGTTCATGAATACAGAGTATACCTTTCTTTTTATATTAGTGATATCCTGGTTCTATTTTTCCAAAAGAGCACAGGAGGTATTGCCTCTGTTTCTAAGAACATTTGTGTGCTTAAAAAGAGTTGCCTGCCTGGATTGATTGCTTTGGTTGCACACAACAATCAATTTTCTAAATACCAGCAATTCGGTACTCATCGAACACTAATACCCAGTTGCGTATAAAATGCAGCAAGTATTTTTATTCCCTCATCTTAATTCTCTCCTGGAAAAAAGAAGAGGACTTAAAGGTATTGTTACTTGTTAGATGCAACTTTCTATTAAGACCACTTTCTGGTTCACCAGATTTTTCTTGCCTGTCTTATGTATCGGTTGCTGAATTGGAAACTTGAGCATTTATTTTAAATTTTTACAAGGTGTGGTTCATGAGGTGTTAAGAAAACTGCTTTTTCAGGAGGTTTGCTAAAGAATTTAAGAAATGTTGCCGATACCTGAACTGTGAAATAGTTTCAGTATAGTTATTCAGGTAAGTTTTGTTCGAAGGCATCTTTTATTGATGGTCACGAAACCGAAAGGTCGGACCCCTGCAAAAAATATGGAAAAAAGATCTTTTAATGTTGGTTTGTGGTTTTAGTGAGTAAAGATGGAGCTTCTCACCAATCCACAAAAAACATGCCATAGGAAAAAACTTTTCTTGAGCACTATATAACAAATTCAAAATAATCTATTCAGAGCAATAATTATGAGATGGAATAGCAAAAAAATATTTATCATGGGTCTTATGGGGTGGTGTGTGTTCATGTTCAGTGGGGAGCTGTTTGCTCAACAGTTTCGAACAGACACTCTGTTCATGCAGCGTCTTCAATCCGCACAATTACGCATGAAGGAAAAACAGGAGCGTGAGAAGCGGAGGCAGCAAAGTGTGCCGACAGATGTGAGCCAGTTTTTACAAAATCAGGCAGACAATTATGGTCGCTTACAATTTGATGCGGCAAAGAAATTCTTAGCAGGGAGAGAAGCACTTAAAAAGCGGGCAGAAAACTGGAAAACCTATTTAGCCAGTAAAGACGAGGAACAAGTACGAGTGCAAAGGGGAATTGTTCTCAAGCACCTGTTACCGAAAGAGCAAAAACTGGCACAAATGCGGCAAGAATTTGTCGAAAAGAAGAGGGCGGATGAAGAGTCTGTCCGGAGAGCAGCGATTGCTCGTCAACTGGGACTGCAAAAAACACCAGCAGGTCTTGTTTCAAAGTACGATCAGTTTGTACAGCAACAAGATAAGTATTTTGCTTACCTGGACAATGTAGATCCCGAAGTGGATAGACGCCGAAAGCTGAAAAGCAAAACGCAGGAATATAATAACTTTGTGACAAAAGACCAATTTTTGCGAAAACAGCAGGGGCTCACAGGACTTTCTGAGCAGGAACTCCGACAGCGGAAATATAGAGAGGAAACCAGTAAATATGACACTTATGTAGAAGCCTATAGAAAGAGAGCCATTGCACTGAAGAGAAATCAAATCACTCGCGAAGAATTTCAAAAACGAGCTTATAAAGAAAATACGTCCGATTACCAACAGTTTGTCCAAGCTTCAAAAGAGCGGCGTAAAATTACAGGAGTGTTAGCAATTGCACCGGAAGAAGCATTGAAAAAAAAATTAAAAGAAGAAACACCAAAATATACCCAGTTTGTCAAAGATGAAGTAAATCGGAGGTTACAGGCTGATGTTGGACTGGATCTGGAGGAATTGAAGCGGAGGAAACTCAAAGAGGACACACCGAAATATGAGCAATTTGTTAAAGATGAAGCACGGAGGCTTGCGCAAACGGATATTGGGTTGGACTTGGAAGCCTTAAAACGGAAAAGATTGAAAGAAGATACCTCCAAATATAATCAATTTGTCAAAGATGGGGCCCAGAGGGTTAAGCAAACCGATGTTGGGTTGGATTTAGAGGTCTTAGAAAAAAAGAGGCTGAAAAAATCCACTCCTAAATACCAGCAGTTTGTGAAGGCTCATCAGGACAATGTCAAAACATCTGGAGTAGTGATGCTCTCTCCTGCAGAGGCTTTTAAGAAAAGAGTGAGCGGCAAGTCAAAGGAATTTCAAGAATTTGTGGCAATACGCAAAGCACATGCGGAGCAAACAGGGGTTGGGCAAGATGCGGAAGTGGCCAGGAAAAAACTCTATGCAACGAACCGAGACAAATATGCTGAATATGTGACAAAGAAGAAAGAGCAAGATACTTATAAGTCCTATGGAGGCAAGGAGCTTGATGCATTTTTAAAAGAACAATACAAAAAGAAATCTTCGAAATTTGATGATTTCCTTTCTGGTCAACAGAGACGTCTTGCAAAATCAGGCGTGGGTGAGGATTTTATAGCTCGTACCAGAGCAGGGCGTGCTAGAGCCGTTGCTCGTGCTCAGGAGGCACGCAACAACTTGGTGCAAAACAGAACTGCTCAATAGAAAAATTCTCTATTGAGGATTAGAGCTTCGTTTATTTTCCTACATATCAAATCAGGTGGCACGTTGACCTGCCTTAGTTTCTATGATAAAATTCGTGCCATCTGACGATAGTTTTGTTGTGTTTTCGAGTTATGCACAGCAATTTCTCCTATTTTTTGTTGTGCGAGGAGATACAATACTCCAAAATTTTTTTATCTCTTATCTGGTGATTATCTGTGTGAGTACAGAGCCAATCGTGTAAAAATCCCATTATTTTCAAAGTTTCAAGAGAATTCGAGATGTCGTATTGTATTCTTGTGCAGGAATATCTCGAAATGGGTGATATATTTTTTTTATTGAGTTGAAAAGGAGTGGATATATGTTACAGAAGTTATCCATTGTGACCGGAATATTAGTAGTTCTTAGTGCTGTTTTATGGTTTTCGGGTACCGATTCTTCCTCCACTATTGGGCAACCGAAGGAAAATGTTACGGTTTTATCGGAATTGGATACACAAAAGCTTTCCAGTGTTTTAATTCAAGGTAGTGATAAAGCCACAGAACTGGTAAAAGATGCTGATCTTCAATGGAAAGTAAAGAGTTTGAATTATGATGCCGATTCCCAGAAGATTCAAGAACTGCTGGTGCAGTTGCTCAAGGTGAAATTGGGAGATCGAGTTACAGAAAAGACTGAACATCACGCACGGTTTCAATTGGTCCATCTGAATGACAATAACAATCAATGGGACGAACAGAAAACGGGAAAACTGTTGCATCTCAAAGGGGCTGATGGAGCCACCCTTTTAGAAATTTTACTGGGAAAAAACCGCAGTGAGAAAAGCGGATACAGGCAAGGACAATACATTCGTTATGCGGATCAACCAGCAGTTTATCTGATACCAGAGAATATTGATCTGGATGTGGTGGATGAGGATTGGCTGGATAATGAAATTATCAATTTAAAGGGGGATGAACATTTCAAAACATTAGAGTTGCAGCGTAGTACAGAGGTATTTCGCTTTATGCGGGAAAAAGAAAAGGAAAACTGGTCCGTCGAAGGACTGGAAACAGAGCAACTGAATCAAAATGCAGTTAAATCTCTGAGCAACGCCTTGGAAAATTTAACGTTTGAGAAATTTGTTCCAGTAGACACCCCCGTCGAAAAAACGGGTCGTCAAGAGCTTACCCATTATACGGCAGAATTGTTTGATGGCAGAGTTGTGCGTTTCAGTATTGGAGAACAAGAGGTGACTGAAGACAATTATTATTATGTTGCGATTGAGATGGATCTAACTGAGAGTGCGAGTGATGCGACTCGACAAAAAGAAGTAGAGGCATTCAATCAGCGTTCTAAACCGTGGTTGTATGCGGTCAGCTCTTGGATTGGTAAGCGTTTTTTAAAACAACGTTCCGATTTAATTACCGATGGCAAGGAGATGAAATGATTCAAGTGGAGAAATTGAGTAAAGTATTTGGCAGTTATCGGGCTGTTGATAATATTTCTTTTGAAGTGGGGCAGGGAGAAATTCTTGGTTTTTTAGGCCCTAATGGTGCAGGAAAATCGACAACTATGAAAATCATTACCTGCTTTCTTCCTCCGACTTCAGGGACTGCCAAGGTTTGTGGATATGATATTTTAGAGAATTCCATTAAGGTTCGTGAAAATGTTGGCTATCTCCCGGAGAGTGCTCCCTCATACCAGGAAATGTTAGTGGAAGAGTTTTTGCGATTCACAGGTGAAGTGCGGGGTCTTTCGGGAAGCGAATTACAAAAACATGTGGATCGTGTGCTGGAGCAGACGGCTTTACAGGATGTGAAACATCAGCTCATAGATACACTTTCTAAAGGATACCGCCAACGTACTTGTTTGGCACAATCCCTTCTTTCCGATCCACCTGTTTTGATTTTGGATGAGCCTACAGATGGTTTGGACCCTAATCAAAAACATGAAGTACGTACTCTGATCAAAAGGATCAGTGAAAAACGTACCATCCTAATTTCCACACATATCCTGGAAGAAGTAGAAGCTGTTTGCAGCCGGGCAATTATTATTGCAAAGGGAAAAATTGTGGCTGATGGAACTCCTGATGAATTATTAGCCCGTTCCAGTTATCACAATGCGGTGTCTTTGCAAATAAAAAGTACGGAATCACAGTCTCTGCTTTCTAAATTGCAACAGATTGCGAATGTCCAGTCGGTACAACTTCTTGATTCCAATAAAAATGGCAGTGCTTCATTTCAGTTGTTTCCTCAGCAGGGAAAGTCGATTTTAAATGGGGTGGAACAATTTATTCAGGAAGAACAACTTTACGTAGAACAGTTATATTCAGAGAAAGGCCGTTTGGATGAAGTCTTTCGCAAAGTGACTTTGAATGTATAATGAGGAATTATGAAAGGTTTAATGCCCATTTTCAAACGTGAGCTTCG
>JANQHV010000382.1 GCA_028282505.1 SAR324 cluster bacterium | reverse complement strand
TAATCTTACTCTTAATCTCTGGAAATTGAGGGATTAAGATTAAGAAAAAGATTAAGATTAAGAATTTGTACACTTTATTGTGAATACCTGTACTAAGAGAAATAATTATCATGAAACACATCTTATTGATCTTGTTGGCAGCAATGGGAAGATCATCCATGGTCTCTGTCGAAAGCACCTCAAAACACCTCATTTCTTTCAGTTTTTTGGGTTAATCAGTAAATTAGCTTCATTGACACGATCAGAGCAGCCCCTCTGATTAACCATTTAAAAACAACCATGTTGATCTTTTTCAGGAATTGCAATCCGGCAAAAGCTCCTAAAAGAATAACCGGCAAGCAGATTAAGTTCCATTTAAGGGACTCCCATGTGATCAGTCCCAAATTGGCAGAGAAGGGCACTTTGTACAGATTGAGCAACAGAAAATACCAGCTCCGTGTTCCCACAAACGTTGTTTTGGGCAACCCTAATTGTAAGAAATAGATAGCCAGGAGAGGGCCAGCAGCGTTCGCAAGCATCGTGGCAATACCGGCTAGTGTTCCAATGATAATTGTGAAAATGGTGTTGCAAATCGGATTTTGGAAAGAAGGGACGTGTATTTTCTCCAATAAAATTCCTAAGCCTAGCATAGATAAAATGATAAAACCTAACGTAAAATGAAACACTTCTTGAGAAATCATATCCACAATGAAATAACCGATAACAACACCAAAAGCTGTCAGGGGAAAAATTTTCATGATTATTTTCCATTGACAATCATGTCGATAAAAAATGACAGCAAAAACATCAGCAACTACTAACATCGGTAACAACACTCCAGGAGATGACTTCCCAGGAAACACCAATGCCATGAGGAGAACAACAATGATTCCCAGTCCTCCAACAGAAGTTTTCGAAAACCCCACCAAGAATGCTGAGGTGAACAGAAGGCCCATTGATTCAAAAGATAATTCCATTGCGTTATCCATCACAAACGTTCCCAAAATTCATTGATTTCCATTGTAAATTTCACATCGCTGAGTATGCTGGTTCCACTTTATTCTTTCCATCACAGTGATTCCATTTTATGATTTTTACAAATTTGTGGAAGGGACAGTTTTTTATTTATTACTGGGACAAGCAATGAAAGGCACTTATTTACGCATGCGCATAGAAAGCATGACGCAAGGACACTCAATCAGAGCAGCAGATATTGTCGCATCGATTCAAAAAGAGATTTTGAACAACCCTTCCGCACAAGGTTGTCGTCTTCCTCCTATCCGGGTTTTGGCTCACCAATTAGGTTTGTCTAAAAATACGGTTCATGCCGCCTATGAAGAATTAATCAGTCGTGATTTAGTGATTAGTAAAAAGCGGCAAGGTTTTTTTGTTCAAACCCCCGATCCTTACCCTCCTCCCAAGCGATCTTTTCAAGCAGGACAGGCTTCTTTTCGTCAGCTATTCCCACCTTTGCCCTATTTTGAATCAGAAGATCTGATTCATTTGGGAAACGTGTTTGTTGATCCCCAATTATTACCAACTCAACAGCTAACCGAATGTTGTCATTCTGTGTTAAATCAACCAGGATTATTCAATAGATATGACACACAAGGTTATCCCACATTACGGCAAAAGATTGCTCAACAATTGCGTCAAAGGGGAATCCCAGCTCATGAAGACCATATCGTCGTGACTTCGGGCTCTCCTCAAAGCTTAGGGATCGTATGTCTAGCCTTACAAAATCGGCATATTGCCCTTGAAACTCCAATTTACCCAGTTCGGAAACGCTTTCTGGAATTGAACTCATACCAGGTGACGGGTTTACCGATAGACCCTTTTTGTGGCATAGACCTGGATCTGTGGGAAAATGCCATTGCTACAGAAAAACCCAATTTGCTCTATTTGGTCAGTAGCTACCATCAACTCACAGGATATTCGTATACTACCCAAGAAATGGAAAGAATTCTGGAACTTTCCCAAAAATATAATTTTGGAATTTTGGAAGATGATTGGGGATCGGATCTGCTTTCTTTTTCAGAATATCGGGCTCCTCTTCGTACTTTGGGGGGAGAAAATGTGATCTACATGAACTCCTTCACGAAGAAACTACTACCTTCTTTTAGAATCGGTTATCTTTTGGGAAATGAGGAAAACATTGAAGTCTTGAAAGCAGCCAAACATGCCTTGTCTTTGGGCAATTCTTCTTTGATCGAAACAGTCCTTTTTGAATTCCTGGACCGAGGATATTACGAGTCTCATTTGAAACAATTGCACCTGAATCTCGATAAAAGGTACCAAAATTGTCTCATGCAACTGCGCAAACGAATGCCTAAAGAAGTGAAATGGACAACCCCAGGAGGTGGAACCACCCTCTGGTTAGAAATTCCAAAGGAGATTCAATTGTCTCAACTAAAAAACAATTTACTGGAACGACAAGTAAAGATTGCAGACCCCATCGAGAAATCTGTGGGTTCTTCTTCTCTTCATGGATTTTTGCTGGGTTATGCTTATTTACCAGAAGAAAAATTGAATCAAGCCCTTCGTATTTTAGGAGAAGAAATCAACAAATTCTTGAAAGGCTCTGCAAACAAATGAAGGTAGAATTTCCCTTTTTCATGCAATCTGATTTCGATTTCTGTGAAATGAGCCTTGATTTTTCATTGGGGCAACTCCACGGTGATCACTTTGCCACCATATTCATGGACGGAGTCATGGGCACGCAGGGTGACCGTCTGGATACCGGCAGGAATTTTCACACTGGGAAGACTGCGTGTGAAGGGTTGCTCATCAATATGAGGATGGTAAAGAACCCGAGTTCCCAAGACCGTACCATCGGGAGCAACCACATCCCATTTGTCCGCATAATGATGCCATCCTTCATCGTCATGAGAGATAGTCACGTCAAACCGGTATTTGTTCTTCCCGACAATCTTGACGTCGACGTCAAGTACGTCCGCTTTTCCAGCATACAGACTCAGCACGGGAAATAAGAAAAAAAGAACAAAAATTGAATGTTTCATGATGACCTCCGATAAATTACCAATTGTGCGTTAGCATCATTTTCTAAGGGAAATACATATTGTTCGCCTCCTTTTTTGACATATTGCTCCAGTCCCAGCATGAAAGCAATACCTGGTGCGGTTTCTGGATTTTCCAAGGCTTCGATGGTGGGAGACAAGAGAGGACGAGGCAGAAAAATGATATTTTTGGAACGGGCCCGAGTGATGGAAACATTCAGGCGATTCAAACTGTAAATGAACTCGCTTTCTGTCATCGCATATTCGGGATCAGACACACCATAGCTGATGAGCACAGCCTCACATTCTTTCCCCTGCATCTTATCAACCGTATCCACAAAAAAGGGAGGGCGTAAATTTCTTGCTGCCAGAGCATTCTTGATGGCCTGAATTTGCACATGATGGGGTGAGACAATAAAAAGTCCATTTTGCCAGAAGCGCATGTCTCCTGCTGGATCATCAGGAAAAGGCTGTTGTTCTTCCAGCAAACGACAACGGAGAGCCTGGGTCACATCAGCCACCAGACCGGCTTCGACAAGATTCTCGGCACCAGCTTTGATTCCCTCTAAAATACAGACAATGAGCGGGTAGTTGGGATCCAAAATGATTTCGACCCATTCTTTTTTATCGACTGTGGTAGCCAATTGAATTTGCCGTTGAGCAATATCGTGGTTGAAGGGCTGATAGTTTTCTGAGTAGATCCGTTGAGCCGGATGTTGACAGAGGATCTGATTCATACGAAAATTTTCTTCAAGCAGGCAGGTGAAGGTGCGGGAAGTGTCCATTTGTTTGAGCAGTTCAAAGATGGAACGGTGCAGTTGGGGTTCATGCTCTCCAGCTTCTGGATAGATGCCCTTGATGATGGGAGGCAATTGCATGTCATCTCCTGCAATCAGCAGGCGTCCCTTTCGATGCATGCGAGAGATGACCAGCAGTGCTTCGGGAATACGTACCTGGGAGCCTTCATCCAACACTACCAGATCAAAAGGAGTTTCTGGAGAACTCTGGAATGCTTTGAACATGGCATAGGTGGTTGCTCCAATGATGCAGCGTTGGTGTTTGCTCAGGTGCATCAAGCATTCTTCTTTTTTGACCCAGGGCAGTTCCAGACAACCATGAGTTTGGGGACTGTCCAGCTTGATCATCGGCAACCCTTCTTGCAGGATTTGATGGGCATGTTGTAAATCATCCAGCTTCTTCATACAATTTTCGATGGCGGCATGAGTGAATCCCGAAATAAGAATCCGGCAGGATTTTCTTTGCTGGCGATAGGATTCCAGCAGACAAAGGAGGGAGAGCGCCAGAAAATGGGTTTTTCCTGTGCCAGGAGGCCCCCAGATGAGAGTCAAGGTGTGGTTGACAAAATGTTGAAAGGCTTTGAATTGACTGGTAGTGAAACTGTATTTTCGAGCAATGTCCAGCGAACTGGCCAATAGAGCGCTGTATTGTGCGGATACATCACTCACGGAAGGGTTGGCCTCATCCGGTGGGTTGTTTGCGTCTAATGAATCTATTTTTTGACAGAACTGGGCCGGGTTGGTTAACAGCATGACCAGATGGTCTGGATTTTCCTGATCAATTTGACGGATTCGATTAATGATGCGGTTGCTGTTCCAATCGACAAATTTTGCATGAAGGAGATAAGCATTTCCTTTGATCAACTCGGGGGATTGTTGTCCTTTTTTGATCCGTTTGAGAGCAATTTGGGTCGTTCTTGCTTCTGTCCAGTAGTCATCAATTTCAGCAAAAAGAATCGCTTTCTTTTTAGGAGGATTCCAAAAAGCTCCCCAACTGTAGTCAGAAAAACTCATGTGGGCTTGTTCCCCTTCTTCCGAATCTTCGCTGAGAATACAATAGTTGAAATGTTCAATCGCCCTCTGTGCCGCTTCGCTGGTAGACATCAACTCAAAGACATCGTTCCCCAGATATCGAAGAGATACCATAAAACCGGCTCTTTCTCGCTCGCTACGAGGCAATGTGCGCTGGTTACGGATATCCAGATAGGACAACACACTTTCGTATCGTGAAAGGAAGCACAATCTCGAAAAAATCGAAAAATTGAAAGTGTCCGCAATAGGAAACTGAAACTTGGGTGGCCAGGCAAACAGACAGGAACTACCATCTTTCTGTCTGGCAACATCCCTCAGGCAGGAAAGGATCATGCTGGTGGCCTGCAATCTATTTTGCAATTCATTGTTAATCCAGGCCAAACGTTCTTTCTTGTTGTCATGCCAAACAGCGTGAATGGCATCGGAGCGCATGGCATTGGACAAGCGAAATGAAAAATACTGGTTGGCTCGATAGATCAGTTGTTTACCACATGTCTGTGACAGGGTTTCCAGCGTTTTTTCCAAACTATGTGCCACAGGAACCGGCAAGGCAAACAGGCTCCTGATAGAATCCGTCAACACCACTGCTGGAAAAGGAACGACGTTGATATTTTCGGCTTCTGGATGCTCTTGGGCGACCAACAAATCTTCACTGTAAAAATGAAACAGCAGGGTTAAGGTCTCTTCTGCAATGTCAGGCTCTTTCAGGCCTTCAATCAGGGATTCCAGCATCAGTGTCCAATCGTAAGAATCAAACAGGTAAATTTGGAGGGATTTTTGTTCACGCCATTCCTTGTCTTGGTTGGCATCATGAACTTCCCGGAGCAAACGGTACAAATCCAGAATAAACGCTTTGCGGATTTGCCCACACCCTCTGCTGGAAGAAGCAATCCACTGTCGGTTGTAGTTCTTGCCCTTCTCCTGGTTGAGCATGGCATAGGCATAGATATGGCCAGAGACAGGATCTTTTTGAATCGTCAAAAAAATACGGATGTTTTCCCATACCGGCAGGGCTAGAGAAGAGCCCCCAAATGGATGAACGGTTCCATCCAGCAGTGCTGCCGTTGTTTCACGCAAGCGGTGCTCTTTTCCTGCTAGAGAAGCACAACCTTCCAGTTTTTTTTCGATGTCAGGACACCGCATCAACCTGGCCATGTCCTGGAGCGTGTGGACATTTTCCGAAGCCAGGTGTTTTCGTCCACGAGGCGTCATGTACGGAATCAAAGAGACACTTTCTGTCGCTTCTGCGTCTTCCCGGCAATAATCATAATAATCACACCATTCACAACGGTAATGTAAGTGCCAACCCACCTGCCTGGGATTGGCCTTCAAAAGCGTTGGCAGCTCTTCGGATAAAAACTTTTCCAGGTGTGGCAACAGCAAGTGAATATCAAACAACTCTGGCTCTGGCATCCCATACAACCAAACTCCGGCCTGATGCAAATTGACAACCCCCTCAATGCCATTGACCTGACAGACATGCTCCAGCAGCATGGCATAGACAATCGTCTGGATTTTGTGGGCAGTCTTCAGTGTATCAGAGGCTTTGACATCAATGATGGAAAAGAGGCGCTGGCCTTCTGGCGTTTGCTCCACTTTGATCAGGTCGGGCCGGCAGGGAGGGATCAACAAACGAGACCTGTTTAAATGATAATCCTGATAGAAAGAATGTGGAGCCTCCAAAGTTCCCTGGTATAAGTATTCTCCGGGCTGGATGTTTTTTAAGAGATTGAGGGCTGCTGGAGGCTCGAATTGTAACTGGTGTAACGGGAGATTGGCCTGCCGTGGGGCAATATGGACCTTGCTGCCCAGGGATTGAACCACTTCTTCCTCCCAGGCAAAACCGGTGTTGAGCATCGCTCGTGTGACAGGATTGTAATTGTTGGGAGGTCTTGGGATTTTCTGCTTTGCCCGTTCTTGCGGGGATATTGAATGGTAAAGCAAAAAACGGTCACATTCGTGATAAAAGTACCGGGCAATCCGCGAGGGAGACATGAAATAGTGAATCCCGGATTTCGCTTTTTCTGCAGACATCCTTTTCTCCAGAATAGTTGGTCATGGGTTATCCATCCATAGCATGAAATCCCAACGATGCCAAGTAATACCTTCTTTTCACTGTGGCGGATTTGACTTTTCGGGGAGTTGAAATTACTAATATAAAGAAGTTTTTTAGATACCTTTCAGAATCACAGTAATCACGTTGGCTTATTCCTGTTGCTAAAGAGGGTGTTTAAAAATTATATTCCTACTGCAAAACCGCCAAAAATGGAGCGGATTTCCGGAATGCCGGACCACCAGAAATTCTCGTTAAATAGTTCACTATTCGCCTCAAATTTCTGAA
>JANQHV010000297.1 GCA_028282505.1 SAR324 cluster bacterium | reverse complement strand
AGGAGAAAAAAAGGCCGAATGAATTTTTTTGGAAATGATCGCAAAGAATTGATGCAATTAGCCATTGATGCACTACCCCACGAACTGGTGATCTTGAATAAAACAGGGATCATCGTATCAGCTAATCAACAATGGCATGACTTTGCTACGAAAAATGAATTTCCAACAGAGAATCACGGAATTGGCTTCAATTATCTGAGTGTTTGTCAAAATGCAGAAGGGAAAGAAGCGCGAGAAGCGCAATTCATTGCTAATGGCATTCAGAAAATTCTTAAAGGAGAACAGGATAGATTATACATGGAATATCCCTGCCATTCTCCAGAGGAAGAACGTTGGTTTGCTTGTTATGTCAGACCATTTGAATGGAACAATGAACGATTTGCAGTCCTGCTTCATGAAAATATAACAGATCGAGTAAAGGCTCGGGAAGATCTAATTTCCAGTGAAGCAAGGCTCAATTTATCTCAGGAGATTGCTCATATTGGAAGCTGGGAATTTGATACTGCTTCACATCAAATCAACTGGTCTCAGGAAACTTTTCGAATTTTTGATTTCGACCCAGAGGAAGGTGCTCCTAGCTTCGAAGAACTTTTATCACGACTGTATCCTGAAGAACAAAATGTGCTTTTAGATCTTATCAATCGCGCAATATCTGAAGGAGAATCATACGAAGTGGATCAAACAATCCAACTTCCCAATGGCACCACAAGACTTATCAAAGCATTGGGTCAACCATTATACAATGACACAGGAGAAGTAATCAAATTACATGGAACAATGATTGATGTTACAGAGCAACGACAAACAGAAGCTGAAATAAAAAAATTGGCTCTCGTTGCCAGGGAAACAGATAATGCCGTCATCATTACTGGGCCCGATGAATTGATTGAATGGACCAACCCTGGTTTCACCCGAATCACTGGATACACTCTCGATGAAATCATCGGAAAACAACCAGGAAAAGTTTTACAAGGCCAAGAAACAGATCCAGAAACGGTAGATAGAATTCGGCAAGCAATCGAAAATCAGAAAAGTATTCAAACGGAAATTTTAAACTACACGAAGGATGGTCGTCCATACTGGGTCGACTTACACGTCCAGCCTGTTTTTGATGATCAAGGGCAATTGATGAATTTTATTGCGGTCAAAAGTGATATTACAAAACGAAAACTGGCTGAGCAAGCGCTACAGGATGCCTTTGAGACGATTAAAGCTCAACAGGAGAAACTCAATCAAGAATTGGAACAAGCCCGTCAAACTCAAAAATCCTTACTTCCACCTGTATTACCAGATATTCCTCGCTGCACTCTTGCTACCAAATACGTACCTATCGATCAAATTGGAGGAGATTTTTATGATGTGTTTTCTCTACCCGCTCAATGCTATGGTATTGCGGTAGCTGATGTCACTGGTCATGGTATTTCAGCAGCCTTGGTCTCATTCATGGTCTCTGGATTTTTTAAAAACATTTCTCGTGAAATTTATGCCCCACAACGTACCTTAGAAATCATTAATGATCTCTTAGTTAAGCAAATTCCTGAGGGTCGCTTTGCCACTTTTTTTTACGGTGTTTACGATTCAATCAACCAGACCCTGACGTATGCTTCAGCAGGTCATCCTCCAGCATATCTCTTGAATTCCGAAACTGGAGAACTACGGGAACTTCGTGCTTCCGGCCCCATGCTTGGTGTTTTTTCCTGCGACATAGTCCGTTTTAAACAAGACTCCTGTCAATTAGTGCCAGGTGAAAAACTATTCTTTTATACAGATGCCATTTATGAAATTCAAAATTCTAAAAATATGCGATTGGGTTTCGACAGGCTAAAAGAGTTCATAATAGAGAATCGAAAGGTGCCGATTGGAGAATTACTGGAAAAAATTTATGCATTAGGGGTGGAATTTTCGGAATCTGTTGGTTTCAATGACGATGTGACAATGATCGGTCTAGAATTGAATGAGTTGGCAAATGAATGGACAATATAAAAGACATGCTTAGGGATTAGGTTCCAATCGGTTCTTGTCTGACGGATCGTTGATATTGTTGCAAAACAAAATGGGCAATACCACGGATCATTCCAGGAAAGACAAAACTATGCAAAGGAGCGGTTGAATACCAGTATAACAAGCCCAATACACCTTTTGGAAAAAAACGTGCACGTTGATTGAGCAATGTGGTTCCGTCTTTTAAAGATTGTAGGTGAAACTCTAAGGCCGCTTTTCCCGGTAGTTTCATCTCCGCAATTAATGTGAGATGCTCAGGTGGTTTGACCACGCTGACTCTCCAAAAATCCACAGCATCCCCTAGCATCAATTTTTCTGGATCACGTCGGCCCCTACGCAGACCAACCCCTCCCACTAATTTATCAATCATGCCTCTGATTTGCCACAACCAGTTGCCATAATACCATCCTGTATCTCCCCCAATTTTAACCACAGCATCCCAAACCCATTGAACCGGAGCTTCTATTCTTAGCTGACGGTTGTCTTCCAGGACGGTTCCTCCCGCCCAATCTGGATCTCCAGGTTGAGGCCATTCGATGGGGAGCGTGCCTGAATCCGTCCAGTGTGTTTCGACATGATGCTCAAACGTACGCTCCAGTGCTCTTGAAATTGCCTCCGTACAACTCAACAAGTGTTGTGGAATCAACGGGATGATTTCATTATTTTTGCAAATAACTGGATTTTTCAGTCCTTCTGCTAAAGGACGAGCAATATAAGCTGGTAGTGGCGTGACCAAGTGAATCCAGTAAGAGCTCAATTGTGGAGTGAGCACTGGAACAGGAAAAACTTTTCGTGGAGGCAGGCCAGCAGCTTGCGCATAAATCTTCATCAAATCCAAATAAGTGAGAATATCTTCTCCTCCAATATCAAATCGTTTTCCCTTGGTTTGCTCCACGTTGAGACATGCAATCAAATATTCCAGTACATTGGCCACCGCAATGGGCTGTACCGGCGTATGAACCCATTTAGGTGTGATCATCACAGGCAATCGCTCAACAAGGTAACGTAAGATTTCAAAAGAAGCGCTGCCTGATCCAATGATCATTGCAGCATTGAAAACGGTTGCTGGAACAGGCCCCTGCTGCAAAATGTCAGCAACTTCATGCCGGGAACGTAAATGCTGGCTGAGCGTTGGGTCTTCAAATCCCAAGCCTCCTAAATAAATAATGCGTTGGACTCCACTGTTTTCTGCCGCAACAACCACATTTTGAGCAGAAAGACGATCAGCGGCTTCAAAATCTTTTTGTCCTGCTACCATAGAATGCACGAGATAATAGACAACGTCACAGCCTTTGAGAGCATTTTCAACATCACTGCGATGGAGTACATTTCCAGCCACAAGTTCCACATGGGGATGATTGTGCCAGAGACGAGCTTTTAATTTCTGATAAGAACGACTCATGGCTTTCACATGATAGCCTGCCTTTAACAGTCTGGGAACAAGACGACCCCCAATATAACCAGTGGCTCCAGTAACCAAGATACGAATTTTTCTCTCCTGATCTGGCTGATTGCTCATGACGCGATCACCTCCCAAGGTTCAATTTCTCCCGAAATTTTATAAAACAACGGATGCGTTAGTGGACATTGGATCATGTGATTTTGTTCGTATTTCGAGAAATCCCTTGTTTTCAATTTTCTCTGTAAATGCTCCCATTCATACACAAGCTGTGCATCATTCACGGAGAGATGGATTTCTGTTTCAAAAAATAAAATTTTTGTGGCATTAAACGCATATTGGCGAGCTGCTGCTTCTTCATAAACAAACCTAAGATAACGACCAATAGCCGCTAAAGGTTCTTCCTGTTCTTGAAAGCGAAGCAATTGAGGATGCTTACGGTATCCCTTTGTATTTCCCGCCAATACCTTTTGTGCTAGCAAACCTTCTCGCCACAGAGCAACCAACCCTTTGGAGTCTAGATAGCAAGGATGTAATGACCATAAACGCATATTATTTAAAAATCTTTTTTCTTACCCGAAATAATCAAATGGACATTCTGCATGTTATGCTCTGCGGAAGACAACAATTTATCAGCAGCAGTTGAATTTTTTTCCACAGCATCTGATATTTGTCCCACCCTTTCTTTGATTGAATCTGAGGTGGCCGCTTGTTCTTCTGTTGCTGCTGATATTTGCTCCATCATCTCAGCGGTTTTGTTCACATTTTCAATGATTTCAGAAAGTATTTCGCCAGCCCCATTGGAAAGAGAGACACCTTCTTCAACTCTCTTAGTACTTTCTTTAATCAGACTGGTGATTTCCTGTGCCGCAACGGCACTCCTTTCTGCCAATTTTCGGACTTCATCAGCAACAACCGCAAATCCTTTTCCATGTTCTCCCGCCCGGGCTGACTCGATAGCAGCATTGAGCGCTAATAAGTTGGTTTGTTCCGCAATATCCGATATCACAACGATGATATCCGAAATTTTCTCAGAAGATTTGCGAATACCTAAGATCGAATCCATCGCTTTTTGAACTGCTTCTCCACCAGAAGAGGCTTTTTCAGCAGAGTGATGAGCTGCATCAGATAAAGTATTAGCGTTTCTGGCCACATCTTGTATAGAACTGATCAATTCTTCCAGGGAAACGGATATATTTTCTACGGCATTGGTTTGTTCCCTGGAACTCTCCGCCAGATGATTGGAGGATATGGAAACTTCATCTGAAACCGTTTTGATTTCATCCAGACCATTGCGGACACTGTAAATCACCAGGAGCACAATCCCAATGGTGGTCACCATGACTAAAGTCGAAACTACTACGACCACAAAAAAACCTCTTTTTGCTTCAGCCTGAAAACTCAGGACTTCCTCCAATAAACCTTCTGTATATCGATCCTGTAACGCCTTCAAAGCATTGATTTTCTTGGTCATGATGACAAACCACTCTTCTGGATTGATGCCAAACTCACCTTTTAACTTTTTCAAAGCCCCTATGGCAGGACCATCGCTTATTTTAACAGCACGGTCTATCTCCGCAATGCTTGCTCCTTCACCTTTCAGAGCCTGAATTCGCTTGGCTTCTTGATAATACTTTTCAACAGTTGCTCTAATTGTTTGAAGATCCGTTATATTTTGAGCCGAAATGCCATCGAGCTTCTCGTATTCGTCCAATAAATGAATGGTGTTTTCATAGCGAACTTTCACTCTATCCAAATACTTTATATCACTCCTCAAAACGTAGTTTTTGAACTGATGGATGAAACCGCCATAACCCAATTCAATTTGCAGAGAACCAACCAGACGCTCTTTCATATCACGAGTTAGTGCGATGATTTCTACATCTTCTACATCTTTAAAAATACTGGAGGATTTGAGTTTCTCCAACTCCTGCCTCATGACAGGTCCAGCAAGAGAAGAAAAAGACGCTAAATAGTCCTTTTGTGATTCTTTTAAAGTCACAAACTGGATGAATGTTCCTTCTTCAAAAGTTCCTTTTGAAAAAACAGTACTCAAAGTAGCTCTTTCTAAGCCGGCTCTTTCCTTGACTTTGATCAAATTGATAAATGCTTCCATCCGGGCGTTGAATTGTCCCGACGAAGAGAATTCAGCAATGAAATCATTTTTTTCGATCAAACCGTCAATAACAGACGTATAAAAATTGCTTACTGCTTTTTCTGGAATTGCAAATTTCTGGATTTTATCGCGATGGGTATTGATTGTAGAGAGGGTTTGCAGGATTTTTTCCAGTTCTGCTGCGTGTCTTCCCAGGAGATCTAGAGAAAGTTGTTGTTCGTATCTGCGGTAATCTTCTATTTTTTCATCAGTCAACTTATATTGGGTATTGATTTGTTGACTGAATTTTTGTCCTTTCGACGCAACGAAGCCCGAACTCATTCCCCGTTCTTTTTGAAGCTCATGAATCAAAGCACTGGACTTGATAGCCAATATCGTCAATTGGTGCAGTCCTGTGAAATGATTCCAATCACGGTATTTGGTAATCGTTTCTTCGGAAGTAAAAAAAATCAATCCAGCCAAGGGAAAAACAATCAAAATGATCAATTTGCCAGAAAACGAAATTCGAAAAAAACTTTCTCTGTTTTGCATACATATACTCTGGTTGTGTGTTGAAATGGCGGGGTTTGGTTTTGCAAGAAGTTCTTCAAATGTATAAAAAGGAAGGTTTGTTTCTTTAATTATTCGATTCCCCAAAAACTTACAAGATCATTGATTGGAAAGTTTTTTCAATTTTGTGTGTCAATAGTCTAATAAGCGTAGCATTGACACAGCTATCGTGGTATTTTCATCAAAATGGTCTCAACTTCCACATAATCACCAGCTTCCTGATTGGCATAAAAGAAAGAAATTGACTGCCCCGGGGTAATGACAATCACCCCTCCCTGCTGCCAGGGATCTCCTTGAACGGATTTCTGAGAATGTCCCTCCATGATTGCTTTCAATCCCGTTGTCAATGTTTTCAATCTCACTGAAGAGCGAATCCCCTTTTTAAATTGCAGTATCGTATAAGATTGTCGAGAGGGATCAGTATAAATTTCTCCTTGAAATCCTGTATCTTCCCGAAACGTTTTTATGAAATACGAGTCTCCATTTCCAATCACAACCAGGCGCAGTCCTTTATTTTGGAATTCCGCTTGTTTTGGAATCAAGTCGGCGACCTGCCGACGACAAATCACTCAACCAAAATGTCTCACAAAAATCAATACGGTGGTTTGTTCTTTCCAGAGCGAATTGAATTTGAACGATATTTCCTGCTCATCCAGAATTTCCAACTGTCCAAGCTGTTCAATTTGCTGAAGCGATGGTTGCATCTTGTTACTCCATAAGGGGTTCTATTCTATTTTGCTCATGAGACAATCTCCCGAAAACTGTCATGCTGAGCGTAGTCGAAGCATCTCAGAGACCCTTCGACTACGCTCAGGGTGACATGGTATTCAATATGCCAAACAAAACCAAAATCTCACTACTATATAATTGGATATGGCCCGTTCCAATCTCCAAGCTCACAACACAATTTCCACAATTTTTGGGCCTGCTCACGGGTATGCTGTGTTTTGAGAGAACGATGAATGGAGCGAGGCTTGCGGTCAAACCAGAATTGCCCACTGTCTTGCTTCGTCAGATGAGGATTGGTTGCCAGCCAGATGATCGTATCCGCACCTTGCTCTGGAGTTCTCAAAATAGCCTGAGTCATTTTACGAAAAGTAGGCAAAGAATTCTGCACCCCTTTAGTATCAGCCCAACCAGGGTGCATTGCACTGACAATGACATTTTGGTTTTCTAAATCATGTGCCCAAATCTCATTGAGAATCACTTCTGCTCTCTTACTTTCGGCATAAGCAGTCACTCCGTTATACGGGCGTGTATGATACTGGGGATCATCCAACTGTACTGCCACTGGATACATCCCTCCAGAAGAAACATTGATGATTCGGGCGGCCTCGGATTTTAGCAAGTGTGGCAACATCAAATTAGTCATTAAAAAGTAACCCAGTGTGTTGGTCGCAAATGTTTTTTCAAGACCCTCTGAATTTTCCTGACGTTTGTTGAGCAACACTCCCGCATTATTAATCAATATATCCAAACGGCTCTCCATTGACTGAAACCGTTTGGCAAAAGCTTTGATTTGTTGAGGTTCGCTCATATCTGTGATTTCTAAAAATACCTTCCAATTGCCACTGGACTCTATGATGTCCTGCCGAACCATTTCTCCCGATTTTGGATTGCGACAAACGAGGTATAGAGTTGCTCCTGATTGCGCCAAATGAAGACTGGTTGCCCTGCCCAAACCAGAATTTGCCCCGGTGATGATGGCAATTTTATCGGTCATGGAAACTTGAGTCTCCGTTTCATTCCATAGCTGTTTACGGATAGAATATCCAATACGGTCATACCCAAAAAGTACCGTCTTATCGAGCACTTCATCCATCAATTCAAAAAATGTTTTCATCCATTTCCCTCAGTATAGAAAAGAGTGAACTGATTTCATTGCTTTTTAAAAGCAATAACGACAATAAACTGTAAATCACTCCAGCACTTTCGAGATACCACAATCGTAGTGTAAAAGGATCATGGGAACCATCGATTAGAATACCCGCTCCTCGGACCACTGCCAGTCCAATAAAAGTAACCAGCATGGTAAACACCGCAAAGTCCAAAGAACGATTGAATACACCAGCATAGATAAACACAACACCTAAAGCCAGTTCCAATCCACCATAGACGGCTCTAATTTCTGTAGTACCAGCAGAGTTTGCTATGATAAAAGGAAGTTTACTGATCATGGTGGACGTCGCAAAAATGAATGACACCCCAAGACCCAAATATATCACTCCAGTGCCAATTAGAAAAAAACGGACAATTGCCAGACTCATAATTTTCTCTATTAATTTGTAAATGCTCGATTGAGATGATCTTCCAAATACTGAAATCGAAAATTAAAAATGTGTTGTAACTGATAGTGGACGAATAAAAAATGAACCAGTCGTCCTAACCAGCCAAAGGGCATTTGATAATGAACCTTATCTACCATGACGGTTCCATTCTCAGAAGGCCGAAAACGATGTTCGTGATACCAAAATCGATAAGGTCCAAATCGCTGTTCATCAATAAACAAATAAGGAGCATCAACATTCTTAATCTCAGTCACCCAAGAAACCGGAATGCCAGGAGGAAGCGTTATTTCGTATTCAATAATGAGTCCAGAATATACGGTCTCTGGTGGTGAAGACAGAATTTTAAAATTCATGTCATGGGGAGTGATTTTTTCCAAATTATATGGATTAGAAAAAAACTTCCATGTGTCCTCCAGTCCCGTTTTCAATTCCTGCATCCGTTCGAGATGATACAATTTCATAGCAAACCTTTATTCAGCAAAGTGTTACTCAGGTAATTAGTACTATCTCGGAAGGTGGAAATATTCTGGTACAACATCTCAATTCTCACATTGTGACTTTTTCCCATGTCATCATTGACATTAGAAATGCCTTCATACTCTAACAATTGACGAGTTTTGAGGTCATAAGTGAGTAAAATTGGATCAATAAACGCTTTCAACAAAAAATTGCTCACCCCAGTTCGAAACTGCACTTTGTCAAAGTTATCTGTTTTTGCAAAATCGTCTCTTTTTTTGATTTCAAATTGCAAAAAATCCTGGACACTGGGAACAACGAAGTTAAAAGTCAGACGTTTTCCAGCAACCAAAGCCTCCCAGTTTTCCAGAATAAAATAATGAAATCCTGCATCAATAACAACAGGATGAGAGGGCCGAATTATCTTGTTGATTAAAGGGGACTCTCGATCATTTTGAAATGTTATCAGGAATTCATCTCCTTGCTGCTTCACCCCCTCAATATAGCCATTGCGTTGATCCACCATCATGAATTCAGGGGCAGCAACCATGCCTTTGAAAGTTATGTTTTTTTCGGCAATCATTTTTCCTTCAGGAGAAAAATAAGTAACGGTGGCCTGTTGTGGTACACCATCTTGAGAATATTCTTTATACTCTTCTGTGTACACCAATTGATTCGACTTCAAATCGTAGGCTTTTCCCCAATAATGGGTGGATAATTCCAAAGAGAGGAGATTCGTTGCCGACAGCACCGTAAAAAATACTGCCAGCAAATGAATTATTGTGATCTTGATCATTTTTATCAACATCTGAGTTT
>JANQHV010000274.1 GCA_028282505.1 SAR324 cluster bacterium | reverse complement strand
TTTTGCAGAGGTTCCTTCTCCTGTGAATCGATAGCACAAGGCAATTTGTCCATTGTCCAAATCACAATCATTTGTATCTCCGTCTCCAGTCTCACTGGCTTTGACCCCTTTTTCTTTGAGGAATGAGGCAAACTGTTCATTGGTGACTTCTGTGGTAAACATTTTAAAAGTTTTGCCTCCATTAGAGATATCAGCCGAGCCAGGACGCTGGATATTATCTGCATTTGAAATTAAATCAGCAATATCATTATCGGTGTCGGAATCGCTATCGGAATCTCTCAATACACTTCCGTCACAATGGACGCTGTCATTACTATCTCCTTCATCATCTCCATGACAAACAGTGCAACTGGATACAGAAAATCCACTTCCTAACAGAAGTGATACGACTAGAATGATCAGATATCTTCTCATAGTGCCCTTAAAATCTTTGTGAAAATAGTCTTGTAGATCTTGCTGATAGAATTATTTTTTCTGAGGAACCATTATCTTGAGAAAACGCAGGAACACTTTCTGTAACAATCTTACCGTTCCCAATTGTTCCCACTTGTCATAGATCCGTTCTACCAGAGGAAAATAACTCAATAAACAAGCCTGTTGGATTTTTTTTCGATTCGTTCGGTCTACTGCTGCTACAGGCTGTTTACAAAATTCAATCAAAGGTTGAGCGATAGTGCTCCATTTTAAAGATTCTTGCAATTGTTGTCCGCCTTTTTGTTTCTTTTCATAAACCGAGGGTATTTGTAAGTTTTGAATGGCTTCAATCCAATCTTCTACTGATTCAAACCCGGTAACAATGCCAGCATCGTATCGTTCGATCCAATCAGCAACAGTATCTCCGCATGTTGTAATGACAGGAAGCTGTGCCCAAAAATAATCCAATGCCCTGGTGCGGAATGCAAACCGTGTTTCGAGATGGTCAAAGTGGCAATTGATGCCAACATCTGCTTCATTTAAAAAATATTGACGTTCTTCATAAGGAATCCATTCTTTGTTAAAAATGACATGCTTTTCATAAATTCCCAACTCTTTTGCAAGAGAGATGGCTTTATGCCCCATTTGCATCTGGGGTAGATTTGTTTCTGGCAAAGTCACACCAAGGAAAAACAGTTTAACGGGAATCCCTTTTTTTGCAAGTTCTGCTATGGCTCGAATCGGCGTGAGTGGATCGAGCCAATCCCAAATACCGCCTCCCCATAGCAGTACAAAATCATTTTCTTCAATTCCATAACCCGCCCCTAATCCTCGTAATCGTTTTGTACCCGTTTCAATTGTTTGCTCTGAAATACCAAATGGTACAACTCCCAGCAAATGATTAAAATTCCCTTGTTGATAGGAGGAAGGGTTGATACGGTTCAATGCAGTCAAACAACCCAGCCAATAATCTTTTTGTTTTTCACTGGCACAGATCATATAGTCGGCCAGGATAATTTGTCGATTCAAAGTGGTAATATTCTTTAAATGCCTTTGCCATTGTAGAGTTAGCTCTGTTTCTTGAGGATTTTCCAGAGATTCCAAGGGGAATGGATCATAGAGGTCAGCAATTAAAATTTTTTCAAGTTTTTGCAACCCCGGATACTGCTCCAGCAAAAAGCCCTGGATAAACAGGATATCATGAGAAGATGCCAAAGTCAGAATAGTTTGAGGATCATATTGCTGACACGTGGCTGTGGTTTTCGCTTGAAGTCCTGCCGGAATCTTATTGGGAGTCGCTAAAGTAACGGGTACTTGGGACGCAAGAACACGAGAAATCTCCCAGCAACGGATTGCAGGTCCTGCCATTTGCTCTTTGATTTCCCACTGACTGATAACTAAAACTCGATTCACTCGGTGCTTTTGGAATAACTAGTCGCTATCGCAAAATTGAGAATTAGGAATTAAAAATTAAGAATTAGGAAAAATACGTCATAGACTTTTTTAAAAATAAACCGAATCCATGGTTTTAAAAATCCATTTTTTATTCTTAATTTTCCATTTTCAATTAATTGACAGGAACTAACTAATGAAAAAGTTGCGTATATTCGAACTTATTGATCCATCATTTCAATAAAACGATTAAACAAATAACGTGCATCATGTGGCCCTGGAGCAGCTTCAGGATGGTATTGTACGGAATATGCTGGATACTCAAGCGACTCAATCCCTTCCACTGTTTGGTCATTAAGATTGCGGTGGGTCACTTGAACACTGGCGGGCAACGAAGTCTCGTCCACAGCAAATCCATGATTTTGACTGGTAATCTCCACTTTCTCTGTTTTGTAATCAATCACAGGATGATTGCCCCCATGATGTCCGAATTTGAGCTTAAATGTTTGGCATTTTAAGGCTAAAGATAAAATTTGATGTCCGAGGCAAATCCCAAAAATGGGTACTTTTCCAAGTAGTTTTGTAACCGCTTCTATACTTTCATAAACAACTGCTGGATCGCCAGGCCCATTGGAAATAAATACACCATCCGGCTGCCATTCCATTACTTTCTCAGCTGGAGTCTGATATGGCACAACCATCACTTCCATCCCCAATTGATTCATCATTCGTAGAATATTATACTTAATACCGACATCATAGGCAACGATGCGGTAATTGGGTTTTTCCTCTTTGTTTTTCCAGGTGTAATTTTCTTGGGTAGAAACGACTTTTGCGAGGTTTTGCCCCTCCATCACAGGGAGGTTCATCGCTTTTTGTCGAAGTTCATCTATATAAGAAGTATTGCCTTTCTCAAGGGGAGCAATAATTCCTGGACAGGCCCCTTGTTCACGTATTGTCTTGACCAATGCGCGCGTATCAATTCCTTCTAAAATAGGGATGCCATGCTCACCCAACCAATCTTCCAAACTTTTTTCAGCCCGCCAGTTACTGGTCACTTGGCTCAGTTCTTTAACAATTAAGCCGGCAACATGGATACCTTTGGATTCCACATCCTCCATATTGATGCCATAATTACCAATGTGGGGGTATGTCATGGTGACGATTTGTCCCGTATAAGAAGGATCTGTTAAAATTTCCTGATACCCAGTCATTCCTGTGTTAAAAATTACTTCGCCACTGGTTGAAGTCAATGCACTGCGTAAACAGCCATGATAATGCTTTCCATTACTTAATACTAAAACTCCATCTGTCATCGCTTCCTGTTTTTGTAGATATTTAAAAATATGGTTTCATCTTGATTTGCAGGCTTTGTGCTGTTCAGTCCTTTCATAAAGTGAGGAGTAGTGACCAAAATGCTAATAAGCCGTTGAAAACCATTCAAGAAAGATAATTGTTTATTGTGTGGTCTGATATTTAGCATCAGTCGAAATGTCTTGAATACGACCATCTGGTGTCAAAGGACATCGGTAGCCCTCCCCTGTAATTGTGGTAACCAGATCATCGGTATCCGAAGTATGGATTTTTAAACGATTTCCCTGATAGACCGCCACCTTATTTTTTATTTTGATCAATGCTTGTTGGTAACTATTGTTACGGCCAGTCAACGTCATCGCACGAAAATCATCAATAAAAATACATTGAGGATATTCTTCGGGGTGATGAAAGAGTTGGACCTGTTTCCCTTCTGCTGTGAGGACCAATGCCTTCTGATAACAAGAAGTCAAAAACAACATACTCAGACTGCTAATCCACAATATAGCAAGTGATCGTTTTTTCGTCCAATTCATTAATGATTCTGTCATATATCAATTGTTTGACCATTTGTCATTTCAGCAAGTTGTTTTAACCAATCCTGATTGGGTTTTTCTGTACGCAGTTCCAACCAGTTGTCAACAACTGTCAACATTTGAGTAACAGCAGGCATTTCTGAACAATTGCATGATAGCTCCATTTTATAAAAACTAGGAGACAAATTTGGTAATTGGAAATAAGCTTTGTTCTTTTCTACAGAAAGCGATTCATCCCAAACCACAACATTGAGCAATTGGTCCAGCACTTGTAGACGAAGATTTTCTGTAGAAATCTTTTTTTGCGATGGCAGATGCAAAAACCCGTTCACTGAATTTGCTGTAGTATAAGGCAAACTTTGCTGGAAATCACGAAAAACATTCACTTTTTCATATTCTGGTTGATAGAGAAGCGTGTGCCAAAATGCTGCAAAATCTCCTGGTTGTCCTAATAAATTATTCTGTTGAATATACTTCCTTTTCCAGAGGAGTGATGTCATGATCCAGTCCACCTGACCTGAATCGGAAAAAGTACGCCGAATCAGAGGTTGTGGTGGCAGGACAGCCTTTGTCTGTAAACTTTGAAAGGAAGGTTGTAAACGAAGATAGGGATTGGATAATTTCTCACTATTTTGAGGAAGGAATGAAGCAAAATTATAAAATTGCAATGGAAAATGCTTGGTTTTGTCTTTCAAAGACAACTGTTGATACTTTTGTTGGTCAATGGTTTGCTCTCCTCCAATGACGATGACCCTTTTGCCACTGGATAAATATTTTTGAAAGCTCTTTTGATATTCAGGATTCAATAAATAGGTTTGTATGGAAAAATTGTGAAAAATCACTGTATCGAATTTAAATAATTCGGTTTGGAAAAGTGCTTTGACAGGAAATTGAATGAGAGCTAATTCATTTTGAGACACCGTTTGTGTGTCTCGATAAGGATCTCTTAAAATATAAAAGGAAATCAAGTCCAGAGCCGGTACCGATTTTAACCAAGCTCGTAAATGTTTAACATCCCAACTGGGTCGTCCTGCAATGTGCAGTACTTTTATCTTATGAGGCCTTACTATGACAGGAATGTAGGCAATATTATTGTGTAAATTTTGGTCTTGTTCCACAGGAACCAGCCTGAGAAACAATAAATAGCTGCCAAGCTCCAGAGGAGTCCAGGTTAATTCTGTCTGAATCGAATGTTCTCCTGCTGGCAAATTCAGTGATTTTTTATCTAAAATAGATTGTCCATCGGTCAAAATTAAATTGGTATTTTGCGATTTTTGGAGCCTCGAATAGAGTGAAACCTGCAAAGTTTTGGGACGTTGACGGAACACGACACGAGGATTTTGGACAGAATGGATGGCTATCTCTTCATCCTGTGCAGCAGAGGAAAAAAATAAGGTATCGATGGGAATGCCCACCTGTCTTATTTCTTTTTCAAATGCTGGAGAAATACTTGGAAATTCTGTATCGTTCCCATCACTGATCAATAAAAATCGGCTATTTTCTGGAGGCACCGCTTTTTTGATAAACTTCAGGATATTGCGTGAAAGAGGAGATTCCGAAGTCCATTTTCTTGAAGATATTGGGTTTTCGTGCTGTTCAGGATGGTGCAAATCGAAGTAATGCTTTTGATATTCAGAGTAATGGGTATCAATGGTTTCCTGAATATTTAGTGGTAAGATATCTTCAAATTTTGAAATATCCTTCAGGTTGGCCAGCCGTGATTGCATACTTTTGCTCGTGTCCACCAGTACCAATAAGTGCTGTTTTTTCACGGTCAAGTTCTCTGGCGATGACTTCAAGAGGAATAAAAGGCCCATGAGGAAAAGAATGCGGAAAGCAGCAGGAACAGGTCGAAACCGTCTGCTTCGATAAAGTTGCCACTGGTAGATTAGAGTGGCTATCAATAGGATGATCCACGCAACAAACAACCAGTTTCCCATATTCTTGTCTTGCTTGAAATGTATGATTTGGTGAAGAAATCAACAACTAGACAGTGCCCTCCCAGCAATGGAGGTTTCAGACTAAAGGGGGCTCCAACATCAAAAATTATAAGAAATTCCAGCCGTGATGATGCGGAATCTCAAGTTATATTCTCTTTCATCTATACTTGTAATGCCCGCTGATGTTGTTTTTGTGGAAAGCTTTATAGGCACGTCTATATCACGAAGATCAGAGGTAACACTCAATGCTTCTCCTAATTCCCATTCAGCTCCTAAAATTAATAGGGCCCCTGGACTCGGATCAATTGTTTGTTCAAATGAATCATATCCGGCATTGGTTTCCTGTTCAGACGTTAACTCATCAGTATTACTCACGTCCAGCATATGAAAACCATACCCCCCATAAAAAGCTAGATCATCACCAAACCGGAAAAGACCAGAAATAGAATATCCTTCAACAGTTAATTCTCCTTCAGCAATTTTTTTCGTGCTCACTCTATTAGTAGAATCCACTTTAAAGTTAGCCTGTAAAGCTTCTATTCCCAGTGAAAAGCCATCAAAACCCCATGAAACAGCAATACGGGGAAGAAACCGATCTCCACCAATTCCACCAATATCAACAGCATTCGTCTGTTCCGTACTCTCTATCCGAACAACATATAAAGCACCCAAACCAATAAGCATATCAGAAGAACCGCCACCTCCAGTAGGAGCTGCTTCTTCTCCGGGAGCTTCCCCGGCCTGCTCTACATCTTCTGCCGGAACCTCTTCTTCTGCTGCGTCCTGTCCATAAACCGGTATGATGATCGAAAAACAGAAGATCAAGCATAGGAGAAATCGCTTCAGTGACATAGAAATCTTTCTGGCTTTAACTGTGTGATGTGGAGAATAGAATGATGTTTGATTTTTGCTTTGACCCATCAACCTCAATTTGTCAATCTGTTGGTTACATAAAAGGAGGAGGTTAAAGCTTTGTAAAGCAATGCAAAAACCAGACAACAAATTTATTTATTAGCTTAGATTGAGAGAATTAGCAGTACATTTTTTAAAAGTGTGCGATTTGGATTGTGCCTGCACTCACAGCCGTGTACATTTACTCATTTTATTACCATTGAGCATTTTCTATATAATTAACGAAACATCTTATGAGCGAAGAAAGTTCACAAATACAAATACGAAAAGAAAAACTGGAAAAAATCAGGTCACTAGGCATCGATCCTTTCCCTTATTCGTTTTCTCCTTCTCACAACGTTTCTACAGTGAAAGAAAAGGCTGAAGCCTTGCTAGAAAGTGAAACAGAGATCAGCCTTGCCGGCAGGTTGATGGCAGTCCGTGGGAAAGGAAAAACCATGTTTGGTCACATTAGTGATCAGCATGATCGTTTGCAGATTTATGTCAGAAAAGATCAAATCGGAGAGAAACTCTACGAATTACTTGGCTTATGCGATATTGGTGACTATCTTGGTGCAACTGGAGTGTTGATGTATACCAAAACAGGAGAATTAACTTTGCGTGTTCGCCATGTTGAGTTATTGTCTAAATCCATGCGACCTCTTCCAATCACAAAAGTAAGGGAAGTCGATGGGAAAAAGGAATTTTTTGATGAAGTCGCTGATAAAGAATTTCGTTATCGGCGGCGTTATGTAGATTTGGCGCTCAATGAAAAAGTAGCCTCTGTCTTTAGAAAACGTACTTTAATCATTCAAACCATACGTCAATATTTAATTGAAAACGCATTCCTGGAAGTAGAGACTCCAACTCTCCAGAGTATTTATGGTGGCGCCAATGCCACTCCGTTTCAGACTCATCACAAAGCCCTAGGGATTGATTTTTTTCTAAGAATTTCCAATGAGCTTTACCTAAAGCGTTTGGTTGGCGGAGGATTTGATCGAGTATTTGAATTTGTCAAAAATTTTCGCAATGAAGGTATTGATCGTACACACAATCCAGAGTTTTCTGCATTGGAATTTTATCAAGCATATGCCGATTATACCGACATGGCTAAACATTGCGAACAGATTTGGGAAAAATGCGCCTTGGCTATTCATGGATCAACTCAGTTTGAATATCAAGGCACCATGATTGATGTGAAGTCCCCCTGGCAAAAAATTACCATGCTGGATGCCCTTGAAAGGATAGGAGGGATTCCTTTTACAACACTCCATGATCAGGAAGTACAGCAGTTGCTTGTTGAAAAAGGGTGGGAATTGGATGGTGAGTTTACTCGTGGACGGGCACTGGCAAAAATTTTTGAAGAAACCTGTGAAACGAAACTGATTCAACCTACTTTTATTGTGGACTATCCACAGGAAAGCACTCCTTTATGCAAAACCCATCGGGAGCATCCTCAACTTGTGGAACGTTTCGAGGCCTATATCAATAGCTGGGAGATTGCAAATGCCTATTCTGAGTTGAATGATCCAATTGAGCAACGTCGATTGCTGGAAGAGCAAACACAACGTGGTCGTGGAGGAGAGGCAGAAACTCATCCATATGATGAAGATTTTATCAGAGCTATGGAATATGGCATGCCTCCTATGGGAGGAATCGGTTTGGGTATTGACCGTATGGTCATGTTGTTGACAGACCAGAGTAATATCAGAGATGTCATTCTTTTTCCCACAATGAGACCGGAGTAACTATGGAATTAGATTTTGAAAAACAAAATGGATTGATCCCTGTCATTGCACAGGACTGGGAAACCCATGAAATATTAATGTTGGCCTATGTCAACAAACAAGCCTTTGAAAAAAGTTTGGAGACAGGCAAAGCGCACTATTATTCCCGTTCCAGGGATAAATTGTGGATGAAAGGCGAATCTTCTGGCCATATCCAGGAAATAAAAGAAATTCTGGTTGATTGTGACCAGGATACTCTTGTTTTCAAAATTCATCAAGTAGGAGGAGCGGCCTGTCATGTTGGTTACAATACGTGTTTTTACCGACGCCTGGAAAATGACAACACACTGACATTGGTAAAAACTGAGAAAGTTTTTGATCCCGAAAAAGTATATTCCACCTGAAAATATATATTTATCTATATATTTATACTTGCTACAATTTAGTGTATTGAAATATTTTACAATTTTATGGAAGTCCAAACTTTATCTATACCGCAAATCAAGATGACGGATAAAGGATTTCTCACAATGAGAAATTTAATTCAAAGCCGTCTCGGCATCAATTTGACAGATCAAAAGCGGGGATTATTGATAACTCGCCTCAACAAATATATGAAGCAGGCGGGATTTACAACTTTTCAACACTATATAGATTACTTGCAGGATGATCAAACAGGAGTTTCATTAGGTGAGTTAGCGGATATGATTTCCACGAACCACACCTATTTTTTTCGAGAATCAAAACATTTTGATTTTTTGTCGGCTACTGCCCTTCCCCAAATCATGGGACAATTGAGAGCGCAAAAAATCTTAGATTTTCGAATGTGGTGTGCGGCTGCTTCTACGGGAGAAGAACCCTATGGACTGATGATCACACTCATGGAATATCTTGGGGACACTTACCGCTCATGGGACGCCGGATTGTTGGCCACAGATATTTCTAGAGAAGCGTTGAATGTTGCCGAATCTGGTATATATGATGAGGAAAGTGTTGCTAAAATTCCAATTGGTTTACGCAACAAGTATTTTAGCAAGACTCAGGAAAATAATTGGTTAATCAACCAGTTTGTAAGAAATGAAATTACCTACCGGCGTCTCAATTTGATGAGACCAGAATTACCATTTAAGAAACAGTTCCATGTTATTTTTTGCCGTAATGTCATGATTTATTTTGATCAACCCACCATCGAACGATTGGTGAATAATCTTTATAAGTGGACAGCACCAGGAGGATATCTGTTTGTTGGATTTTCTGAATCATTGAGTGGTATCCAAAATCCATACCGCTATGTGAGTCCTGCGATTTATCAGAAATCCTAGTAAATGCTAATGCACTTTTCACTCTTTTACTGATGAAAGCTCATGAAGCCAGTACGTGTATTGATCATCGATGATTCTGCTCTGGTACGTCAGATTTTAAGCCAAGGACTGGCAACCGATCCAGCCATTGAAGTCGTTGGTGCGGCTCAAGATCCTTATGTTGCCAGAGATCTCATTGTTAAAACCCAGCCCACTGTTTTAACATTGGATGTTGAAATGCCTCGTATGGACGGTATTGAATTTTTGCGCCGTCTGATGCCCCAATATCCCCTGCCTGTTGTCATGGTGAGTTCTTTAACAGACCGAGGAGCCCAAATCACTTTGGATGCCTTAGAAGCAGGTGCCATTGATTTTGTGACCAAACCCACAAGCAATGTAGCCAGCAGGTTGAACAACATGATTCGGGAGCTGTGTGAAAAAGTAAAAATGGCAGCTCAGGTGGATGTGAGTTACCGGAAAGGTCAGGCCATTGCTGCTCCACGAAAATCTTCAACCTTTGTCAGCCGTTCCCTGGCCAAATCGACTCATAAAGTAGTGGCAATTGGTGCATCAACTGGTGGTACAGAAGCCCTTCGTAAAGTTGCCACTCAATTTCCCAGTTCCATGCCGGGTGTTGTTGTTGTCCAACACATGCCTGCAGGGTTCACCAAAATGTTCGCCCAGCGCCTGAATGATGAATCTCCTATGGAAGTCAAGGAGGCTGAAACAGGAGATCAGGTTTCACCTGGGAAAATATTAATCGCTCCTGGTGAAAGGCAAATGAAAGTCATTCGATCAGGAGGAATCTATCGGGTGGAATGCGAACCCGGAGAAAAAGTCTGTGGGCATTGTCCATCGGTAGAAGTTCTTTTTCAGTCAGTTGCTAAAGATGTTGGAGCGAATGCTATTGGTGTCATGCTGACAGGAATGGGTTCTGATGGTGCTGATGGCATGCTGTTGATGCGGCAACAAGGAGCACGTACTTTAGCACAAGATGAGAAAACTTCTGTTGTTTTTGGTATGCCGAAGGTTGCCTTTGAGCGTGGAGGAGCCGAACGCCTTGTTCCTATTGACAAAATTCCTTCTGCTATCTTTGAGTTGTTGGATTCGATTGATTAACTCATGTTACGCGTACGAATCTTGCTAAAACTAGTCAACTTTCACAAGAGAATTTTTGAAATCCATACAAGGTACGAGTTATTACAAATTTCATTCATGTAACGTCAGTTAGCAAAAGAAACTTTAGAACCTGTTTGGAAAAAATGGTTCGTCGCGAAAAATCGATCTCATTGAGCGGATTTTGAGAAAATTTAAGGCGAATAGTCAGCCTATTTAACGAAAATTTTCTCAAAATAGACGCCAAATTAAGGGGTTTTGCATCAGAATCAGGTTTTTCAAAAAGGTTCTTAAACACCATAGAATAAACGTAAAAAGTTATATGGAAAATGAAAAATCGATTGTAGTCGCAGCGGATATTTTTCCTGAGATTCTGCCCATTTTTCCAATCTTTGATCGGCCATTGTTTCCTAAAATGATGGTCCCGATCATTGTCGCAGAAAATGACGCCAGGGAAATCATCCAAAAAGCACTGGAAACTTCTCCAAGTTACTTAGGTTTGGTCCTCACTAAATCCAAATCAAATGATGTGGAGCAGGTGTTAGAAAGTAAAGAAGATTTTCATAAAATTGGAGTGGTTGGAAAAATTGTTCAAGTCCGGGAATCTGAACCGGGTCAACCAATGCCCATTATGTTGCAACTGCTGGAACGCTTTGAAATTTTTGAACTCAACGGAAAACCTCCGGTGTTTCTCGCAAAAGTCGAATATTGGCATACTGTGGAAATGGCCGCTAACGAAGAATTGAAAGCATATTCCATTTCCATTATCGACTGCATCAAAGAAATGATGCAGATGAAGCCACTTGTGCAGGAAGAACTGAAATTACTGATGAGCCGATTGGACATTAATGATCCAGGGACTTTAGCAGATTTTGCTGCTTTTACAGCATCTACCTCAGGAGAGGAGTTGCAAAAAATCCTGGAAACCAAAAGTATTCGTGCCCGTATTGAAGAGGCGTTGATATTGCTCAAAAAAGAATTGGAAATTTCAAAACTCCAGGTTCAGATTAATAAGCGTATTGAAGAACGATTAACCACCCAACAACGGGAATTCTTTCTCAAGGAGCAACTGAAAGAAATCAAGAAAGAATTGGGACTTGCCAAAGATGACACGGATACCGAAGTAGAAAAATTCAAAAAACGAATCAAAACACTTAAATTGTCTGAAGAAGCCAAAACTCGTATTGATGAAGAACTTGAGAAGCTGCAACTGATTCCTCCATCTTCTCCCGAATTTAACGTAACTCGAGCCTATTTGGATTGGTTGACCATTTTACCATGGGGTAAATACAGCAAGGATAAATATGATCTGAAAAGAGCAACCAAAATCTTGGGACAAGACCACTATGGTTTGAATGATGTGAAAGAAAGAATTCTAGAATTCATTTCTGTTGGGAAAATCAAAGGCGACTTATCAGGTTCTATTATGCTATTAGTAGGGCCTCCTGGTGTTGGCAAAACATCCATAGGCCAATCTATCGCCAAAAGTTTGGGGCGGCAGTTTTTTCGATTTTCTTTGGGAGGCATGCGTGATGAAGCAGAAATCAAAGGACATCGCCGTACTTATATTGGCGCATTGCCAGGAAAATTCATCAATGCGATCAAGACAACAAAAACTTCCAATCCGGTCATCATGCTTGATGAGATTGATAAAATCGGTGCCAGTTTTGTGGGAGATCCAGCCTCCTCTCTCTTAGAAGTACTTGATCCAGAACAAAATCAAGACTTTTTGGATCACTACCTGGATGTGCGTTTTGATCTTTCTAAGGTTCTGTTTATCTGTACAGCCAATCAATTGGAAACCATACCAGGTCCTTTGCTGGATCGCATGGAAGTCATCCGCCTGTCTGGTTACATTTTGGAAGATAAAATCCAAATTGCTAAAAAGCACTTGATTCCCAAGCAACTCAAATTGCATGGCCTCACAGCAAGAAAAGTCTCTTTACCTGTTGACGTATTGCACGAATTGATTGACGGATATGCAAGAGAAGCTGGTGTACGGGGGCTGGAAAATCAAATCAAAAAGATTTTACGCAAATCCACAAAAAAAATAGTGGAAGAGCAGTTGAACAAGGTTAATATTCGAGTAGAAGACCTTCCTGATTTTCTAGGCAGGCGAGTTTTTCAAGAAGAAAAACTGTATCAAGGACCAATGATTGGCGTGGTGAAGGGCTTGGCCTATACAAGCTTGGGAGGGGCCACTCTCTACATTGAAGCAACAAAAATTGTTTCCAATCAACCAGGTTATAAACAAACAGGACAGTTGGGCAATGTGATGGTGGAATCTTCAGAAATTGCATACACCTATGTCCGTTCCATTTTGGGAAAAAAGAGCAAAGCACGAGACTTTTTTGCCAAGCACTTCATTCACCTCCATGTACCCGCTGGTGCTACCCCTAAAGACGGCCCTTCTGCAGGAATCACTATGGCCTGTGCCCTCTATTCTTTAGCTCTGAATAAACCAGTGCGTGATGACCTTGCCATGACTGGAGAGTTGAGCCTCAATGGAATGGTCATGCCCATTGGAGGCGTGAAAGAAAAATTGCTTGCTGCCAAACGTGCCAAAGTCGCTCATGTGATCTTTCCAGAAGACAATCGGATGGATTTTGACGAACTGGAAGATCATATCAAGCAAGGAATTGCAGTTCATTTTGTGAAGACCTTTGAGCAAGTACGAAAATTATGCTTTCCGAAATAAAAAAACTTTGTTTTGGATACTCTCCCTGCCCCAATGATACATTTATTTTTTATGCGTTAGCCCATCAACGGATCGATACTTCTCCTTTTGATCTGGAAATCCAGCATCATGACATTGCCACTTTGAATCAACTGGCATTTGAAGAGAAGCTGGATTTGACAAAAGTTTCTTTTTACACATATGGGCATATCCGAAAGTCTTATGCTCTCTTGCCAGTGGGGGCAGCATTGGGCAAAGGATATGGCCCACTGGTTTTATCCCAATCCTCTGCCAGCCAAAATCCATCCAATTGGAAAATCGGATTACCCGGGCGCTACACAACGGCTCATTTGTTAGCCCAATTGTGGAATCCACAGATGAAAGATCCGGTGTTTCTTCCATTCCATCAGATTATCACTGAACTGGTAGAAGGACGGCTCGATGCAGGAGTGGTCATCCATGAAAGTCGATTTACCTACGAAAAATATGGTTTATCTTTACATACTGATTTGGGCCATTGGTGGTAGGAAATGACCCAATTGCCCTTGCCTCTTGGTGCAATCTGTATGTCACGCGCCTTTTCAACAGCAACACGGAGTCGTTTGACAGAAGTCATTAAAAGTAGTCTGGAATATGCTGACCAGCATCCTCAAGAATCGTTGAAATATATCAAACAACACGCTCAGGAAAGCGATGAAATGGCACTACGTCAACATATCGATTTGTATGTCAATGAGTATACGAAAAATTTGGGAGAGGACGGAATGAGAGCAGTTCAATTCTTGTTGAAAAAAGCAGAAGATCAAGAGCTCATACCAGAATCTACCATCGATTTATTTTGAAAATACGGTACATTTTAGGATTTCTTTGTTGACTCATCAAGATCCTGGCGGATTTTATTGGCTTTCAATTCTTCAAATTCTTTTTGGATGATTTTAGAATCTTCTCCTTTCAGCAAACGATTCTGAAGTCCTAACAAAGCAATCGTATAGTCATTTTCTCCTCGTATACTGGGAGATTGTAATTCATATTCTGCATGAATGGCAGCAAATACTTTTTTTGTTTCTTGACTGAGCAATGGCATTGTTGACTATGATGGACTGAGTTATACTTCATTAGGTGATTTAGATCTTATCCTTTACTAGTATATTAGCAATTCTCGCACCAGACTTCCCATACATGCAATAATATTTTTAAATAAAGTCTCGAACGGCTTGGATGAAGTGTTCTGGCTGCTCCACATGAACCCAGTGTCCAGCGTTTGGGAGCATTATAATTTTATTGTTAGGAAACCATTTGCAGATCTGAGAATGGTATTGATGTTTCAGATACTCGGAACGATCCCCTCCAATAAACAGTGTTTTATCAGAATATTGGCAGTCTTCTCTGATGACAGGAAAACTTTGTAATTCAGAGATTGATTGTTCAATAGCATCCAGATTGACTTTCCATCGAAAGTGCTGTCTGTCTCGAGTTAGATTTTTCAATAAAAATCCTCGCATCACTGGGTCAGGAACTTGGTGCTGAAGTTGGGAATCAACGTCAGTCCTTTCACGAATTTGCTCTAAATCTAATTTTTTTAAGATATTGAGTAAGGCAGGGTGGTTATTTGAATAAGATACTGGAGCCACATCGGCAACAATCAATTGTTCCACACGGTCTGGATAATTCAAAGCCACTAACATTGCTGTTTTTCCCCCCATGCTGTGTCCAATCAATGATGTCTTGTTCAGGTGTTGTTTATCCATAAATTCGACAACGTCTTGTGCCATTTCTGAATAACTCATCGTGTCTGTATGAGGGGAATCTCCATGATTACGGGCATCTAGAGTAAAGATATGGCAAGAGTCCGACAGTTTTTTAGCAATACTCCACCAATTTTGTTTAGAACCCATTAACCCATGTAGAATGATCATGGGAACACCTTTGCCAAATTCACGATAAGAGAGATCAAGGCGCATGGGAGTTAGATATGGAAAGTGAGTGATTTGATCCAAGAACGGTTTTCAAACATTCATGGCATTCTTGAATGGAGCGACCCGTCACAAGGGCACTCACAAAACTGTAGGCTTGCTGAGGATCTGTTGTAAACAGAATGCCGCTATCAATTTTGTTTCCAGCAGAAGTGTTAATAGAAAGCGGATGGTGTTGCTCCAGTGTGCTGGTAAACTCGACAATATTCCGATACCCTGCTT
>JANQHV010000212.1 GCA_028282505.1 SAR324 cluster bacterium | reverse complement strand
ATTTAACGAAAATTTTCTCAAAATAGACGCCAATGAGGCGGTTTTGCAGCAGAATCAGGTTTTTCAAACAGGTTCTAAGGACATGCACAACCGGCGTATGAATTTTGGTGTCCTTTGTATTTTACCATTACGCCGGTTGGCCAAAGCAGTCCCTTAATTTTAAACGCTTGATTCATGCATCAGGTATCGTGATTGTAAAGGTAGAACCCTGGTCTAATTCTGTTGTTACGTTGAGCGTCCCTGATAATGCTTCGACACTTGCTTTGACAGCATCCATTCCCACACCACGTCCCGACACATCAGAGACCGCTTCTTTTGTGGAAAAACCTGGTGCAAAGACCAATTCCACCAGTTCCTGTGCTTTAGCTGAGTTGGCCCACTCCTTGGTAATGATGCCTTTATTCAGGGCGATGTTTTTCACCGTCTCTGCATCAATGCCTCCGCCATCATCCTGAATGAGAATCTGCAACTGTCCTTGTTCTTGGTTCACTGCCATTGTTAGTTTACCAACTTCTGATTTCCCCAGCATGGCACGCATTTCTGGTTCTTCAATACCATGATCCACAGAGTTTCTCACTAAGTGAATCAAAGTGCTGAACAAAGGATTGAGCTGCTCAAAGTCCACTTCAACTTGGGTTCCTTTGATTTCAACTTCCAGTATTTTGCCTAATTTTTCTGCTAATGTTTCGGCAGCAAGCTTGTATTTTTTCAGCAAAGGACCAATGGGTTGCTTTTTGAACTCTGCCACGATTGTTTGAATTTGGTCGAAATAGTCATTTCCGATGAGCGCAATCAGCTTATTTTGAAAAGTATCCAGTTTGGAAGCAGAAATTTTGAACACTTTTTCAGTCTGCTGACGTTCTTCTCCTGGAATCAATTGACTGAATTCATTGAGCGTTTCTCCAACCAGCTTTTGCAAATGCTCTGTATCTTGTCGAAACTCTGCTACCATCGAGTCCGTCAGTTGTTGTCGTCCACTGCGTACCTCCTCTAAATCAGATTCGATGCGGTGGGCTTCTTCGGCAACCTTTTGCAAGGCATAGGTCGCCGCTCCTCCTTTGATGGTATGATAGTATCGGAACATTTCATGAGCATCGATATTGTTGATCCCACAATCCATACAAGAATATAAGTTCTTGAAGAGCCGGTCCAATTCCCGTAAAAACTCTAAAAATCCATCACGATCCGAAGCAATTTTGAGCAACGTTTTGTTACGCTCTTCATCGGCCTTCAATTGGGCTTCTAATTCCTTTTCGGTGGTGACATCCGTCAGGATGACCATCACTTTGGACTCGGCATTCGTCTCTGATTGAGGAATCCAACGATATTCCAGTTGTAAAATGCGATCTCCAATCGCAGATTCTTTGGGCAGTAAATCTTCGAGCAGACTCATTTCACCAATTCCGGAGAATAACATGTCAATCAATTCTTTAGCGGCCTGGCGAGTTTCTTGCTGTTCCGTTTCCGGTAGGAGCAACTCCAAAATATCCAGGCCTTCTATGTTCTGTTGGAAAAAGGTTTGGCATGCCTTTGAATATTTGCGATTAATTTGATAACTACTCCCAAACGACAAAAACCCTTGTCCGGTATTGTCCATCAGGTCTTCAATTTCCTGACTTAAGAGGACTTCCTGGGTGACATCCACGAACTGTCCTTGAATCCCTGTCAATGAGTCCACGTCTCCATGCTTGGTAATGACCACATCGATTGCAAAATAGAGCGTTTCTCCTGCTTTGTTGACCTGGACTTTGGGAATTTTTACCCAACCGTGGGAGGTCATGGTTTTCATGAATTGCTCCAGCTCGTCTCCAGGCATCCCCATTTGTGCTAAAAAGTCCTGTAAGGTCGTGCCGATTGGATTGGGTAAATGGTTGAATGCCCATAAAAAGGTGGGATTGACATTACGTATCACTCTGGCGCTATCTGCATAAAAACAAGCAGTGGTGGAGTTGGCAAAGTTGAAAAAACTCAACTCTTGAATATAGTCGGGACATAAACAGTAATTCAAACTTTCTGTATCAATTTGCTTGAGAAATGTAGAAAACATCGTGACGATGGCTTCATCCCGATTCGTCTCCACCCGCTCCAGATTGTTGATTTTTTGCAAGAATGTGGAAACGGTTTCTGCAATGCGTTGATTTCTTTGTTCCGGTGTGTCTGTGACAACCTCGACACCATTCCAAAAAGCATAATAATCTTTAATGCGTGAAGCTTCCCGGGAAGGGTCCGGATAATACCAGCAGCCACCCGAATTGACCTCTCCATTCACGACAATATCCAAGTACTTGGACTCTCCTTTCCAAGGACAGATGGTCACTTTCGAATTGGGTTGAAAATATTCTTGATGGAGGGAATTCGGAGGAAAATAATGGTTGCCTTCTACCAGAATGGTTTGATTGCTTTCTGCAATCAATTCCCCATTCCAAATTGCCTGAACTGCTTTCATAGAAAAAATTTATCCTTATAGAAATTCAAAAAAACGAGGAGGGATACCTTCACTGCTGGAAGGAGATCTGCATACGCCTCGGGGTTCATGGGCTGGAAAAAATTCTGAGCGGGTGTTTAAAAATTATTTCCGTGACGAAAAATCGTCCAAAATGAGAGAGGTTTTTCAGAAATTTGAGGCGAATAGTGAGCTATTTAACAAGAATTTCTGGTGGTCCGGCATTCCGGAAATCCGCTCCATTTTTGGCGGTTTTGCAGTAGGAACATAATTTTTAAAAACCCTCTGAGGTCTCAGAAAAATAAATTCAAATAATAGTCTATCATTGCTCCTGAATCTTACAAAGATCCATACAAAGTTAAGATTATTCTTCGCCATCTCCGTCCACTTACCACCAAAAAGGCGGGAGACCCATTTTGACCTGACCTCTACAGGCAGAATGGGTCTTGAAAACTCCAACTAATTTTCCTTGGTTTGGGTGGTTTTGAAGACATCGGCTCTTGCCTTCACTCGTACTGCGAAATAAAAGAGGTGAAATAGGTTGTATCGCTAGCTCCCACGACATTCACCATGTCAGTTTTTCCATCACCGTTCACGTCTCCGGACAACCAAACGCCGATATTCGCCAAATTGGTATTGAATACGTCTTGTTTTTCCCAAGTCACTTGATTGGTATTACTATAATTGGTGGTGACCTTTGTGGAGATGTAAGCCCGAAAAGCGTAGCTTTTGTTTAAGGTGTAGTAGTTCAAGATATCTTCACGGCCATCGCCATTCAAATCCATGGACAACCAACTTCCACTCGTTCCCTGATTGGTGCTATAATAAGTCTGCCCAGTCCAGCTTCCATCGCCATTAGACAAATAAGGTGCGAACACTTGATTGCCTTCGTAAGACCAAAAATTGATAATATCGCCTTTGCCGTCGCCATTGATATCGGATGAAACCCAGGAGCCACCACTGCCATGACCGGTTGCCCAGCTGGTTGATCCTGTCCAGGAACCTTCACCATTTGAAATATAGACTGTGAAAGACTCGTTGCCCGAAAAGGACCACGTATTCACAAAATCAATATAGTTGTCCCCGTTCACATTCATTGCCAGCCAGTTTCCACCACTACTCGCAGCCATGGGATTCTGGGTGGTCTGTTTCCAATTTCCAATGTCTTTTTGATCGAATTTTGAAAAATACGTGGTTGCCACCATTTTCCCACTATCGGACCAAAGATTAACGGTATCTGTTTTTTTGTCGTTATTCACATCTATCATAAACCAACTCCCCCCGTTTCGTGCTTGGGTGTCCCAAAAATGCAGAGCTTTCCATTCCGGGTTTGTGCCGTTGTAAAAAAAAGGGATAAGTATGATATCTTCAGTGTTGTCGCTACTTCCAGTCTGGACGACATCCATTTTTCCGTCACCGTTGAGATCCAGGGTGTACCAATTGTCAGCTAATCCATAATCAGCGCGTGAACTATTTTGATAAGATCCTTTGTTGTAGGTGCCATCTCCATTCGACAGATACGCTCCCAAATTCACCGTAAAGTCATTAGCAGGCGTTACATTAACGATATCTGCCATTTTGTCACCGTTGATGTCAGCCAATAACCAAGTCCCAGAGTTGGCCTGATTGGCATTGTTGGTGTTCACTGTCCAACTGTCGGACGCAGAGGCTGAAGCAAGCAATGGTACCAACAAGATGGCGATCGCAGTTATTATTTGTTTACTCACAGAAATCACTTTATCAATTTTTTCTGAATAATTATTGTAACGAATATTAGGGCTATTTGAATTCATATCTGTCCTTCAATTATGGTCTGTTCATCATTTCTTGGATTAAATCGACTGTGGTGGGAATCCGTTGGATCTTATTGTGTACGCTGCCCAGCATGGGCATCAACTTATAGGGACTGGACGTCCCGTTTACTCCTTTGTAGGAGAATTTCTCTCATCATGATTATGACGTGAACTACTAGAAAGGCAAGAGAAAATCTGTGAAGGTCCCGGCTTATGTGGATAGCCGAGTTTATTGTTTAAATATTTCAGTAATGATTTGAGGGTAATTCACATCTATGGAATTAACAGTAGAAATCAAGAGGGTTCTAAAAACTTCTTTCTTCAAAATGACGAATTAGAATTTGAAATTGTTTTTCCATTTTCAATCTTTAATTTCAGCATTTACTTTCTTTAATACTTTATCTTTTCCTTGAGGAATTAAGAAGAAATTCTTTCCAATCCACTTTAATTTTTCTTGTCTTTTAGGATCTGTTTCTAATGCCTCGCTAATACCTTCTACAGTACTTCTGAAAATTTTCATCCTTTTCTTAACTTCTTCCAAAATAGAAGCATGTGTATCCTCATTAAGAATTTCAGCCAATTCTATCAACTCATTATCAACTCCATAAAAAGCCGTTTTGGGAGCTAGTTGTTTATAGTTGCAAAACAGATCATTTAATTCTGCCAGTGTCCATAGATCATTCAATGGGATTTTCTTAAATATTTTTTCACAGGATTCATCAAAATTCCTATAGTTGAAAAGCGCAATTCCGATAATAAACTTCTCTTTTAGGTTTGGTATTTCTGGAAATACGTTATGAAGACGAAAATGTAAGTAATCAATTATGTCTTTTTGTCCATCATCTTCTTTTCCTAATAGAAGCTTTGAGACATCTGCTCCCTGGTTGGGATCAGTATCCTTTCCAACCGTTCCTGTTTTAGGTGTGTCCTTCGTGTTCCATGTTGCCCAACTTTCATAATCCCAAATACCATAATCCTTTCCAAAATTTGCATAACCATCCGGGTTACTACTAGCACCTGTACCTAATACTAATTGCCTCTCCCTTCTACCTTTTATTTCTAACCATTCTTTATGCCTCGCAGTTTTGCCAATGTTGGCTTTATATTCAGGCCTCAAGCGATTGTGAGGGTCATATTTAGCTGGTGGGATAAGAGTATCCGTCTCAGCATTATCTTCCATGAATTGTTTTCGTGTGGTTTGGATTGCCTTTTCCAAAGTGTCTTTAGTGGTGTTATCTTTAAGAGGAAAAGTCACTTTATTTTCGATGTTTAACCAAATTACCTCAAGTGGTGCAATTCCCCATGCTTTTACAACAGACGTGATATAATCAGTAAATTCTTTTAAGGTGGTAAAACTTTCAATAGCTTTTACACTATCTTGAGCGCTAGGAGCGATCATCAAAGGATCATATTTATTTGCTGATATGGCATCATCAATTAAGTCATTATCTGCGGGGAATTGTTGCTTTAAGTTTTCTTTGCTTGTTTCTATGTCATCAGATTCGGATATAATTAGTTTTATTAGTTCTTCCTTTGACAACTCGGTGTTACCAAATAGCTCTTTCCACTCATCCCAGGATTTCCTAGCACCTTCGAATTCTTTATATTTATCGTTTCCGTCAATTATTTCGTAATACAACAGCCCTTCATTCGTTGAATACCATATCACTCCATCGATAACTTCATTCCACTTATATCCTTTTTTCGTCTTGTCCCACCTCATTTGCATTACCGTAGAAGGCGGTGTCTCCTCATGCTTTAAATGAGGGATTTTGCTTCCCGAAAATTTGGATTTTCCTAATTGAATCTTGTTAGAAGTTTCTAATTGAAAAGAATGCTCCGCTTGCAGTCGATTGGTTACAAACTGGAATGCTCTTTCACCCATAATATCGGCCTCCTGCTCCAATCCTGCATCATCATTCACATTTACTCCACCTTTCATTTGCACGGTTGGCTTCACTCTTCCTTGCTTTTGCTGCACCACGTGCCAAGCTTCATGGGGTAGTTGTTTTTCCTCTCCGGGAGCTATATGAATATCAGTTCCTTGGACGTAAGCACTAGCATTAAGTTGTATAGGTTTATCTGAATTGTAATGCACTTTTGCATCATCCATGGAATAGCCAGAGAGGTTTTCTATGCCTGCTTTGAGGTCATCAGGAAGTCCGGTATTGTTGGTTTTTTTCTGGATTGGTAGTTCCTGCTTAGCAGTATTGTCATTCATCATTTTTCGCAGTTGGGCCAGTTGCTGATTTCGCAGGCTATTATTGGCCAGTTCTTGTGCTCTTTTCGTTTGTGCCACTTCTGGTCTATTGTCCACAAACTGGAAAGAATGTTTCTTAGAATAGTCATTAGGCAGTTCATGCAATTTCCGCATGTGAATGGCTTTAGGTTGGCTGTCTACTAATTGAAAAGTAGAGTCCTGACTTTGTTCGTTCCTGGTCTTCGTTGCAACAGAACGACTTTGGTCTTTCTGATTTTTATCTACGTGTGTTTGCATGGCTGATTCTTTTTCGAGTTGTGCTAAATGATACCAACAGACTTCTCCTCGTAAATGCGGAACGAGTTGTATTGGCAAACGCTGTTTCCAAAGGTGAAAATGACAAAAGTACTCATTTGGCAGGCTTTTGGACTTTGTATTTTGTCTGGCTGGGCAGGTCATGCATGAATTGTTGAGTCCCATCTGGCCAGGAAATCTCGATAGATTTTACAACAGCACTCTGCCCTAAACCAAATACCAATTCTGGGGTTTGATCCGTTAACAAACCACTATTGGCGATGATTTCTTTTGTATAACTCACTCCATCATTGGTGATGACTTTGACCGTTGTTCCAAGTGAGGCCACTGTATCAGGAAATGAAAGTGTGATGAAATTGTTGTCCGCAGTGTTCAACAACACACGAACCGGTCCATTCATGTTGACCCAAACCACGTCTTGACTGCCATCTCCATTCAAATCTACAATAACGGGAGATTGGCCATAATGAGGATTTTCCAACCCCCATTGCTTCACATGAAAAAAAGCGGAGCCTTGAGCAGAGGGCACTTGTAGGTATGATTTATTAGGCAACTGACTCAGTTTGTGAAGGGGCCATTTGATATAATTTTGTGCAACCAGCAAATCTAAATACCCATCATAATTCAGATCTTCAAAAACGGCCCCCCAGGCAAAACCATAACCGGTCAATTGATAGAAATCCGTAACATTGGTGAATTGGAAATCACCATCATTGCGCAGCAGTAACCATTCCGGTTCATGGCGCTGATCATCCCGTAGATCACCAGTGGTTAAAAAATCAGGAATCGAATTGCCAAGATTGGAGAAAAACAAATCTTGATCGCCATCGTTGTCCATATCCCCAATGGCTAATCCCATCCAAAAACCATATCCAGAGTGATATGGGATTAAGGAAAAGGTAAGATCCTGATTATTTTGAAAAATTTCAATCTCTCCAGTGTTTTGTGCAACCACCAGATCCTGCCAACCATCTCCATTGAGGTCAACAAAGGAACTGAAGAATGTGTTTTGTTTGGAAGCAGTTCCTGAAGATTCTGTGATATCCGTAAAGGTCAGATCGCCGTTATTGAGTAGCAGCTTATTTGGTTTTGCGTGGCTGGGATCGTTGAACACTGCGCTTCTAAAAGCAGAGAATGACACAAAAACACTGATGTATAAATCTCCATCGCCATCGTGATCGATGTCTGAGACCGATACACTCAAGGGGACTGAATCTTCTTCAAATTGAATCGGAAGCCGTTGTCCCTGAAATTTTCCTTGTTCATTCAAATACAAATACACACCATCATTTCGCGCAACCAACAAGTCTGTTGTCCCATTGTTATCCAGATCAATCGCTGTGGCTCCATAGCTAGCCACGTTACTGGAAAGTCCTGTGCTTTCGATCATGTTTAGGATTTTTCCGTTTTGATATTGTAAGAGGGCATCTTGCTGGAGATCGCCACCTCCCACAAAAATTTCAAACTTTCCATCAGCATCGATATCAATCACAGCGGCTCCCGTAAAAGGATGGGTCTCTTCAGTCCATTGATGCGCAAATGGAACCGATATCTCCTCAAAGGGTTGAACGTTGATTGTTTGAGGCGGCATTCTATATTTTTCGGATAAGCAAGATGCCGTTATGAAGGGAATGAGCAACATGAAGATAATAATCAATGGCATAAAATACTCCTGATTTTCATTCTTGCTGGATGGACGATGGGTCAGTTTTTGGTCGCTTATTATATCCTTTGTCGCCGAATGGAGATAACTTTTCAAGCCAAAGTTCTTCAAGAAGCATGAAGATCTTCAGTAGGATCATAAGTTGGATCATCTTCCGGTTCAATCGGTATCAACGACAAGATCACTTGTGCTTGTCATGGAAAGCCAAGGTAATCTTGCCATAACTTCCTTCATTTCAGGGATGTTGACGATTTGTTTGACTCAATTGTCCAAAATAGCAAAAATCGGCTGTGGTTCAAGTCATTCTCAATTGAACTGTTGGATGAAGAATTGCTTTGACACTTCTTTTGTATAGGATACCTTGGTTTTTGTTCATCTCTATTGTAATTTATGCATAATTATTCAAACCATGCCTCCAGTTTCACATCCTTTCAAAAAAGGCTCCTTAGTCATTTTGATGAACTATAATGATCATGCTCCCCCACATGTCCATGTTAAATATCAAAATGAAGTTCGAAGTTATCGGATCGAAATACGAACTAGGAAATGGATGAAATCTAAAAAAGCCCTTCCTCTTCCGTTAAAAAATCTGGTAGAATCTTGGGTAGAAGTCCATGAAACTGAATTGATTGAGCAGTGGGAAAATGCTCAACAAAACTTAAGCATTTCTATTATAGGTTGAATTATGAATTGGCAAGAATGGTCTATCATTGCTAACGATGAGGATTACTGGAAAAATCATGAAGAAGAAGGGCTCCTCAAAGCTGAGTATATTGAAGGACATGTGCTGCAGTTATGGTTTGAAGATAATCTTTCAGTATCAATTTATGAATTAGATTTTGCTCCTCTAATTTTAGAAACTGATCCAGGAGTTGCCTTTCTTCCTCTTAGAGAAAAAGAACGTTTCCAGCAGGTCATAGGAGATTATGCTTTAATTTGGCCTGATCCAGAAACAACAGGATACTCGGAAAAAACTATTGACCTTGCTCCAGAATGTGTCCGATTCTTTTGTGAAAAATACGGAAAGCTCATAAATATTCCTCAAAAGGCAATAGCCTAATTTACTTTCTTCACAGTTTCTCTTTTAGTTAGTTCACTACCTCCAATCCCGTGTTCAGGCGTTTTAAACAATTTCACGGTCTCACTGCAACCAGTTCCAGAGTTTTTCAGCAATTTTTCCTTTGGGTTGACCGGCTTTCCTCAAGAGTTGAATCGTAATCATTTGTTTCTCAAAATTTTGTATCGGGAGTGCCCCCAAACTGCCACTGTCCAATTCAGACTTAATCAAATGGGTCGGTATCATCCCCCATCCCAAGGCTGAAAGAATGATTTGTTTTTGAATATAGAAATCACTCACTGTCCAGGGAGTCTTTAGTTGTTGCAAGCCATCTTCAAATTAGGAGTTCCGATTACTCAGCTTGTAGATCCCCAAAGAACTATTTGGGATGAAGGTTCTTTCGAAATTGTCAAAAAACTGGCTAAAGAAATGAGGCAACACTGAAAAGTGTTCTTAAGCAGGTTTTTTTCCATTTTCATGTTCTAGGTGCGCTGGCTCTCTATCCCAAAATGTTTGAAGACCCTTAGTGCTCGCAGGGTATTCCACCGGCTCGCTTTTCCAGTTGGTTCCATATCAAAATGCGTTTGGCCTGGGTGTTTTGCCTGGGATGGCCACTTGCCTTCTTTGGTTTGCTTCTTCAGCAAGACGGTGATGGCATCACCCATTCTTTCATCATAGGCTACTCCAGCGGATTGAAAATAATCCAAAGCCCGTAAAATATCATAGCGCCAGCGCGAGGGATAAGACAACATCAACATCTTTTTATCGATGATTGCTCCTGTTTTATCTGATTTGAATAATCGGTGCTGCAGAATAAATTCTCTGGCTGCCTGTTCTGCTTTTTGGAGATCATCAATTCTATATTGATATCCGTTTTTGGAGTATTCCAAAATGCCTTCAGCGACAGAAAGAGTGCTATGGAGAGAACTATGCACGGCACCCTTTCTGTTGGACTGACAATTGAATCCACCGTCCTGCATGTGCTCTGACAGGAGACAATCCACGACTGATTTTAATTCATCCTCATGGACTCCAAAGTAGGAGGAATAATCAAGCACCATCCCATTGACGCAAACATCACTTTTTTTAATAATTCCAATGGGGTTGATTCCACCATCGTCTCCCTTTTCAGTCTTAAAAATCAAAGATACGGTTTGCTGTATCTCTGGATGGTTTGGGGAAATGCCCAGGTTTTTCAAGTCCAGCAGCGTATAATGAGTCGAAATCCATTTGGGTTGATAAAAACCACTTCCCCAATGCTGATTGGGTTGACGATATGCAAGGAATCGAGCCCCCCAGCCTTCTTGGGAAATCCTATCTTTCAAGAGGTTTTGTTCTGAACCGAGTAAATCTCGATGGACTTGATACTGGATGCTGACATCTCCAGCCAGCAACCATTGGATAGTGTCTTTTTTGTTCATGAATTCAAGATATGTGAGGTGACTGGAAAACTATCTCTCAACCAAAGAGAGCTCATAACTACAGCCACGAAGTGGCAGAATGTACTTAGTAATGATGAAAAATACCTAAAAGTCAATACTGGAATGAAGAAAATTATACTCACTTTTGATTATTTTAAATTATTGAAATTATTAAATAAAAAAATCTCCCCGGAAAAATAGGTAGTCCTTCCCCATATACAAACATTGTGTATTCTGCTATGGCATCATGAAAATTTGCCCAAACCTGTGTACTCTACCATTTTTTTGGGGAGTATTAGAGAATATTTAAGAATTTATTTCACCGTTCAAGGGAAATCTAAAAATTTTAGCAGATAAAGTTAAAGCTATATTCGTTTTTAATTATTTTCAAACTATTGAAATTATTATTTAATTAAATCTCCCCGAAAAAATGGGTAGTGCATCCCCATATACAAAGAATTGTTTTTTTGCTACTTGGATATACGAGATCGATTTTTTGCGACACTATTTTTTCCAAACAGGTCCTAAAAAATGAAGGTTGTATTTTAACAAATTGAAAGGAGAGCATAATGAAGAAAGTGATACTGGTGATGATGTTATTTGTTTTTACGGTTGGAGTTGCCAATGCCGCTTTAAGAGCCCATACGGGAAAAATTAGCAGCCTTCGGGTACAGGATGTGGGTATTAGCTATGGCAGCGGTAATAATCGTCTGGATGCAGAGGTCATTATAAAATTCACGAATAGGCCCAACCATTCGTATGCCTTGCGCTTGCGTGCAAATGATCAAAAAATTTATGCTCGAAATGGCATGCTGAGTCTCTTAAGAGAGGCTCTCAAATACAATTGGGATGTGAACATCACATATAATGAGACAACAGGCCGGATGGCTGGATACATTGTACAAGTGACAGTCCGAAAGTGAGGTTGACGATGAGGATACCAAAATTTTTATTTTTTTCGATACTGACATTGGGCCTTTTGTTAACTGAAGTTCACGCGCTGGAAGGTGCTTCTGGCAAGGTTGAGTTTTTACGTGTTAATGATATGGGAGTGGCTTATGGCCCTCCAGCGGATCGAATCCATGCCGAGGTCATATTCAAATTAGTCGAACGCCCCAACCTTTTTTTGGGATTTCAATTGCGTGAAGGAAATGATTTGATTGCGAATCAAGCTTCCCTGGAGATATTGCAAGAAGCGTTTCGAGGAGATATGAGAGTCAATGTTACTTACGATCAATCCTCTAATAGTAATAAGGGTACAGTCAAGGCAGTAACCATCGCTCCTTATAATCAAAGAGTGCTGACATCCCCCAGACGAGCCTCTCTTCTTGTGATTTTGTTCAATCCCAATCACGAAGGAAGATCTGTGGTTCCTATCGATGATATTCGAAATTTTTTAACATCAAATAATGCCAGTATCAGAGATTATTTCCGTAAGAATTCTAATGCAGCTTTCGATCTTGATGTTGTTGGCATACTCGGTTGGTATGATGGTGATTTACCTCCGAGTGAGTACACTGGAACTGGTAAACCGGTTAACCTCCGTCGAGAAGCGCTGAATAAGGCTGCACAAGACTTTGATTTTGCTCCTTTTGATCAAGATAATGATGGAATATTAGATCCACGTACAGAACTGGCTGTTATGGTTGTTGAGCCAGGGACAACGGATGGTGGAAGAGGGTGGATTCGTTATTTAGAAAGAGAACAACGAGTAGACGGAAAACGAGTGACTCGGGTGGCCCATGTACAAGTCACCGCAAATGGGATTCAACTCCAGCAAGGTATGAACAACTCCATGCGAGAAGTTCTGGGGACTGTTGCTCATGAACTGGTCCATTTGACGCTTTTTAATGACAATGATATGTATTTTAGCGATTTTTATGTGCCATTCGCCGCGGAAGATTACTCGTTGATGGATAACCATTGGAATCATCCCCATTTGGATCCTTTTTGGAAGGTTAAGTTTGGATGGATTGAGCCTAATAGAGCCACATCAGATGCCATTTACCAGTTAACAGATGTAACCAGGTCACACCGTGTTCTCAAACTGGCTGATCCCGAACGTGGAATGCATGAATACTTTTTATTGGAGAACCGTTTTAATGGCAATCCTGCTTCTTATGATCGGGCATTGCCTGACTCTGGCATTGCCATCTGGCATATTATCGAAGATCCGAGTAAGATACCCCCAGCTCAGGTTTTCAATCAAAACGATGAAGACAAGGCTGAGACAATCAGAGAATCTTGGCGCAGGGCTAATGAGTTTCGTCGAGGCATTCGTCTGATTCGGCCAGTGCTGGACGATCGGCGTGACGATTTTCGTGATTTGTGGGATGGTGCAGAGCCTCATACGCGAAGAGCCGAGCCCTTAGAGTTGTCATGGGCTGACGGAACCCCAAGTGGTTTTCGCATTCGTGACATCTCTCCAGCTGCTGAGAGAATGAGCCTGCGCATAGATACTCCGTGGTAGAATACCAGGAGAGGTAGTAGATTGATGTGGGAAAAAGCACCTGGGGTCATGCATATTACCCGAGGTGTCCGCATAGAAAAATCAAAAATGGTCAATAGAAAACGAAATTGGAATGATGGTATCGTAGTGACGAACAATCAATAATCTTCAAGCGAAAGGTATGGACATGAGAACATATACTGTAAAAAGTGGAGACACTCTATCTGGAATTGCTAAAACCTTTTTGGGGAATGGCAACCTATATATGGAAATTGCAAAATTAAACAACATTCCTGATCCTTCAAAAATTCAAGTGGGGATGGTATTGAAAATCCCGGATGATGGCGAAAGTGGTGCTCAGGAAGAGGTTGCATCCCCTGCTGCTGCAGCCTCTGCTACCACAACAAGTCAGGCTTCTTCTGCTCCGGGAGAACAAGTCACCGCAGCTCAACTCAAAGAAATCATGCCCAATGCCAGTGATGATAACATCACATTGTACCTGCCTGGTTTGAATGATCAAATGGCCAAATTTGAAATCAACACGTCCCTCCGTCAGGCCCAATTTATTGCTCAGATCGCACACGAAAGCGGCAGTTTGCGTTACAATACGGAAAACCTCAACTATAGTGCCAAAGCCCTGTTGGCGGTTTTTGGCAAATACTTCCCAACCCAGGAAGAGGCCGATGCCTACGCACGGCAGCCCGAAAAAATCGCTTCGAGGGTCTATGCCAATCGGATGGGAAATGGGGATGAGGCCAGTGGTGATGGCTGGAAATTTAGAGGCCGTGGGCTGATTCAGCTAACTGGTCATGACAATTATCAGCAGTTGACCAATGCGTTCGATCAGGATTTCATCAGCAACCCTGACCCTGTTGCAGATAACCCTGAATATGCTGTTGGGGCCGCTACCTGGTTTTGGGATAGCCGTGACCTCAATACTTATGCTGACCAAGATGATATTCGGGCGATCACCAAAAGAATCAATGGAGGCTACAATGGCCTGGAAGATCGTGAGGAATTTTTGGCGCGAGCCAAATCGGTTTTGATGTAGTATCAGAGCTTTTGGGAGCGATTTCAGCTACCTGAAATCGCTCCCATGTTTTCTTTTGTTAAAATTAGAGTCTATATTTTTTTTGGGGGGCGTTGAGTTTTTCTCCAAGCCTGTAGTTGAGTAAGTTTTTCATCACACTCTATCCGTTCTCCGCCTTGTATAGGACCACGCTTACTACTCTCATGGGTTGGGTCTCCACAGAAAACTTCACCATCTGGATAAGCATAACAGCGACGTTGATTCCCAATATCAGCATATAAGGGTTGACCTTTGAATTTTGCTATTGGAAGCTCAGGTAGTCCACACTCTCTCTGTATCTTTGTTCTTGCAAAAGCATAAAATTGCTGCGCCGTCTTTGCATACATCGCACTTTCTTTAGCCTGGACGCAGATACATTCCTCAGGTGTTCCATAGTCAAACGTGGGAGGAGAGTCTTCAGCTTGCATTATAATATTTGAGGAGATTGCTGTTGCAAATTTGGTTAATGGAGAATGGATAAATTCGTTCTCCTGTTGATCTATAAATAATGGGCGAGGAAGTTTCATAAATTGCTCCTATGTATTGAGTGCCAAATCATACGAATCGTATGGTATCACAATACAAAAAAATTACAAAAATTTACTCTTGATCCAGCCAAATTTCAATTCCCTGGGCATTCAATTCCAGGTCAAAATCAAGAACATCGAGGGCTTCTTTGTCAGAAAGAGTGCTGCCATGTGTTTTCAAATCAGCCAATACAAGATTCCTCATTCCTTGCACTAAGAGTTGGTGGCGCTGTTCTCCAGCATCTCTCACGGAATAGGCCACGTCTAAAAAATCATCCAACCGTTGCAAAAGATCAGCCCCCAGTTGGGGAATATTGCCAGCATGGCTGAAATGTGTGAAAAAGATATTTTGTGGGCGGTAACTCATGATTCTTTCTATGGACTGGCGCATGGTGACTGGATCAAAATGGGCGGGGCTGGTCGTGGGAACAATGAACGCCCCACGGTCCGTATCCAACTCGTGATAAGTCAGCCCAAAGGCATCCCCGGAAAAAATACTCTGGCTGCGTTCATCGAAAAGACAAGAATGGTGCTTGGCATGTCCTGGTGTGTCAAACAACAAAAATGTGCGTCCGTTCATATCAATGGATAAGCCATCGTTGGCTTCGATGACACGCTCTTGGGGAATGGGGACGATCTCTCCATAGTCCGCCTTTACCTGTTCTTCCCCATAAACAGCCATGGCAGCCCCAATCAATTTTTCAGGATCAATCATATGCCGGGCACCACGAGGATTGACAATGAATTTGGCATTGGGTAAATGACGCATCAACTCGCCTGCTCCTCCCGCATGATCCAGATGGATGTGTGTGACAATCACATACTCTACATTTTCTCGTGGAATGTCTTTGATTTCTAAAGCTTGCAAAAGCAAAGGTGTCGAATACGAAGTCCCGACATCCACAAAGGCAGCTGATTCTCCTTCAATGATGAGGTGACTGGCTGCAAAATTCTGGCGATAGCATTGGACGTCAATGGTCGTGATGCCAAATGGAAAATCATAAAAAAGAACAGAGGTCATGGAAATTGCCTGCAAAAAAATGGATGGTCTTAAAAATGGATGGATATTGACAAAATCTGTTATAGTACCGTGAATTAGGTTTTATTTGGCTTCCTCTTTGCCCATGAGACAATCTGCCGAAAACTGTCATGCTGAGCGTAGTCGAAGCATCTCAGAGACCCTTCGACTATGCTCAGGGTGACATAGCATTCAATGTGCTCAACAAAACCAGAATCTCACTACTATAGAAAGGAACTATCCCGTCTGACAGACGGGATAGTCGATATCATGAAAGGATGACTCAGTCGTTTGATCTTAAATTAGCCTGTGCAGCAGCAACGCGAGCAACAGGAACTCGGAAAGGACTGCAAGAAACATAATTCAAGCCAACGTCATGAAAAAATTGGATCGAATGAGGATCGCCTCCATGTTCTCCACAGA
>JANQHV010000184.1 GCA_028282505.1 SAR324 cluster bacterium | reverse complement strand
CGGGTCTTTTTTTTGTTTTTGGGTTGGTTTATCAACGATATCACTGGTCGTTGATAAGGAAGTCGATGTTGGTCGAACTCGATGTTCAATCCAGTGTGGCAGGCTCAGTAAACTTTGTGCCAGCAAAGCTGTTGGCATAATGGATAGACTGAGCAAGGAGCAAATCCATCTTTTCCAATACAAATTTTCTCCTCTAGTTAGTTGCTATTCAGAGACTAAGAATCTGCTTGAAAAATCTGATTCTGATGCAAAACCGCCTCATTGGCGTCTGTTTTGAGAAAATTTTTGTTAAATAGGCTGGCTATTTGCCTCAAATTTTCTCAAAAATCTGCTCAACGAGATCGATTTTTCGTAACGAACTATCTTTTCTAAACAGGTTCGAAGAAAACACAACGTGCCATGAAAAACTTTATTTCATGGAGTCTTTGTTCGTATGTTTCAGGTTTCAATTCAGTAAGAGTATTTCCCAAAGAAAAATTACCTTTGTGTTTTTTAGTGCTACTTGGTAGCTGGGTAGTTATTTCAATGACAAAGTTCTCGAAGTACAAATACTGATTTTGCCATGTAAGGGGCTGTATTGATTTCTTCTATGGCTTTCTGAACCAATCCTTCCTGGCACGCTTCCAGAGTTAACGTAAAAATCACTTGATCTTCATTACCGGAATGACGATGGTATTGAGGAAGCTGTTCCAATGCATAAATGTTGATGCCATGTTTGGCTAAAGTGGTACCAATGTGACCAACAATTCCTGGCTGATCATAGGCATCGAAGCGTAACGTGTGTTTGAAGACATATTCTGAGAATGGTTTTAACTGATATAGAACATCTGTTTCTCGAAATGGAGGTGGAACAACAGGTCCTCTCGTCTTGTATATGTCAGAAACAATGGCTGATGCTGTTGGATGGGAACCTGCGCCTTTGCCAACAATAGAAATTTCATCAGAGTATTTTCCTTTTACTGCGACAATGTTGGTAGAGCCCGTAACTTTGGCTAGTGTATGTTCTTGGGGCAGCATTAATGGCAGTATGAAAGCCTGGAGTTGATTATTTTCTCTGCTGAAATAAGCAATCAGTTTAATTTTACAACTCATACGATTGGCATAATCAAAATCAGGCAATTCCAGAGTGTCAATCCCTTCAACAGTAATTGCCTCAACAGGTAACCACATCCCTGTCGCCAAATATATTAAGATAGTCATCTTGTAGCGTGCATCATAACCTTTGATATCATTAGTGGGGTCCTGCTCTGCAAAACCTTTAGCTTGTGCCTGGCTTAAGGCTGTTTCAAAAGAGAGGTTGTTCACGTCCATTTCGCTCAAAATGTAATTGGTTGTTCCGTTGACAATTCCTAAGATTGCTTCGATATCTGAAAGCGAAAGGTAGTTTTCTAACAACCTGATAATTGGAATAGCCCCCCCAACGCTGGCCTCGAAGAGAAAGTGCTTTTGAGATTGTTTCGCCAATTCCAGTAAACCCTTGCCTTCTGTGGCAAGAAGGTCCTTATTTGCACTCACTACGTGTTTGCCATGTTTCAGTGCTTCTTCAACCAGAGTTTTTGCGAAGGTACAGCCTCCAATTGTTTCTACAATCACATCAATGTTTGGATCGGTTACGATACTTTGATAGTCATCTGTAAATAAATTAGGGTGTTGTTGGTAGAGTGGTTTGGCATAGCTGCCTTCTGGGTTGTTTTCCAACACTTTGACCAGTTGGATAGCTGAACCTTTTGTGGCATGATCCTGGATGACGGTGGCAACTCCACTTCCAATTGTTCCCAAGCCTGCGATGGCGACATGAATTGTTTGATTACTCATAACTTCCATTTAATAATAGTTCCTCAGAAAAGTTTTTTCCAATGATCCCGTTTTTACCACAAAATACGTTCCTGAGTCTAATGCATAGCTCACTCACTTATACTTTTTGACAAAATCTATTCCATTGGAAAGTATTTTATTTCAGGACTGCATTTTTTTTAGCATCTGGTGGGTTTTTTGCTTCCAGTAGCGATCAGGGAAGGGTTGTTTGAGAAAATGATTCCACGCTTGCTGTGCTTTTTGATAGTTTTCCTGGCGATAATAGATATATCCAAAAATAAAATGGGCAAAGGGGTATTGTCCTTTGAAATCTCTGACCAATTCTTCTAAATCCCGTAATCCCCCCATGTAATCAATAGTCTGTGGTGATTGGTGCAAGAGACTCTCGTATGCCTGAAAAGATTCATGATAGTCGTGTGTTCTTAAATAGGCAATTCCCATATTCATTTGAACATAGCTCAATTGGGGATTTAATTTCAATGCTTTCTTGCTATAATGAATGGATTTTTTGTAGTCTGCCAGTAAATAGTAGCCCCAGCCCAGATTGCCGTAAAGATAAGGGTCTTGAATGTATTGTTGGGCTTGTTCGTATGTTTCCACCGATTGTCGTACCAGGTCGAGGTCATATTTGGCTAAGCCATCAGGTTGTAATTGATATCCCTGGTAATAATAGATCGTAGCCATTTCTTGAAGAATCACTCCTTTCTCTTGAGAAAGTTTTGCTTCTTTCAGTCCATTTTTTAGTGCATTGATAGCTTCTGTATGCTGTTTTGAACTAAAGAACCCTTTGCCTGCCAAATAATAAAAATTACTTTTTCCTTCAAGCTTGCGAACCGGAAACTGTTGGTCGCGATAATAATTCAACCATTCCGTAAATCGCTCTTCCAGATTTCCGCCTGTTTGCTCTGTTGAGGAAAAGAGATCGAGAAAATCTTCCACTTGGCGATGAAGAATGGACCAGAGTTCTCCTTCCTCCAATGCATAGTGTGGTTCAGCAGGACGGCCTGTTGACCAAAACTCATCCCACCAGGAACGTTCTTCCTGTTGTTGTCCCATAGCCATGGACATGAGTAGCATGTTTTGCATATTATCTTCTCTGGGGAAAAGTAAGACAATCAGGAAGTACAGGCTGAACAGGATGGAAATTGTCAGAAAAATGGTACGCCATAAAACAGAACGGTATCTGGGAAGAGACTCTTGTATCGACGAAGGGATATTTTGCAGTGTAACGGACTTTTCCCAAGCTCGTTTTGCCTGTTCCGGAGCATTGACTTCATAAAACAGATTGCCAAGACGATAATACCATTCGGCATTATCAGAAACATTTTGTTGTGAAACAATATCCAATTGTTCTTTGGCCTGCTGATATTGTCCTTGTGCAATCAATTGTTTAATTTGTGGCAGAGGGGTTTCTAGTTTCCTCGATTCTAAAACAATGTCAGACATGGGATGTTCAGAAATCAATGTTAATTGGGTGTTTCGTATCGTAAACGCCATTCTTCATAGGTCAGATTTTCCTGTTTGGCTTTGAATTTGCGATAACGAGTTAAAAAATAACAAGTGGCAAAATAAGAAATTATTGAAAGAGGAATTGCATAAAATAAGCTGCCAATCAGCATTGGTAGCCCTAAGTCGATAAATAAGAATTTGGTTCCTTCCACAATTTTTTCCCAAAAACCCAGTTGAAACAATTCGTCAAATTTTTGCTGAAACGTTGACCAATCCAGTGAGATGGCAGGCCAGTTCATCATTCCAAAAAATAAATTACCGGTAATGAGAAACAGATAATACATTGGTACGACCGTCACAGGATTGGAGATCCATACCAGTGCTACACCAACCGGTAAATAAAAGTGGAAACGAAGCAGGTAACGAAAGACTGCCCAGATGCCAGCAATGATATACATTTGTATTCCCATCGTTGGAGTCAACCCAATGAACATACCAAATGCTACTCCCCAACCTACCTGTCTTACCGGGGCCACACTATTAATAATGGGAAAAATTAAGCGCTCATAGATGGTAGTATACAATCTTTTCATATATTATAAAAATATCATAAAGCATTTTTTCATTCTAGCAAGCTCTCTATTTTGCCTTGCGATGTGATATAGATGAAATATCTTCGTTTTTAGAGATAGTGGTTCAGAAAAGTGTTTTCCTACGGATTGGAGAAAGCTTATTTGGATACCTAATTAATCTTCCAAAAATAGAACTGGTTTATAACGGCTCGACTCCCCAAAAATCAAGTTTCTATTGTAAGGGACTGCCGCAAAAAGACCAGAACCAAATAATAAGGATAGTATGAAAAAACGAACAATGTATGGAATTGGATATTTTTTGTTCATCATTTTATTTGTGGTGAGTTGCGCTACTGATAATTCAGATGATGACGATAGCAAATTTGTGGAACTGACCGACGAGGTGGATGTTGACATTTTGAATGCCAGACAAGAAGAAAGTGCCCTTTTCTTTACGATTAAGGTCGATCCGGATAGCGATCGGTGTGATTTTGTTGATACCGAAGTGGATGTTAAGATCAATATTGCCTTGAGTGATCCTGAAAATCCAGGAGAAGCAGTCACGCTCACTTTCGATATGGGGCGTATCAAAAGAGGTCATGATAAAAGCCAAGAATTTGAGTTATCGACTGAAGAACGTGAATACATTCCTGAATCGATCACTGCAGTCGCCATACGAGCACGTTTACAAAACTGCACTTTGGATCCGTTTATTCCCTGATTAATACGACTTTAGGGGATGAGCAAATAATGGTAGGTGGGTTAAGCTGTGAGGATTGAGCAGCGAACCCACCAAAAAGCATCGATTTTTTATGGTAGCACCACCTTACCTGTCAGTTTTAATCCAATGAATGTTTTCCTACTCTTTTTTATTTTTTTGAAGCAGCTCTGCTTCAGAAGTTATTTCTTGTTTGATCAGGTTTTGAATCATTTGGATTTGACCGATTAATTTTCCTTCTTGTAAACCTTGTAATTTTTCTATTTGTATCAGTTCTTTTCCAGCAACTGTTTCTCCCAATGGTGTTAGTTTGAGCATTGTTTGTATCTCCTCTATTTTCGGTTTAGAAAACTTCTCCCAAATAGCATAGATTAACAATCTTCAACAATTCGTAAAACAGTTCATCGGTTCTCAAAAAATTTCTCCGTTTGATAAGGTTTGGTACAAACGATTGTAACTTTATTATCAATCTGTTGAGAGAATCTCATACGAAGTTGCGTTTAAAAGTATACAATATGTCATCCTGACGGTACGCCGAAGCGGCTTGTCGAAGGATCTCTCTGAAATTATTGAGATTCTTCGCAAGCTCAGAATGACAAAATACTCTGGAATGTCACTTTTTGAAACGCAACTTGGCATCAATTGATTCAAGCAGATTCTTGAAAATTTGTTTCACTCATCATCAGGAATTGGAGGGGCAATCTTGGGTGGTGTTTTCCGAGAAAAACGATTGTTCAATGTTTTCGTAAATGGAGAGGTGGCCACGGATTCATTTTCTGGGAGTAAGAAACCAGGATGGATGGAGCAGGGCCGATGGGGTAATTGACCTGCTGGATAATGAAAATTACTGACATCCGGGCAGGAGTAGGTGGCGAGTTCTCCAGACACTCGGCATGTAGGAAAAGCTTTATACGCAAGAGGAGGAGCTTTCGGACGGTCCGGTATCACTGACAAAGCTTGCTTCATGAAACGAGACCATATTTGTGCGGCTGATCTTCCGCCCGTTTCATTTTTCATAGAAGTGTTGTCATCATTACCAACCCATACACCTGTGATCAACTCAGGAGCATACCCAATAAACCAAGCATCTCTAAAATCAGTAGTGGTACCGGTTTTCCCGCCGATGAAATGTTTGTTTCCTTTCCAATTGGCACGTCTTCCAGTGCCTCTTAAAACGACTCCGCGCAGCAATTGGTTCATTTGGTGAACCGTCCACTCTGAAAAGACGGGTTCCGTTTTTTGGGGTTGATGCTGGTAAATTGTCTTTCCAGAGCTATCCTCAATACTCTTGATAAAGACAGGCTCAGAATAATATCCCTGATTCACGAAAGGTGTGTAGGCAGCAGCAAGGTGCAAAATCTTCACTTCGGAGCAACCAAGTGCCAAACACAATCCCGCCTCTTTTCTGAGAAATAAGTTCAATTGTTGAGCTTTTTGCGTCAGTTTTTTGATGCCGATTTCATTGAGAATTTGAACAGCAATTGTATTCATCGATTGCTCAAAGGCTTTTGCAAAGGTATAAGCATCTTCGTAATAAACTTCTCCATCTGCATTGATTTGTTCACGCTCAGCACCAAACAATCGGTCAAAATTTCGGGGTTCGTAGAGAGAAACAATTCCATCGGCTTCTTGCCATTCAAAGCTCAAGGGTTCATCCGTGAATCGAGAATTGACTGTGAATCCTTCTTCTAATGCCGTTGCGTATAAAATCGTTTTAAATGCAGAGCCTGGTTGTCGATTGGCCTGGGTCACTCGGTTGAATTGAGAAGATAAATAGTTTTTGCCACCAACAAGTGCTTTAACATGCCCCGTTTGGGGCTCAATGGCAACTAGAGCGGCTTGTTCAAATTGGGATGAACCCTGTTGAAAAATTTTTTCTATCTCCTTTTCTGCAATTGTCTGAAGGGCTGGATCCAAAGTAGTGTAGATTTTGTAGCCGCTGCTGGAAATTCTAGATAATTGATGGCGTTTTTTTAACAACATCCGGATGTGTTGGACAAAATAAGGCGCTTTGACAGGAAAACGGGCGGGAATTAAAACACGTAATTTTTCCTGGGTTGCTTGTTCGTATTCTGCTTGATTAATCCAATTGTGTTTATAGAGTTGGGCAAGCACTTTACGTTGTCTACGGAGAGCTTGTACTAATATATTGTTGGGAAAATACGAATGATCGGATTTTTTAAAATTCTTTGGTAAACGAAGATAGGCTTCCGGCTTATTGATAATTCCTGCAATGAATGCAGACTGTGCCAGAGTCAGTGTGATGGCTGGACGATTGAAATAAGAGAGAGAGGCTTGTTGCACTCCATAATTGCCATAGCCCAGGTAGATTGTATTGAGATAATATTCTAATATTTCCCATTTGCTAAAGTGAAGTTCCAGAGCCCATGCTATAAAAACTTCCTTTATTTTTCGATGCAGAGTTTTTTCTGGAGAAAGCAACATAATCTTTACCAGTTGCTGAGTGATTGTACTTCCTCCCTGTAGGTAGCGGCGCTCTTTGAGATTCGTCCATAATGCTCCAAAAACCCGGAAGATATCTACGCCTCGGTGTTGTAGGAAACGTGCATCTTCAATGGCAAGGATGCTCAGTTGCAAATAACGTCCTACTTGCTGGCGTTGAATGATTTGACGATCTTCGATACTATCAATGATGGTATATGGCTGACCACGATGATCATAGATGGCCGTATTTTCGCGTAGCTGAGAAACGGAATGCTTAAAATCTTTGATGATTTGTGGATACCAAAGAAAAAAAATAATACAAGCTCCCACAATTATAACAATTGGAGTGCTCAGCAAACCGATAAATAGTATCCAGACAATGCGTTTCATGCTCAATCATGGTTGAGCAGAGGGTCATAAAAGGAGAGCCGGGATGGGGGATTCCACCCCGGAGGATTATATTAATCTCGAGTCATTCCAAGAAAACTCAGTAAATGGATGAATAAATTGAAAACATCTAAAAACAGAGCTACCGTCGCACTAACATAATCGTCGGTGCTGTAATGACGTAAGATATTGGAAGTGTCATACAAAATAAAGCCACTGAATAAAAGAACACCTGCTCCAGAGAACACGAAGTGCATCATGGGACTTTGCAAAAATAAATTGATTAATCCGCCAACTATTAAAATGATCAGCCCTGTCATTAAGAAACCTGACATGAAGCTGAAATCTTTTTTAGAAAAGATCACATAGGCGGTTAGCCCCACGAATGTTACAGTGGTTAGCGCGAGTGCTTCTAAAACAATATTTCCAGCACCTGCAGCAACATACCGGTTAAGCATTGGGCCAATCATTAAACCGGCAATGGTAGTGAAGCTGAAAAGAGCAATCATATTTAAACCAGGTTTGCGCTGGGCAAACATCAGGAAAAAGAAAGCTCCAAAAAAGAAGATGAGAGAAAGAAAACCCATAGATGCTACAACTGGAAGCAATGGGCCCATTCCCATGACTGCGCCAACTGTTGCGGATAACATAGATGCGGCAAGCAGACCATAGACTTTTTTCAAAAAAGCCAGACGTTCTCCTACTGATACAGAAGCAGCGGTTTGTATATTGCTATAAGGTGCTGTTTCTTGCTGACCAAACATAAACTTCTCCTTTCTTTATTATTGATAAGGCTGTTTTATTTCTCCGAAATAACATTCACTGCACTAATTATAGTTTATATTCAGTAAAATACCATATACATTTTACAAAGACAATTTTCTAACGTCATGTGCGACTTTTTTTGTCATTCCGGACTTGACCCCGAATCCAGGAGCTTACACACGTTTACTGGATTCGATGGCGGCCCCACCGTCTCAAATCCGGTATGACATGCTCTGTTATAATAACATCAATCACTTACAAGGAAAAGTTACACACGGCGTTTTTCTATAGTGTTCCAGAAAAGTGTTTTCTTGGAGTTGTCCCCTTTTTTCAAAGGAGAGCAGGGAGATTTTCAAAAAACTTTTCTGGAACACTATAGAAGCTGTGTTACAAATATTTACCGTTACGACAATTTCCTAAAAAATGAGCCGTTTTGACGGATTTGCAGGTAGGATAAATGTTGGTAACACAGTTTCTAATATCCCTCGAATGCTAAGTATGCCTGTAAAAATACCATCACTTTGGTTGAAAATTTAGGTCCTCGTCGATAAAAAAATTGTTGGGCAGAGGTATAATTGTCCAGATGCACGAGTTTATTCATTTTCAACTCTCCATTTGCATTGCGGATTGGAGCGAGTTCAGCATTTTCCGCAAAGACAGGCATATTGAAATCAATGACTTCGATTTCAGTAGATAATCCAGAGGCTAATAAGGTCAATGGCAGTTGATATAAGCGTTCAATCAGATAAAATCCCACAAAATCTGCCAATGCCTGGATTTTTTTATCTTCTTGAGCAAGAACCCAGGCGACGAATTCACTGTGCAATTTTCTGAATAAAGGATCAGAGATTTTCATCCCTTTTACAGAAATGGCTCGATTTTCAATATAGTCCAGCACCAGGTGAGTAAAAAAATGAAAAAAGCTGCTTTGATTCAAGACTGTTTCGTATTTGAAAAAGCGATTGGTAAAATCTCGTAATACTTCTCGACCCAGTTTCACTCTATCGAACTGATCTTGATGGACTTGCATTTTTTCCAGGGAAGTGGAAAGCACTTCGTTTTGATCCTGAAGTAACTCCTGTGTTTGCAAGGATTCAGCAAGACGATTGGCGATTTCTTCAGGAGAGGTGTGTATCGCAGAAGGGGCATTGGCTTCTGGAGTCGTCTCCAGACTAATTGCCAGAGACGATTCTTGCTGCGCCTTCCATGAAGAATATAAAAAATAACTTCCGATCAAAATCCCTAGAGCGAAAATGATAATGAGGACAATCACCCCGACAGGGAGTTGTTTTTTGGTAGAAGCATACATGGTACCTATCTCTTTTCGAAGAAATGGAAGGTCAGGATTTACTTTCTCTGCCTGACACGATGGTCAACTTGTAGAGGTAGAGCATTTAATTTAATGAACCCAATAGCATCCTGTGGGTTATAAGCTCCTTGATCTGCTTCCATGGTAGCAATATCACTATCATAGAGGCTATAAGGAGAACGGCGTCCAGTGACAAGACAGTTGCCTTTGTATAACTCCAGGCGAACCTCTCCTGTCACTTGTTTTTGTGTTTCTTCACCCATGTTCAGCAAGATCCTCATTTCTGGGCTAAACCAAAAACCGTTATAGGCTAATTTGGCAAAACGAGGCATCAGGGAATCTTTCAAATTGATCACATCCCGATCCAGCGTGATGGATTCAATCGCACGATGAGCAATATGTAAAATGGTTCCTCCTGGAGTTTCATAAACACCACGGGATTTCATGCCCACAAATCGGGATTCCACCATATCTACACGGCCAATTCCGTTTTTGCCGCCTATTTGATTGAGGTGTGTTAGTAATTTAGCAGGAGACATGGCTTGCCCATCCACGGCAGTGGCAATGCCTTTTTCAAATGAGATGATGATTTCCTGGCTGCTATCAGGAGCTTGTTGAGGAGATTGGGAGAGTTCAAACATGTCTTGCAGGGGAGCCTGCCACGGATCTTCAAGCATGCCTGCTTCGAAACTGATATGCATAAGATTTTCATCAGAACTCCAGGGTTGTTCCTGAGTGGCTTTGACAGGGATTCCATGAGCTTCTGCATAGGCGAGTAGCTCTGTCCGACCTGGAAACTTTGTATAAAATTCAGGCATTTTCCAAGGTGCAACGATACGAATGTCCGGATTCAGGGCATAATACGATAACTCAAAGCGAACCTGGTCATTGCCTTTACCTGTTGCCCCATGACCAACGGCAGAGGCTCCTTCCTGTGCAGCAACTTCTATTTGTTTTTTAGAGATCAGGGGACGTGCTAACGAGGTACCCAGCAGGTAGGTGCCCTCATAAACGGCATTCCATTGAATGGCTGGGTTCACATAATCTCGAACGAACTCTTCCTCTACATTTTCTACAAGAACTTTGCTTGCACCGGCAGCAAAACCCTTTTGGCGAATTTCTTCTAAATCTTCTACTTTCTGGCCCAAGTCCAGACACAGTGCAATGACTTCATATCCTTGTTCTTTGAACCAATGCACGAGAATGGATGTGTCGAGGCCTCCTGAATATGCAAGTACTATTTTTTCTTTTGGCATTTGTTTACTTTAGGAAAAATGTTGAAAAATAATTATTTAGATTTGATCATTTTTATCATCTATTTACAGTAGGGAAAGATTGCTCAATTTGTATGCTCGGCCAACCAACGTTCGGCATCAATTGCTGCCATACATCCAGTACCAGCCGCAGTAACGGCCTGGCGATATACTCGATCTTGCACATCACCACAGGCAAATACTCCTTCTACTGAAGTATAGGTCGTTCCCTGTTTTACAACAATGTAACCGCTTTCGTCGAGGGTTAGTTGATCTGTAAAAATTTTAGTATTCGGTACATGTCCAATAGCAATAAATAAGCCAGTCAGCGGATAATCTTTAATTTCATTGGTCTGTAGGTTTCTGACTTTCAAACTTGTCATGCCTTGTTGATCGTTTCCCAATACTTCTTCTACTGCAGAACTCCAGATAAATTCTATATTTTCATGTTGCAGAGCACGTTGCTGCATGATTTGACTGGCACGTAATTCGTTGCGACGATGAATCACATAAACTTTTTTGCATAAATTTGCCAGGTACAATGCTTCTTCCATCGCAGTGTCTC
>JANQHV010000507.1 GCA_028282505.1 SAR324 cluster bacterium | reverse complement strand
AGGGATGGAGAGTGATATCTCAGATGCACCACCAGGCGTTACGCTCTTTATTGTTGGTGTATCTGAGATATCACTCTCCATCCCTAAAACACTGGCTGTCCAACTGCTTGATCCTGCCACTTCGTTATATAAAAGAAAAACTCCCCCAAGAATACATAGTGCTCCTAGAAAAAGCCCGCCTAATGAATAGATCAAATGAAGCATTGCTTCGTTTTTTCCAACTTCAACTTGACCGATTGCCTTTGCTCGTACAGAGTGTGAGGGGGCTTTGGGCTTTACCTGCTCTTGAATCTTAGGCTTGTTGATTGCTTGATTCCCCTGGCTACTTTCTTTTATCAACCAGTAGTCAAAAAACCAGTTGGAAATTTTGTACTCGCCCGCTTCCATTTTTAAATAACCATACTTCGATAACTCCATTAGCTTAGTCTGATGTTGCTCTTTCACTTGAAATTGGTTGCGATGAATTTGGCGAATCACTTCCTGATCTTCCTCGATCAAACCGGCAAAATAATTGGGAAAAATACCATCAAGAGCATGGTCAACATAGGTCTCAATTGCTAGTTTTTCAGTAATTGCTTCGAACTTTTCCTTGTGTAAGAGGTTTTCCACAAAAATTCTCACCAAATACGGCTGATAATGAGTAAATTCTAAGACTCGATCAATGACTGGCTGGGAAACTTGAGGAACCCGTTTTTGGATCAATTTAGTGATTTCTTCCCGATCCATGACCGTTAAATTTTTGATCGTAAAGGCACTGAGGAATGCAGAACTGTGACTGGCAGGAGGAATGATTTTTTTGAAATGGGGGGACGCTGTCAACACAAACCGAATCTTGGTTAAGGTTTCCACACAGTTGCGAAGTTTGCTGATAAATCCCTGCTCATTTTTATCGATTTCAATGATTTGTTCTACTTCATCAATCAAAAAAACTATTTTTTGTTGCAATTGGAGGTCCAGTTCTTCTAAAAAATCGAAGAACGATGGATTCTGAAAATTGACTTGTGGCATGTTAAATTTGTTTCTTAAAAAAGCGTTTTCAACCCTTCTAATCAATCTTGTTGAAGAAAATTCACCTTCTATGGAAAAATAAAAAGCAGGAACCTTGTGCTCCCCAAACCTGGTTTCCATCTGTTGGAGCAAGGTGGTTTTGCCAATTCTACGTGCTCCAAAGATAAAAGTGCTTTCTTGAGTATTCAGCAGTGCTTCAATGTAGGATTTTCTCCCAACAAAAATTTCATTCCAATTGGTTGACTCAGCAGGCATTAGACACCTCCTTTTGTGGGTGAGCGAACATAATTGATTTCCAGCCAATCTCGAAAAAGCGTACTGAATTCGAGTTGGCTATCATGAATGGTGATGATTCGATGTCCATGATTGTAATCATTATCCAGCAGTTCACGTTCTTCTGGATTGGCAATCGCATTTCCATTACCAGACGCAGCCTGAATAATTGTGTTGCGAACTTTTTCTGAAAGACCTTCCCAAAAGGTTTCAAATTCACGGTTCAATTCCAGACGAATGAGTTTATCGTAAATCTCTTGAACATCTTCTAAAGTCACCCGATGACGTTTTTCATCCAAAATGTGAATGATCCCTTTTTTGCAGAGGGTTTGGATATAAAAAGGTTTGCCATCGGTTTTTTGAATGATAAATTCAATGGCACTTTTCTCATATTTGTAAAATCCCTGAATGGGTTTAGTGATCAGTAAGGCAGCGTCCTTTTCTGCCAAGGATGAGATTTCCTTGAACTCAAAAAAATTATACCAGGGACTTGTCGGCAAATGCCAATCCCCACGCTTGATGGACACTCCCGCAGAAACCATGCGCACTTGCCCCTGGTAGGTTTGAAACACATTGCGCAAACTTTGATGAAATTTGGCGGGAAAATCCTGAGTGGCATCGATCTCATCAATGCACATCACAATGGAAACACGAGCATCATAATGTTCCTGGAGGAATTGAAGTATAGTATGGATATCTCTCTCAAAATCCAGATCATCATAAAGCTGCCGTTCCTTTTGGAGTAAAACCAGATCGAGAGAAAAGTCCTTCCAAACGGTTTGCAGCCGATTCACCAGGTGCTGCATGATGCGGCTGAAAAAGAATTCCTTTTTGACAGCTTCCAGGTTGCAGAAGAAAGAAAAGAAGGGTTTTTCCAGATCATTATCAATATGTTCTAGCAGTGTGGTTTTGCCAATGCGTCGTTCACCTGTCAAACAAAGGCTGTTCTGCTTGAGGGATTGAAAGATATCCTGCATCACAGCCCCCCGCCCAAAAAACATTTCTGGATCATGAACCGCTTCACCGACCACATACGGATTGTAACGCTGTTCATAGATGGCTTTCTTCGTTCGTTTGCGAGTGATGACAATTGCAATCCCCGCAGCCAGAACAATTCCAGCACCACTCATTGTCCCCAGGAACCACAATTGCAAATACCAGGGAATCACCCGAATCGTGAAAAAGTATTCTGCTGGAACGACGGATTCGTTTTCTTTACTATCCAACGCTTTCACTTGAAAGAAATAGCCGCCATTTTCCAAATCCGTATAGATCACCTCACTTTGAGTCACAGGCTGACTCCAATGACTTTCATGGGGAATCAAGCGATAGACGTAACGCATGGATTCAACAGGAGTTTTGTCCCCTGATTCCATATCATCTTCTCCACTAAACTCAAAACGAACCCTATCCTTTTTGACGACTTCAGCAGGCTTGTCAGTCAATTGCACAGTAGGTAAATCAGGAATTCTCAAGTTTTCCACTTCCCGGAACTCAGGCATCGTTTCAATCCCAAATTCATTTTTGGCCAGAATGTGGATACGGTGACGGCCTTGCGGCAATGGGAGAAGTTCCAAACATTTTTTTTGTTGGAAAGAAGACCAGTCTTGATCCCCAATTCGATAAGAGAAATAAGCAGCCTGATTCGCTTCATAACAAAGATGCACCACCTTACCGACCACCTTGCCTCCTCTGTAATGTTGATCATAGACAAACTGAGTTTTAGGATAGCGATCAAATTCTTCTTTGACATTAAAAGTAGCTTCTTGCACAAGAGAGATAAACTCCTGCTTATCTTTGGCTCTCACTCTCAAACGATATTGGCCTTGAGGTAAATCATGAAATTCATAGCGATTATCAGCACGGTATAAACTCCAGGCGTTATGTCGAGGTTCCAGGAAAACCGAGTAGGTCAATTCTCTTTTTTCAGGACGTTCATCCACCGCTTTGATGGCAAAGGAAATTCGGTTTGCCCCGATTTTCTGATTAATGGGAACTTGTTTTTGCACAGGACGATCGGCTTCTTCAACAAAGTAGACATAGTGAGGTGTCTCCAACTCAATCTTCGGCTTGTTCACTATTGGTTCTATGGTAAAAAACATTCGGTTGACGACGCTCTCGTTACCACTTTCATCTCTTGATTGCACGGAAAAAGCATATTGCCCACTTGCCAGGTTTTTGAAAGGAGCGTTCTGAACTTTAGACCATTGGGACCACTTTTCCTGGCCTTCTTCCTGATTGACCTTTTCCAGTTGGTAACGAAAGAATAGATCATCTGGCTGAGTTTGATCATCTTCGCCAGTGAAAACAAAAACCACATCTTGTGCATCAAGAGGCTCTGTGTATTTATCCCGATCACTGATTGTAACAGTGGGAATACCTGTATCAGTTCCTACTGTGAAGGAAATCGTTTTTTCTGTGCTGTTTTTAAAGCCGTCCGTAACACGCAGGTGCAGTTGATAGCGAAAATTGTTTTTTAAATTGTCCAGAAAACCCTGCCCGTCATTTGCTATTTGCCATTGGTTGTTGCTTTCTAGTTTGAATTCATAAATCAAATCCTCGGCAGGAGAGCCAAACTGACCGTCATCTCCCTTAAACTGAAAAGCCAGCTGGTTGGATGCAAGAGTGGAGGGAATAGGAGTGAGCAATTCAATGGCGGGAGCAATATTATCAAATTTGGCAAGACCTCCGCCAGTAGCAAACCAAAGGTGACCTTGTTGGTCTTGGAAGATCGAGTAGTAGGCTATACCAGGCAATCCATTTTCTTCATCATAGTAATGAAACTGAGTACTATCAAAACGAATAACGCCACTGTCACGTGCGATCCAGACTTGATTCTGTTCAGTGATAAATGAGTCCCACATTATATCTAGGTCTTTTATCAATTGTTTAAATTCAAAACTTTGAAAGGTCTGCCCTCCATCTGTTGACTTAGCAATAGCACCCGCATGAGTTTCAGCTATCCAAATGTTATTCTCTTGATCAACGTTCACATCCCCTAATCGTTCAGCGTGAGTGTAGATTCTTTCAAAACGATCACTATCTATTGAACGTTTATATAAATAGTGACCATGTTCTGCGACATATAAGTTGCCTGCCTGGTCTTCAGTCGCACCTGCTCCCTTAAAGCTCATTGTTTCAAATTCACCGTTATGATACTTGAAAACATTCATGAATAGACTACCTCCCCAAATATTTCCATCTCGATCTTCATAGAGAAAACCATTGAAGAAATCGTTGGAAGGAAGTCCATCCTGTTCCTGGGTAAAGCGTTCCCAGGTCTTTCCATCAAAACGGAACAATCCATTTCCCTTTGTGCCAAACCAGATTCTTCCTTTGCTATCAGCAAGAATGGCCCAAACTTCCTGATCGCTAAATCCTTCCTCATCTCCGTAATTGGTGAAAGATTTACCGTTAAATCTACTCGCGCCTGCACTGGTTCCAATCCATAAATTTCCCTCTCTGTCTTGAACAACAGCATAAATGAAATCATTACGCAATCCGTCTGCTGTGGTGTAAACTCGTATTTTTTCAGGGCTCAGGTCTTGAGCCAGGAGGCATGGTGGCCAAGCCACTAAAAGGGGCAGGAGGAGCAACCAGACAAAGTGTGTCAGAAACGTTCGTTGTTGAAAGTTCAATGAATCTTGCATTGTGGGAGAGCATGAGAGAATCGTTAGCAGAGATGAGTGACCTCTTACGTTTTTCTTCATACCACAGTTGCCCCTTCTTTGTAAATAAAACAAAAAAAATTTGGGGACATAATACCTATTTTGGGAACAAAATCATATTGCTGTATTAAGTATTCAGGGGTTGGTCATATTTTCAGCCACCCGAAATTGTTCCTCCCCTTACCAAGGCATCGGTGTCAGGTTAAGAAAAATTGATGCTTGTCCTCCCCCTTTAGCAAAGGGGGCCGGGGGGATTTGGTTGAAAATCCGTTCCTATAAATCCCCCTAGCCCCCTTTGTCAAAGGGGGAACAGGCTTAACCTGACACCTATGCCTTACCAAGGGGAGGTTAGGAGGGGTTGGTGCCATAACCTATAACCTTCCCCTAACCGAAGGTCGGCCCCGCCATCTTACCAAGGAGGAGAACCCGTTTTACACAAC
>JANQHV010000060.1 GCA_028282505.1 SAR324 cluster bacterium | reverse complement strand
GTCTTGTTCTGGCAAGAACCAAGACTCGGATCTAGAGTTGGCAAGTATCCCTCAGATACCCCTCCAGTATTCATTACCACCTCTGGAGATATTTAAAACCTTTCAGACAGATCCAGAAGAAGCAGAACTTAAAAATTACGTATTTCGCTTGGCCGAATTACCCTTTTGCTATTTAACAATTGAATTTGGTAAGCCTCATTTCAACTTATTTACTTTAGGAGAAATGCTTCTCTTAAACATCCCTGATAAAGCTCATGAAGATTTGATTGAGTATCTACTGGCATCACAACAAATTATTAATGCCGAAAAGGAAATCGTCGTACAACAACTACCGAAAGTATCCCGATTGATGAAAAAAATTGTGCAAAAGTGGCGTTTAGACCGTAGCCAAATAGAAATGTATGATCAATCGAAACATCTCAAATTTTACGATTTTAAGCAATCATTGAATGATTTAAAAAAGACATTTGATGCCTATTTCCCCAATTTCTTAGAATTGTGCAAATACAAACAGTTCTTGCTGGACACACTCGATGAAATTGAACGATGGCTGGCCAGGGAACATGACATAAGATTGGAGGAATTAGCCCCCAAATGGATTCCGTATTTTATTGATAGTGACCAAATGGATCATTTTTTAAATTCAATGGACAGTATGTTCTTTGGCAAAAGGTATACTCAAGAACTTAAAACAGTGTTAGAAAACCCCGAATGGTTCAAAGAAAGACTCATCGAAATCCATCGGAACAAACAACACATCTTAGAATATGAACGCCAACGTCTTCTCCAAAAAAGTGGCTCCTCCCCTGTATCGGTTTTTGTAGAAACCCTTCAGCAAAAAAAAGATCAACCAATTGAATCGATGACGTTTCCTTTTTTGATCAAGGAAATGACCTTTACTGAATTGAAAAAAAGAGAAGTACAAATCGAACCCTATCTTTTGGAATTGGCACGGATACCATTCCGTTTTATTGAATATGCCTTTGGCAAACCTCATTTTGTTCTTTTTAGCTTAGCCGACTGCGTACTCATCAACATGACAGGAGAAGAAAGGAAAATGATCATTCAATTCCTCCAAATCACCCGGCAATTGAATGATGAAGAATTATCGATTCTTAAAAAAGATATGGTGAAGTTGATTATTTTTACACAACGAATTTGCCAAAAATTGAAAAAGGGGAAGACATTTAAAAAAAACTACATCCTCCATAATCAAATTAATTTTTCTCAATTTTCTCAAGAATTGATCACTGGAGAAAAAATAATTCGCAGGAAAGTTCCCCTCCTGGCTAACCTTAAAGATCAAATGCAGATATTTCTAGAGGGACTCGACGAAACACTGCGTTTTATCGCCAGAGAAAAAAACAAATCCATCCTCGACCTTCCACCTCAACAAGTTTTAAAGATGCTTCGCCATTCGGAATCTGGACTAAAAATCTTACAGCATTTAAAAGACAGTTCTTTTGGAAGAGCTCATTTAGAATCATTTGTGATCACTCCCCAATCATCGCAAACATTTTGCCAATACTTAATCAAGGAATACCAACTCAATATTCGCTTATCCAAATATTATGAACAATATCAACAACATTCATGAGTCAATGGGTCTTCACTTTCTTCATTGTCGCTTGTACTCATTTTGAAGGATTATGCCACGTTTACAGAATAAATTTTCTCTCCCACAAAGGGGTTTTGCTACTTTTTTTGGTCCAATTACCATAGGAGCAGGATATGCTGTCTCCAAAATATTGGTCATTCGATGGTGGGACACTAGTTTGGTACTTCAAGTTGATTTTAAATTATTTTTTCTCTCAGGAATTTTCCTGGGGATTCTAATACGTCCCATCGCACAACGTATTTACTGGTATCGGAGTACCAGTTTTCTCATTATGACCATGACATTATTGCTCATGGGCCCTCTTGGTTCCATCCCTGAATGGTTGGTTTGGGAACAAGATATGGAATTACTCTTCTGGACCATGATGCTACCAGAAGTCATTCCAATTTTGGTCGTAACCTTACTAACAAGCCTCATTTTGACACCTCAGCAATGCCAATTGACATTACCCCGCATGGGAAAACGGCTCTTACCATTAGTTTCATGGAACTGGTTCTTCCACATTTGCCTGGGTGCTGGTATATATGTATTTTTGTTTGTATGTTTTCGAATACCCATCGAATCGTTGAGCACCTTCGATACATATTGGAAAAATCTGACAGAATTCTTCATGGTGCCTTCTTCCCACTGGATGCAAAAGCTGTTGTATCTTTGGGGAAGAGGCATCTTACTAATCTTTGCTATTTTACCAATATATACTGTGATTCGTGGCCGACCCCATGAATTGACTCTTATTTTCGGCTCTTTATTATTTGTTGTCGCAGATTTTCTACCAATATTTGCAAACATTTATGGAAGTTTACCCTATGAATTAATCGACCAAATGATACAGAGACTTTTTATTGACTTCATTTTCTGTTATACCATAGTGTTATTGTTCAAAAAGTTACCAATATCTGCCCTGTAAAAGGGCTGATAACAATCAACGGGCTGAATGGACCATTCCTTCAGCACCTTTACTTATAATTCGAATCGAAAGGAATCATTTGAGTGAAGATAAATTAGTTTTCGATGGAGTTGTACTTGACTCTTCTAAAGGAGTTTTCCGAATTCAACTGGAAAATGATCATGTCGTGATGGGACACCTTTCTGGTAAAATGAAGATGTACAAAATTCGTGTATTGCCAGGAGATACTGTTAAGGTGGAACTTTCCCCCTATGATTTAAACCGGGGTCGTATTGTCCAAAGAGAACGAGTAACAAAACAAAAATAATAACGACAAGCAGACTCTAGTATTGGACAGAGAGAAATTCAGAAACAACCATGCTTTCTTCCAAAAAATTGATCACAATCGTCATATATTTGTTTTCTCCTGCATGAAACGATCATCACAGGCTTGAAAAAAAAAGGCATGCCGATCATGTTCATTCACTCAAGATGGATCCAATTGGAAAATTGGTTAACCTGCCTCCAATTTGCTCCTAAGTTGAATAATCGTATGAAAACATACTGAGTCATATTGATGCTTACATTACAGTAAACTGTCTTACCATTGTACAATTATCATCATTTTTTACCATGTGAGGTCCTGTGGGTATTTTAAGTTCGGTAGCAAATTATTTTTCAGAAGATATTGCAATTGACCTGGGTACAGCAAACACCCTGGTTTTTATGCGGGGACATGGAATCATTATTAGGGAGCCCTCGGTTGTAGCAGTGAAGCGCGATCCGAAAGGGACACTGAAAGTGTTAGCCGTTGGAGAAGAAGCCAAAGTCATGTTAGGGCGGACTCCTGGAAGTATTGTCGCCATTCGTCCTATGAAAGACGGTGTCATTTCTGACTTTGAAATTGCTGAAGAAATGTTGCGTTATTTCATCAAGTTAGTCCACAGCAACAAAAAGTTTGTCCGCTTCAAACCACGAATCATCATTGCAGTACCATCGGGAATCACCCAGGTGGAAAAGCGTGCGGTTCGTGAATCTGCTAAGTCTGCAGGAGCCAAGGAAGTATTTCTCATTGAAGAACCAATGGCTGCCGCTATTGGCGCAGGTCTTCCCATCACCGAGGCTAGTGGAAATATGATTGTCGATATTGGAGGAGGAACCACAGAAGTTGCTGTTATTTCCCTGGCAGGCATCGTGTATAGTGACTCGGCCCGCATTGGAGGAGACAAAATGGACGAAACCATTGTTCAATACGTGAAGCAGAAGTACAATATGTTGATCGGAGAACGTACAGCTGAAGAAATTAAAATCAAAGTAGGATCGGCTTATCCTCTCGAAGAGTCTCAAACTATTGAAGTCAAGGGACGAGATTTAGTCACAGGCATCCCCAAAACGCTGACTTTAACCGATGCAGAAATTCGAGAAACACTTTCAGATGTTTGCGAAGACATTGTCCATACAGTTCGCAATGCACTAGAAAACACTCCTCCGGAATTGGCATCCGATATTGTCGATAAAGGAGTTATTTTGGCAGGTGGAGGATCTCTTTTGCAAGGGATGAATATTTTACTACGAGAGAGGACCGGGCTACCTGTTTCTCATGCAGAAGACCCCTTAACCTCTGTTGCCATGGGTACAGGAAAAGTATTGAGCCAAATGAATTTACTATCCTCTATTGCCCTGGATTAATGCCACGCCTCCCTGGTACATGAATCAAAATGTCAGACTGAACAAATGGCATGCTGCTGGATTGGTAACCATGCCACATAGAAAGTTGCCTCGCTTATCCAACCACAACTCAAAACTATTTAAGCAGACAATATAACTCCTATGAACATTTTTAAAGCAAAAATCAGCCATCTTATCGCAGAAGTACTCCAGTCATTTGATACTTCCGAAGTATATACTGCTGAAATGTTAGAATCTTTTATAGAGCATCCTCCCAAACCAGAAATGGGTGATTACGCATTTCCATGCTTCACATTAGCAAAATCTTTCCGGAAAGCTCCCAAACTAATTGCTGAAGAACTGTGTCAACTGTTACAATCTTCCCTAAACGATACCAAAGAGCTCTTGTCCATTCAAGCCATTGGCCCTTACATCAATTTTAATGTTTCTATGGCCCATATGGCTTCCATGACCTTATCCACCATCTTCACAGGGAATTACTTCAAAGAAAATCAATCCACTACACGAGAACGTGTGATGATTGAGTTTTCACAGCCCAATACACACAAAGGCTTTCATGTAGGACATATGCGCAATGTGGCCTTAGGGGATAGTCTATGCCGCATTTACCAATACAATGGATATGATTTAGTGGCAGCAAATTACATTGGTGATGTTGGAGCCCACATTGCCAAATGCCTCTGGTATTACTCAAACCACAATGAAGAGGCGGCACCAGAGACATTGCGTGGCGAATGGTTAGGGAGATTATACATGAAAGCAGTGCAAAAACTGGAAGAAGCACCCCTTGAAAAATCAAAAGCATACCAAGAAGAAGTGAGTCACATCCTCCAACGCTTAGAAGCAAAAGACCCTGAAATTTTAAAAACCTGGGAAATGACTCGACAATGGTCTTTAGAAGATTTCGATACCATCTACCAATGGTCCGATGTGAAGTTTCATCATGTTTTCTATGAATCGGAAGTCGATGAAGCTGGAAAAAAAATTGTTTTAGACGAATTGGAAAAAGGAATTTGTGAACGTTCAGAAGGAGCAATTGGAATTGATTTGAATGATGTAGACCTTGGCTTCTTTCTACTGTTAAAATCAGACGGAAACACCTTGTATTCCACCAAAGATTTAGCACTGGCAAAAAAGAAATTTGACGAGTTTGCAATTCAGCGTTCTATTTATGTCGTGGGAGCAGAGCAGACCCTGCATTTTAAACAAGTCTTTGAAACTTTGAAACGGATGGGATACCAACAAGCAGAAAAGTGTTTTCATCTTTCTTATGGGTTGGTTACACTGAAGTCTGGCAAAATGAGCTCACGTGCTGGCAATGTTATTTTATTTTCCCAGCTTCAACAAGAAATGAAGAATTTCATTCAGACGAATTACCTCAATCAATATCGAGGCCAATGGGATGACCAAGAAATAGAAGAAACCACCCGAGCGGTTGCAGTTGCTGGCATTAAATACGGTATGTTGAATCAAGATCCCAATAAGCAAATCGTCTTTTCTATGGAGGATTGGTTGGTATCAGAAGGTGATACAGGAACTTATCTAATCTATGCTTATGTACGGATTCGCAGTATCGTTCGACAAGTCGGACAACCTACCATAGAAAATATAGATTATAACTTGCTTGCCCATCCTAATGAACAGGCTGTAATTCGTCAACTTTTTGATTTTAACGAAGTAGTCTGGATGGCAGGAGAGCAATACCGTCCCTCTTTATTGGCACGGACATTATTTGACTTGGCAAAGTCATTCAGTAGAGCCTATACCACGTGTTCTGTCAAACATGCAGAATCTGCCGAACTGCAATCAGCTCGGCTGCTCCTCTTTCATTGTGTGGCAGAAACATTGAAACAGGGGCTCTATTTATTGGGTATTACTCCTCCAGAACGTATGTAATTTTATCAGTTGTTCCGGCTATGGCATTAACACAGGAAGTGTGGACAATACGTTCTATTTTAGAATGGACTCATCAGTATTTTCAAAAAAAAAATATAACATCTCCCCGCTTGGATGCAGAACTGTTATTAGCATTTGTTTGTCAATGTTCTCGAATGGAGTTGTATTTAACCTATGATAAACCTTTATCGGCAGAAGAGAAGACACATTACCGCATGCTGATAAAAAAACGAGGAGAGGGCGTTCCTGTCGCTTATCTGATTGGGGAAAAAGGCTTCTGGACCTTGAATCTGTTCATCGAAGAAGGCGTTCTGATTCCACGACCTGACACCGAAACACTGGTAGAAAAAGCTTGTGATGTCATTCAAGCATGGCAGGACATTCACCAAGATCAAACTTGTACTATTTTAGAAGTTGGCACAGGAACAGCGGCCATTCCTTTGGCGCTATGCAGTTCCTTGAAAAATTTATTGATTATTTCAACAGACATCAGTAATACGGCAACTAAGAATGCTGCCAAAAATATTAAACATCATCAACATTTATTCTCCTCTCGATCCAATCAAATTTACCTGATCAGGGGAGATCGTTTTGAAATGTTACAGGCTACAACTGAATTTGATATCATCCTGAGCAATCCCCCTTATATCCCGACTCAGGAAATTGCCCAATTGCAAAGAGAAATTTCATATTACGAACCCAGGCTGGCTTTGGATGGAGGAGCAGATGGTTTAAATTTCTACCGCTATTTTTTTCAACACAGTATTCACTACCTTAAGCCGGATGGTCAAATGTTACTGGAAATTGGTCACAATCAACTGCCAATGCTGCAAAAAATTATTCCAGATTTTCTCAAATTAGATGAAGTCGTACAAGATCTACAATCCCATCCACGAGTTTGTCATCTGAAACGATGTACATGATATAGAATTTTATAGGAGTTGACATGTGTGGGCGTTTTGCAATGCAAGAAACAAATGAAGAAATTATAGAAAGATTTGAAGTAGAAGAATCTCTCTTCGTTTCTCCACCACGTTACAATATCGCACCCTCCCAAATTGTAGCAATCATCTTAGATAACGGGACTCGGTATATGGCTGGACTGAAATGGGGACTGGTTCCCTCCTGGTCTAAAGATATAAAAATTGGTAATAAACTGATCAATGCTCGTGCAGAAACACTGTCAGAAAAACCTTCTTTCAGAAATGCCTTTAAACGGCAACGTTGTATTATCCCTGCTTCTGGTTTCTTTGAATGGAAAAAAGAAGGAGATCAACGAATCCCAACCTACATTCGTTTAAAAAATCAAAAATTGTTCGCAATGGCAGGACTGTGGGAAAAATGGCAGAACTCTGATGGCTCTATTTTGCAGACTTTCACCATCATCACTGTCAGTCCGAATCGTTTCATGGAAAGCATTCACAATCGTATGCCAGCTATTTTAAAACCGGAAGAAGAAAGTATTTGGCTTGATCCTTCTATCCAAAACAAAAATGATCTCCATCAATTGCTCCAACCTTATGCTGACGAAGATATGGAAGCATATGCCGTTTCAAAAAGAGTCAATTCTCCCACTAACGATGACATGGATTGTATCAAACCCGTCTAAACCCAATTTCACACATCACACATATGACTAAGCATGAAATTAGATTTTCAACGTAAAATAGATCGTTGGGTTGGGAGTCTTCTTTGCTGGGTATTCTCTTTATTTCCCAAACAAACAAAAAGTATCTCCAAGACAAGCAAACCTCAAAAAATTTTAATCATTCTTCTTTCAGAGAGAGGAAGTTTGATTCTTGCTAATCCCATGTTTGAGCGAATCAAAGAAAGATATGATGATGCCACTGTTTATGCTTTATTATTTGAACCCAACAAAGAAGTGTTAGAACTACTGAATGTTGTCGAAACCAATAATATTTTTACAGTCAGGAATACATCTTTTTTTCAATTTTGTATCGATAGTATCTCCACCATCATCAAATTACGTCAATTGCCTATTGATACGGTCATTGATTGTGAACTATTTTCCAGAGTAAGCAGTATTTATACATTCTTGATTGGTCCTAAAAAATATGCAGGCTTTCATCCCCATACACAAGAAGGCTTGTTTCGTGGAAACTATATCAATTTTCCTGTGCCTTATAATCCATATCATCATATTTCACAACAATTTCTAGCTCTTGTCGAGGCACTGGACTCCGAACAAATACCCACTGTTAAAAAACATGTAGCCACCAAACTGGTACAGGTCCCCCCTTTACAAGTGAGCAAACAGGAAATCACAGACTATTTCAACAAAGTGAACGCAGATTTTCCGAGTATAGCGGGCAAAAAATTAATTCTCATCAATCCCAGTGGCGGTTTACTCCCCATACGCGCATGGCCTTTGGAAAACTTCTGTTACTTAGCAAAAAACTTTCTCCAAACGGGGTATGCTGTTGGCATCATTGGGATAAAAGATGACAAAAAAATAGCAGCTCAAGTCGTATCGGAATGTCCTGACTGTATTGATCTAACAGGTTATACAAAATCTGTCCGAGAACTAATGATTATATTCCACTTCGCTTCCCTTTTGATTACTAATGATGGTGGCCCTGGTCATTTTGCAGGCATGACCCCAATCCCCAGTATCATCTTTTTTGGACCAGAAACCCCAGTATTATATGGCTCGCTCAACCCTGATTCACACAATTTTTATGTTCCTTTATCTTGTTCGCCGTGCTTGACTGCCTACAATCACAGAAATTCCCCTTGTGACGGTGACAATCAATGCCTACAGCAGATTCAACCTGAAGGAGTTTTGTCACAAGCTTATGAAATTCTAAAAAAAGGGGAGCAATAAATGTCTATTCTGCAACAGAATCAAGAACTAACAAACCGTTCGATTGGGCCACTGGTGATCTTTTGCACCGCAATCTATTTTCTTATTTTCTATATCATTCCTCCCATTCAGGAATACAATAATTTTAGCGTATTGAATTTCGACTTTGGTATTCTCTTACAATCATCTTATCTCCTATCCCGTTTCGAAGAACTAATGATGACTGTCAGAGGAGTACATATATGGGCGGACAATCAAGATTATTTCCAAATCATACTCTCCTTGTTGCATCATCTCCCCTCTCCTTACTACTGGTTGATTCTCTCTCATTCATTGGGAATTTACATGTGCGGGATTTTTTGTTTGATTTATTTGATGCCTCAAGGACGGTTTGTGGCTCTTGCTGTGGCAGTTATGGTTTGGATCAGTCCATTCATGATTAATATCAACCAGGATCTTATCCATACAGAGGCTTTTGCAACCATCTTTATTTTGATGTTGTATTTTGCATGTAAAAAAGGAAATCCCATTCTTTATTATATTTTCCTGTTGTTGGCACTTTCCTGCAAAGAAGATGTTGCTTTAACCATTGGATTGTTTATGGTTTTGGTACTGCTCGAACAAAAATGGTTTGCTCAAAAAAGGTTTGAACTACCGCAAATACATTTTGTTGTTGGTCTTTTTCTGTCGATTGCTTTGTTCTTTATCAATCTCCAAGTGGTTCTTCCCTATTTCAAAGCACAAACCTGTCTTTGGTTGGACCCAGGATTTGATGTTGCATCAATCAGTTCTGCTCCAGCAGCACCAGCTTATCAACAAATTCTTTCCAACTGGTACAAACCCGAATTCATTCAAGCAGCTTTTATTCGAAAAGATGTTGGTGTGTATCTGCTCAATCTCATGTGGCCCATCGTCTTTTTTTTACATTTGCGGTCTTTATTGTTCCTGCTTCCAGCAGCGGGTCTGTTTGTCAATATTATTTCAAAATCAGGATACTACATAGAAGGCTACTATCATTATGACTTTTGCACTATGGCAGCTGTCATTATTATTGTCATTGAAGGCATCTCAAAAACAACTTACAAAAAAATCATATCCTGTCTCCTGCTGGCCACTGCAATTTACTTCCACTTCAACATGAAGACACGGGTTCCACTGAGTGCACCTTTAACTAAAAGTTTTTACCAATTTGAAAAAAAAGCAGAAGTTCAGTTTTTACATCAATTGAACCAGGTCTTACCTGAAAATACAACGATCACTGCCGATTATATCACCATCAATTATCTCATCACCAATCATCCTAACATTTTCATGTTTGAAAATCCTTTTCGCTCTGCATACTTTGGCCTTTATGGACTGTGTGACAGATTTAAAACTCCTCCAGCAGTAGATCTCATTGTCATGCGAAGTGACTATAAGATGGATAAAAATATACAAAGTTTTTTCTCCTCTCATTTTTATTTAGTCTCTCAAGAATGGAATCGTTTCTGGATTTGGGCAAATCCTGCTTTCATCCAACATGAAAAATCGAAGGGGTTTCAAGAATGGTTACTCAAAACATCAAACAACACCTCATCATAGAAACTTAGACGTGCAATTAAAAAAACTAACTTCATTTGAAAAAAACAGAGCAGAAAAACTGTTCGATTGGCTAATTGCTTTTTTTCTTGCCTGGACACTGACCTTTATTTTTGACCCCAGCCTGGCATTTAAAGCAACTCATGTTGCTGGGGGAGACATGATTGCCCACCCATGGCTTGCACACAGTCTGAAAACAGCATTTTCAGAAGGTCGATTCTGGGGCTGGAATCAGGGCTGGTTTGCTGGATTCCCGTTTTTATATTTCTATTTTTACCCTGTTTATTTAATTGCAGTTTGTTTGAATGCTGTTGGAATCCCTGAGCCTATTGCTTATAAAGTGACAGTATTAGGAATTATCTTTGCCCTGCCTGTTGTTTATTACTTGACTGCGAGAAAATGGTTAACGCTGCCATTAGCCATTTTATTTACTGTATTGGGCATTGGAATTTTTTTTCACGAATTTGGCAGTTTTGCTGGAGGCAACTTCAAAAGTGTACTGGCCGGTCAAGTATCTCATCAGCTTGGTCTGATTGCAATGGTAGGGATATTTTCTTACTTATGCAGTGATGATCTCCATTCTCCTATTTACAAATTGCTTTATGCTGTTGCGATTTTAAGTCATGTTTATTCTGCATTATTCAGTACACTGATCATAGGATTATACGCACTTGCCTATTGGTTTGAAAAAAAATCGCTCGTCGCTTTATTTCACAAGATGAGAGGCTCCATTCTAGTAATCTTCCTGTGCTCTTTCTGGTGGTTACCTTTTTTATATTATCGAAACAACACGGTTGCTCCCCTCAATCAGGCAGTTGTCAACTGGGATGAAGTCATACGGCTGCTTCAATTCAGTTCTCCTCTCCATCAATTTCTTTATTTGGGAAGTCTTCTCCTGCTGGCAATCAACATCGTTCGCAAAAAAACCTCTTTTTTTGAAATAAGTTTAGTGTTCCTGGCTATCCTGACCATCATTGCCATGACATTTTCCCAGGGAACCCCAATCCTCCATGTCCGGCTACCTCCGGAAATCTACTTGCTCACTCTCATGATTTTCATGATACAATTACACCACTTTAAGTTGAATGAAGATTTACAATGGATCATTCTTGCTCCATTAAGTCTGCTTCTACTACAAAGTTTAATTCCATCAAAAGCGTTGGATCAGGCTCTACCTGCCTTTGCTCGAAATAGTGTAAAAGAAATTCCTCGTTGGTGGCAATGGAATATGTCTGGCATAGAAAGCAAGCCCAATCACCAGGATGTGGCTGGAGTTTGGCAAGCACTAAAAAACATTTCAGATCCTGAAGGAAGGGTAGCCGTTGAGTTTGCTCATTACAATCGCTTTGGTTCAGACAGAATTTTTGAAATGACCCCTTATTTTACCAATAAACCGATCATGGAAGGTTTATTACATGAAAGCTCCAGTTCTTATCCTGCCTATTTTTATATCAGTTTGTACTTTAATCCCAAAACATGGTGGCCTGGTTTCCCTGTGGATTTTCCTCCAACAGACGTTAAACGGGGCGTTGAGTTATTTTCCCTGTATAATGTTAAATATTTCGTAGCCCATACCGACCCTGTGAAAACAGGCTTACTCCAACAAGGATATGAAGTTATACACAAAAACAACACTTTCACCGTTTTTCACATCAATCCAGAGAGCCGAATTGCCTCCATTTTAAATGGAGTATTGCCAAAAATGGAAGCCAAATCCCCTTTGTTGGAATCTGTACTTGGTCTTCCTGTGAGCTTAGATTATAGGATTGAATTAACACAGGGTTTCAGGAATCGCCCTGAATCCCTGAAAAAAGTTCTTGTTATCGGTGCCGACCAAAGTCTGACCCCATTGGACGGGGAGTGGTCCAGCGATGGACAGACATACACAGTGTTCAATACAGGAGCACAAACAGGAGATCCCCGAGAAATACTGTTCAAAATCCCATACTTTCCCAATTGGAAAACAGATACTGGAGAATCCATGCGTCTAGTGACTCCCAATTTGATGCTGGTAAAAACAGAACAAAAACGTCTCTCGATCCATTTTCAAACAGGAACTGCCGAAAAGATATCTTTATTATTGAGCTTGATTGCTTTAGTCTTGCTAATCGTCGAATTTGTAATCAGAAAAAAAATACAATAATGCGAGAGCACACTTCACCAAAGTATGTCATACAAACATTGACTGATCACAAGCCATAAAGAGTATAAAATTGTTTTCATTTATTATCCCCTATCATAATGATGCCCACCGCTTAGAAAAAACCTTGCAACATCTCCAGGAAAAAGCAGATTTTTATCAAATAACTCAGATTCTCCTTTGTCACAATGGACCTGATTTTTCCAAAGCAGATATCTCCTTTATCAATGGAGATTTAGGGAAAGGAGTCGAGGTATACACCACTCGTGTACAAGGAGTCGGTGCGGGTTACAAACTGGGACTGGAACATGCAACCGACAAATACACTGTTCTCTCAGATAGTGATTTTCCCTTTGGTTTTTCGGATATTGAAAATTTTTTACAATGCGAAAAACAAGGATTGCCTGATTATGCCATTGGTTCAAAGGCCCATCCCAATTCACAAATATATAACCGCTCCTCCAACAGAACCATTGCCACAATCGGATTTTACATGTTAAGGGTTCTTTTGCTTGGTCATCAAACTCCCAAGGATTCACAAGGTAGTATTATCGTACGCACAGATTTGGCCCGCACATTAGTAGAAAAATCAAGTTTTGACAACTATCTGTTTAAAATAGAACTCGCCACTCTGGCACTACAAGAAGGCATTCAGGTGCATGAAATACCCATTGTCTTTCATGCTGTCAAAGGAGAACCCTCCTCGATTTCTGTTTTTGAAGATGGATTAAAGATGGCATTTGGCCTGTTTCAATTAAGAAGAAAGGTTCAACAATGAAAAATGTTAAAATAATTCTTTTAATGATATGCTTTTTTACCACCTCCACCTCCGCATTTGCAGGATTTTTAAAACTCATACCAGAAGTTCATATTTTGGAAGTGAAAGATGGATTTGTTATCAAAGGAAAGGTTTCCAATTTTGGAGATGAAACAGCCCAGGATGTTCGGTTGGAGTTGATAGAATCTGGTTTGATTGTCAAAAATTTTGGTTCTTTGCCTGCAGGGAGAGGAAAACAGGTTTTTACAAAAGCGACTAGAGAACAGTTGGGAATCCAAGCAGAAGGCAGTTATTACATTCCTGTTTTAGTCTTTTATCGTGACTTGACCGGCAGAGCATACAGTGCCAGTCATTTGATTGCAACATCAACCAAAAAAAAGAAATCAGAAATCTCAGAAATTCGCTCTCCTGTCAGCCTCTCCATCCAGCAAGAGAATTCTCAAAAGGCAGAATTTGATATGGTTAAGACAACAAGTATTGTTGTCAACCTCCACAACACATCGAACGAGGCACAAGAAGTCGAAATAGTTCCAATCACATCACGTGAAATTGCCATCACATCATCAAACAAAAAAGAGGGGGTAATACTCGATCCACAGTCAAAACAGGAGCTCACTCTAAATATCGAAAATCTGTCTGGTTTGACTGGCTCAAAGTATCAAATATTTGTCATGATACGAGGCACTCATTCAGGGAAGCATTACTCAGAATACACAAGCTTTCTGGTTCATTTGATCACAGAAGAAGAACAAAATTATCTCCCTCTGGTCATTTTAGCAATCGCTTTGCTATTTGCGGTATATGGTTTCACACGATACCGGAAAAAAGCACATTAAACCAAATTGATCACTTTTCTATATGTGATATATGTTCTAAAGCCAGCATCAAGGCATGAGTTCCTTTTTTACCATGTCCTTGAGCCTGAACAGCAAGATACAATTGATGCACCAGGGCCAGCCCGGGAAGCACAATTCCCATGCGTTTTGCTTCTTCCAGCGCCAGACTCATGTCTTTGATAAAATGCTCTACAAAAAAACCAGGGTCAAAATTCCGTTTCAAAACACGAGGAGCAAGATTATCCAGTGTCCAGCAGGCAGCCGCTCCTCCACTGATGGACCGCAGCATGGCCTCTAAATCCAAACCTGCCTGATAGCCATACAATAAACTCTCACACACACCAATCATTGTTCCTGCAATCACAATTTGATTACACATTTTGGTATGTTGTCCGGCCCCTGCTGAACTTTGATGTACAATTTTCTTTCCCATTCGCTCCAATAGAGGCATCATCGCTTCCACAATCTCAGTGTCCCCCCCGACCATAATAGAAAGTGTTGCATTTTGTGCTCCGACATCTCCTCCAGAAACAGGGGCATCTATGGCATACACACCCTTTGTTTTTGCCACTTGATAAATTTTTTGGGCAAGGCTGGGTGACGTAGTTGTCATATCAACAACGACACTGCCTGATTTAGCTCCAGCTAAAATACCATTTTCTCCTAAATACACTTCCTCCACATCCTTCGGAAACCCCACAATACTAAAAATAACATCAGATTGAGCCGCAACGGCCTTTGGTGATTCGGCATAGCGGGCACCCTGATCCAACAAAGGTTGAGTTTTTGATTTTGTCCGATTATAAACAGTTGTTGCGTGTCCCTTCATGACATGCCCACACATGGAAACACCCATCACCCCTGTACCAATCCAACCAAGACGAGTTTCTTCTGTGAGTTGAAATGGAGTTAAATTCATTGCCATTTTTGATATTCTCCATAATAGTTTTTAAAATCCGCTTGTTCTTTAAGTCCATTATTTATAAGGAGTAAAATTAAAAGTACAACCTTTATTTTATTCTCCCATATATATTCAACGAGGGCACTATGCAACTACGCGATATTATTATTGGAGTTTTAGCATGTTTATTGATTTTATTGGGAATCTATCACTTGATGAACATGGAAACAGAGGATTACCAGCTTATTGTTCAGAACCAGGCCAAAGAAATTGAAGAATTGACAGAGCAAGTAGCGCAAATGGGAGAATTCAAAACAACAATTACGACCCTGGAAGAGACTTTGCGGACAAAAGATCAAAATATTACTGAGCTCAACCAACAAATACGGCAATTAGAAAAAACCAAACAGGAACTGTCTCTTCAACAAAAAGAAAAACAGGCTTTAGAAGAGCAACTCAAAGCACTTCAAAAAGAGATTGATCGACGAGAACAAATTCAAAAAGCTCTTAGCGAACCGCTCCAAGAAGAAATCAAAAGTGGAGAAATTGAAATCAAACAGATTGCAGAGAACACCATTATTCGCCTAGAAGACAGCATTTTATTTGACAGTGGTAAAGCAGATCTGACCGAAGCAGGTGTAAAGATTTTAAACAAAGTTGGCAGAACCTTATCCACGATAGAAGACCAACACATCGAAGTACAAGGGCATACGGACAGCCGACCAATTAGTTTGCGTAGACAAGGAGTATATCCCACCAACTGGGAACTTTCGGTTGACCGTTCTGCTAAAGTGGTACGCTATCTGGTGGAAAAGATTGGTGTCAACCCTTTTTATATCTCAGCAGCAGGTTTTGGTCCCTATCGTCCCCTCGTGGAAAATAGCACACCTGCGAATATGCAAAAAAATCGACGGGTCGATTTCATTTTACGCCCACTAGAGAATCAATAATTACGCTTCTCCAGAAATAACTGGCTGTCGTGTAAAATCGACCAATGCTTTTAATTTTTCTGTAACTTTTCCATTATCCAGCACCTCGGTTGCTTTCTCCAAACCACCTTTGATATCCTCTGCTTGACCTGCTACCACAAAAGCAGCAGCAGCATTCAGCAAGGCAATATTCCGTGCTGTTCCCTGTTCTTCACCGACAAAAATCTGTTCAATAATCCTTGCGCTTTTCTCTGGCGAATCAATACGAATATCATCCAAGTTTCCACGCTGCAATCCCAGCTCTTCTGGTGTAATCGTATAATGGCGGATTTCCCCATCACGCAGTTCAGCAATATGGGTATCTGCTGTGGTGGTCAATTCACAAAGGCCATCAGCCCCCGTCACGACCATAATTCGATCACTGCCAAGACGTTTGAAGACTTCTACCAGTTTCTTTGTCCATTCCAGATTAGGAACTCCCATAACTTGATTTTTTGCGCCTGCAGGATTGGTCAACGGTCCCAGCATATTAAAAATCGTAGGCATTCCCAGTTCTTTACGAATAGGCCCAGCAAATTTCATAGCCGGATGGTGTTTAATGGCATAACAAAAACAAATTCCCAACTCTTCCAAACATTGCTCCACCTGAGACATATCCAGATCAATGTTCACACCAAGTGCCTCCAGCACTTCGGCACTACCACTTTTTCTGGTATTACTGCGATTCCCATGCTTGGCAACAACAACTCCTCCCGCAGCAGCAATGATGGCAGCACAGGTCGAGATATTAAATGTACTAATCCCATTTCCTCCTGTACTGCAAGTATCGATTGAATTTTCAGGGGCTTTAATTTTTGTTGATTTGTCGCGCATAGCTGTAGCAGCTCCTGCAATTTCCTCCACCGTTGGCCCTTTAGCCTGCATCAATGCTAATAAGGCCCCTGCCTTTACTGGAGTCGCAGCTTCGCTCATAATCCAGTGAATCATCTCATTGGCTTCGTCAAAATTAACATCTTGACGGTTTAATAATTTTTGAAGTACTTGTTCCATAATTTCCTGTTTTCTAAAAACTAACGTAAATGCGATGAGCTATATTTTTAAAAGTCGATATTGGATACTTTATTCTGATTTTCTGTACTAAGGTGATTTCCAAGAATGGATTTACAAAGACCACCTATAACCAACTCTGTCCCGTGATCAGAATATAGTAATGAATTAAACTCAGCACAAGCAAGAAAATAGTTGTCAAGGTTTCAACCCACTTGGAATTGTCTTCTTTGAATAAAACAAACAAAGCAAAAGGAACCACATAATACCGAGGTTGAATCCATCCAACAGGCCCCAGGTAGAGTAAAGTCAGCGGTAGTATCAACTTCAGTACTTTCCGCTTCATGGGAGTGACAGCAATGGAAAGAGCAGAATAGATCACGCAAATGGCAAAACACGATTTCAAAAGAGGATCAGATACCCACTCTTGCAACAAGCGATTATGGAGGTACATTGTTGAAAGCTGATCCGTTTGCCAGGGATGTGTTAATTCAAATGTATATAAAAAAAATGTGAAAAATATGGATGCCCCTATTCCTAATAGAAACTCACTTCTTAACAGATGAATAACTTTTGGTAAGTTGATGACATTATACGGCAAAAACACAAAGAAAAAGACAAACAATAAAAAATAAATATTGCCTTGATGAAAAGCAGTACCCGAATGAGCAAATTTGGCACCTACTGTCACTCCTTTATTGATAACAACAAACGCTATAAAGGCACATCCTACTAAAATTAAAAAAATATTATCTTTTAGGATATTGTAAAAATTGCTTCGATTGATTTTGAATTGATACTTTTCATATAGATTCACCATCCCAGTCAATGCCAACCAGATGACATTATTTTGTCGTATTAAAATACCAATACCACCTAAAAAAGCAGACGCATTATACTGCTTTTTAAGCAACGCATACATAGAAAGCAATACAAACAACAAAGCAAACGCATCGGTGTAAAGAACAAAAAAAAGCGGAAATAAATTCGGCAAAAATGTGTATTGCGCTGTACGCACTATTGAAGTATTCGGCGTAATTTCTTTTGCTATCAAGTATGCTACCAATATTGAAATAATCGAAAAGCCAAGGGCAAACATTCGCAAAAATGACAACTCAAATCGATCAAAAGCCAATCCTATCAAACCAAAAACAATATGAAATCCTGGAATCATTGGAATGAGTCGATCAATTTTGTACTGATTCTCCTGAATAGCCAATATTTGAGGATAATGATTCAATCCTTCATCTCTAAAGCCTGGTATGGGATAAACCAATCGAAAACTCAGTCCAACTATCAGCAATAACACGATGGCAATATAAAGCTTTGGTCGCCACTGAGCATCAGTGCTGGAAAGGTAGGAAACCAACAAAAATCCAAAAGGAACTATTAATAATGCAACCGAGATGTAATTGGTCAACTGAACTATAGGAATGATTGCAAATAATATATTCCCTCCATAGTCTTCACCTGAAACAATAAGTTGATTTTTTCCTTGCTGAAGATTTAAGGGGATACGATAGCCATTTACCCAATCTGTTAATTTTTCGTGACCATAAACTTGTTTAATTTGATCTAGATCGATTGACTGACTGTTTAATACAATTTTTGTTATTTCGTCATCAAACTTGATTTTAAATGGTACCGTCTGTTTTATGGAAGATTGAATAGTCACTTCCATATCATATGCATGAACCCATTTATTTGAGCCTACTAGATGGGGTTGTAGAACTTTTTTCTTTTCTATTTTACCGTATATAAAATATTTTACCTCTGAGATATTGTAGACAATAACGGGTTTGATGTATAAACAATAGATACCACCAACAATGGTTAACAAAAAGAAAAACTCATATCGAAAATTTTTACTCCTTATTAAATCCATCGTTCCTGACTTATATCAACTTGATAACTTTTAAAAAATAAACAAATCTCCACTCAACTAACGTCGTTGCCCACGTTTTTGAAACAAACGAATCAGAGGAATCAGATAAGATTGATCGGCTTGCACCCAAAGCTCATCGACTCCCGCCCGTCGAAAAACAGTCCTGAGCCATGTTTCATAAGCAGACCGTTGTTCTTTAAAACGATCTCGAATTTTTTGATTGAGGGTATCAATCAACAAAACTTGACCGGTTTCCAAGTCACACACTTCCATCAAACCAACAGGGGGCAATTCTCGTTCGCGGGGGTCCACAATAGGGACAGCAATCAAATCATGACGCTGATTGCTCAATCTCAATGCTTTTTCAAAGTTTCCTGCCAGAAAATCAGAAATTAAAAACGTCACGGCTTTCCGTTTGATCATTTTGTTCAAATAATCAAGTCCTGCATTGATGTCTGTGCCAGGGTGCATTGGTTGATAAGTCAGGATCTCTCGAATCACTTTCCACACATGATTGCGTCCTTTTCTTGGTGGAATATACAATTCCACTTGATCAGAAAACATGATCAGACCAATTTTGTCTTTATTTTTAATTGCTGAATAAGCAATCACAGCTGCAAATTCCGCCGCAACTTCTTTCTTCAGCTTATGCACAGAACCAAATCCTCCACTGGCACTAATATCAACGACTAACATGACTGTTATTTCTCGCTCTTCTATATACTGTTTAATATAAGGAGCATCCATCCGCGCAGTCACATTCCAGTCAATCAGACGAACATCATCACCAGCCTGATATTCCCGAACCTGGTCAAATTCCATACCATGCCCTTTGAACGCACTATGGTAACTGCCCTGGAGAAGATCATCCGCCATCCGATTGGTTCGTAAGTGAATATGGCGAATCTGCTTCATGATTTCTGCTGAAAGCATCGTTTCCTTATCACTATCAAGGGGTGGGGATCTTATCTAATATACTTTGGATAACGGTTTCTGGAGTCATGTCTTCGGCTTCTGCCTCGTAACTAAGGATAATCCGGTGTCGCAATACATTAAAACTGACATCTTTGATGTCCTGAGGAATCACAAACCCGCGTTGATTCAAAAAAGCTCTGGCTTTTGCACAATGCAGGAGCGCAATAGAAGCCCGGGGAGAAGCCCCATAAGCAATCATGGGCTCTAATTCTGGCAACTGATATTCAGCCGGTTGTCGGGTAGCAAACACAAGACTGATGATGTATTGCATCAACGTCTCTTCGATATGAATGCCTGTCGCCACTTGACGAGCTTCTAAGATTTCTTTTGCAGAAATCACTGGATTGATTTTCACTGCTAGTTCTGCAGTTCGATCCATCCCAGATCGTTTAATGATTTCCAATTCTTCTGATGGGCTGGGATAATCCACCTTCACTTTGAACATGAATCGATCTATCTGCGCTTCCGGTAATGGGTATGTCCCTTCTTGCTCAATTGGATTCTGAGTCGCCAATACTAAAAAAGGAAGAGGCAGTGGAAATGTCTGTCCTCCAATAGTAACCTGCTTTTCCTGCATTGTCTCCAACATGGCTGATTGGACTTTTGCAGGAGCTCGATTGATTTCATCCGCTAAAACAAAATTTGCGAAAACCGGTCCTTTCTTAATGCTGAATTCATTGGTTGCCGGTTCATAAATTTGCGTACCAATGACATCTGCAGGTAATAAATCTGGTGTGAATTGAATACGATGAAAGCTCACGTCAATCGCATCAGCTAATGCTTTGATTGCTGTAGTTTTTGCCAGACCTGGTAAACCCTCCATCAAAACATGGCCATCTGCAATCAAGGCCATCATCAAGCTATCCAGCATTTCCTTTTGCCCTACAATGATTTTTCCAATTTCCTGGTACAATAAATGTAAAAAAGCACTGCTCAGCTTAACTTGCTCTGTAATTGTCTGGATATTCGTATAACTCATAAGCCCATTTTCTATTATTTATGAAATCATCGGGTATCAAAATAACAATACACCTCCCCTAAAAACTTTAGAACTTGTTTGGAAAAGATGCTTCATCGCGAAAAATCGATCTCATTGAGTGGATTTTTGAGAAAATTTAAGGCCAATAGCCAACTATTTAACGAAATCTTCTCAAAACAGACACCAATGAGGCGGTTTTGCATCAGAATTAGTTTGTTCAAACAAGTTCTTAAAAACAGGAGAAACTATCAATAAATTTGGAGTTTTCTGATTGGAATTTAGAAAATTATGCCGGATCTCTCAGCAAAATTTCAAGGTGAGACTGAATACAATCAGCTAATGCCTGATAGTCATATCCTCCTTCCAAAACACTCACTACACGTCCTTCTGCATAACGGTAGGCAAGGGTCTTCATTCCCTCCAGCATGCCATTAAACCCTTCAACCGTGAGTGCTTGCTGGGCAAGAGGATCTTCCCGATGTGCATCAAACCCTGCAGAAATAAGAATAAAATCTGGAGCATAATCCTGAAACACAGGCAGGATATTATTATGAAAAACATGGAGATACCGTTGATCATCAGAATAAGCAGGCATCGGACAATTGAGTGTATATCCTGTCCCATCACTCACTCCACGTTCTGAGGCATAACCGGTACCAGGGTAACAAATTCGAGGATCTTGGTGGATGCTACAGTAAAAAATATCATTCCGGTCTTCAAAGGAATGCTGGGTTCCATTTCCATGATGTACATCAAAATCAAATATCAGCACACGTTCATATCCTTTTTCTTTGACAAGGAATTCTGCGGCAATAGCGACATTGTTAAAATAACAAAATCCCATCGCTTCTGTATTTTCAGCATGATGGCCTGGAGGACGTACTGCGCAAAAGGCATTGTCCAATTTTTGATCAGCAACCTGATTCACCGCATCCAACATCGCACCAGTTGCATGTAGAGCCGCTTCATACGTTTTCTCAGAGACAATACAATCCATGGAGCCAAAATATTGTCTTGTGTCTATTGCACAAGCCTCTTCTACTGAACGAATATAATCCAACTCATGGATTAGTTGAATTTCCTTTATTTCTGCTTTTTTTGCTTTTCTCTGTTGCAGTTCTTCGAGTAAAGGAGTTTTTGCAATGGACTCCATCAAAAAATGCAAACGGCCTGCATTT
>JANQHV010000059.1 GCA_028282505.1 SAR324 cluster bacterium | reverse complement strand
AGAAGATAACAAAAACTATCTGGCCAATATTGACAATGCCGAGCTGGACAAATATTATAAAAACTTTCTCCAGGGAATGAGAAACACAGAGAAAGCCTTTTTAGCGACTGTCAGCCGCTTAGGCAGGTATCCAGTGGTGGGGGGATTGGTCATCAAATGGGCAAACAATGGGATTTATATCGATTCCAATATTCATCTGTACGACTATCGTCTGAAGGAGTCTTTTTATACGTCACTGAATAATATGGTGAACCTGGCACGTTGCATTCATCGCATCGGAATCTTCAAAAGTTGCCTTTTCAAAGCACGCAACACCCTTCATATCGAAAGAGATGACCCACAAACTCCATTTGTCGCCCTTCCTGGCATGAAAATCAACTATGACATCGTTCCTGCTCCAGAACCTGAAGACAAAAGCCGCATTCACTCGTATTTTGAAGACGGCGATGATCCCGAAGAGAATTTAGAACTCCCCGCTTCTATTATTTCCATCATCACTCAATTGAACACAATCCATCACACCGGCTGCATTATTTTTGAAAGCCTTACCAACCATCTGAAAATCCACAGTTACTACGTTCTGTTGAATCCCAGGCAAGAACAGGAGTTTAGCCAGTTGTTGAATCAAATTTTTCAATGCCTTCCCGAAATACAAGGGCAGGGCGTGTCGGGTTTCATGAAGCTCCCCTACAAGGGTGCTAAGTTCTTTCCTCTCAAGTCCTGATTTACTTTTATCAGAGACCCTTCGACTACGCTCAGGGTGACATAGCATTCAATGTGCCAAACAAAACCAAAATCTCACTACTATATTGTATTATTGGAGCCAATTCAAGAGTTGCTCGTATTGAAAATCACTGATTTTCTTTTGAATGGCATCTGCTAAAGCGCCATCTTCTTCACGAAGTTGCTCAATGAGAACATTCATTCGTTGAGGACTCAGGTGCTCGATGGCCTGTTTCATGTTAGTTTTCCATGCTGAGGGAAGGTTTTGAATTCTTTCAAAAACTTCTTCAATATTTTGGGTGGCGTCTAATTCATTTTTGTCATTTGATCCCGGACCGGTAGCATCTGCGTAAATATAATCCACTCCCAGGTGTTGACGGATCTTTTCAAAAATTTCTGCTTCTTTAAACGGTTTGGCCACAAAATCATCAGATCCCGCAGACAGAGTTTTTTCTTTTTCATCTTCAAATACAGAGGCCGAAATAGAAATCACAATCGTCTCTCTTCCCTGCGGGGAACTTTTGATTTGACGTATTGCTTCATACCCATCCATGCCAGGCATATGAATATCCATCCAGATTAAATCAAAGGGGTGACCTTTTCCACACCATTGTTCAAACATGACAATGGCCTCCTCTCCATTTTCTGCTTCTTGGACATCAAATCCAATGGGGGCTAAGAATTGTCGGAGGACTTGACGATTAAAGGCCACGTCATCCACAACCAGCACATGGTAGTTTTTTTCTGTGGCTAACCCGATCACCCGAGAGGGTTGATCTATCGTAACGTGATCCTGATTGCCTTCCTGAACCAGGATAGTAAACTGAAAAGAAGTTCCCACCCCCACTTCACTTTTCACTTCAATCTCTCCCCCCATCAATTGAACAAATTTATGGCTAATAGAAAGCCCCAATCCTGTTCCTTCACGGGCCTTTTGACCAACTTCGGTTTGTGTGAATGGATCAAACAAACGCTCCAAATCATGAGGATGGATGCCAGGACCCGTATCCTCAACCTCAAAATGAATGGGAATGAGGGGCTGAGAATCCTTCATTCCTGAATCCTGCCCGGAAGGCTGATCCCGTCCTATTCCTGCCCGTACCCAAATTCCCCCCTGCTTTGTGAACTTCACTGCATTATTCACCAGGTTGGTCAAAATTTGGCGCAGTTTTGCTTCGTCAGTTCGTATAAATCTTAGCATGTCAGAAGATTTTTCCAATTCCAAGGTTATTTCTGTGTTTTCCACATGCCCTTTGAATAGATTTTTCACATCTTCCATCAGAGAAAACAGATCCATGTCATTGGTTTGGAGAAGGGTTTGTCCTGCTTCAATTTTGGACATATCAAGAACGTCGTTAATCAGGGTCAGCAGGTGTTCACCACTGCTATTGATAATGTGTAAGTTTTCATTTTGTTGCAGGGTGAGATTCTGACTGTTTGACATGACCTGGGAAAATCCAAGGATGGCATTGAGAGGGGTACGCAGTTCATGGCTCATATTGGCCAGGAAGGTACTTTTAGCTTGATTGGCAACTTCCGCCTTTTTATGCAAAACCACAGCATTGTCCTTTTCTTCTTTCAATTCTTTGGTTCGTTCGGCAACTTGTGCTTCAAGGAGTTGATTTCTCCGTCGGATGGAACTGATACGCCAATGAAACGCACTAATCATCAAGCCAATCAACACAACCACGACCACTGCCCGGAACCAAAGTGTTTCCCACCATTCTGGCACAACCACGATTGTTAAAGCGACTTCCTTGTCACTCCATAAGTGGTGGTGGTTGGTCCCCTGGGCACGAAAAATATAATTTCCGACGGGTAAGTTCGTATAAGTAACAAAACGACGGGTACTGTCGGTTTCATTCCAATTGTCTTCAAAACCTTCTAGTTTATAGCGATAACGATTTTTATGAGACGCCGTATAATCCAAAGCGGCAAACTCAAAAGACACAATCTCCAATTCATGGATAAACTCCAAGGGAGGAGTGGCCAACAGAGATGTGTATTTCAAAGTTTTCCTTCCTCCAGTTAACCTTTTATTGAACACTTCCATATGCGTCAAAGCAACAGGAGGTTTAAAAGTATTGACACGAATTTGCTCAGGAGAGAAAGCTGTTAACCCTCTTCGGCCTCCAAAAAACATTTGTCCATCAGAGGTTTGCCAAGACTCTCCTGAAAAATCATTTTCGTGCAGGCCATCCTCCATATCGTAATTTTGAAATGTTTCTGTTTGTGGATCAAAACGGGATATTCCTTTATTGGTTGCTAACCACAAATTGCCATTTCGGTCTTCTAAAATTCCTGACACATACGAGCTGGGCAGACCTTTGTTTTCGGTATACAATAGAGATTTCCCGGTTTGTGGATCAAAGCGGATGAGCCCGCCCCTTGAAGCAATCCAGATGAGTCGAGAACTGTCTTCATGAATCGCTTCTATCCAGCCTCCAGGAAAACTTTGGGGATCGTTCGGATCAGGAATATAATGAGAAAATATTTCTGTTGGCAATTCTAAACGGGTCAGGATACCATTTCTGTTACCAATCCACAGATTCCCTGTATGGTCCATCGTAATGGCATTCGTCCATTCATCGGCAATCCTTTGTGAATCTTTTTCTACAGGGTAGTGGAACTCGGGTTGATAACTTTGAAAGGTTTCATTTTGCGGGTCAAATCGCAGAACCCCCCAATGGCGTACTGCTATCCAAAGTTTGCCAGATGGATCTTCAAAAAAGGCATGAATACTGACTGGAGGACCTCTACGTGGAAGTTGATGTAATGGTGAATACTCTTTAAATATTCTGGTTTGTGGATCAAAGCGATAGAGATGGGGTCCTTTCCCAATCCACACAAAGCCTTTTTGGTCAATGTGCACTGCCTGAGCTTCTGAGTGAGAAATTCCTTCCAACGGGACACGATCTATGATTTGGCCTGCCATTGGATCGAGACGATAAAGTATTTCTTCAGAGATGAACCATATATTGCCTTGAGCATCTCCGCTCAAACGAATTAATCTTCCTGGTGAAAACGCATCAGGGTAATCAGGATCGTTCTGGTAGGTCACAAACTGAGTTTGTTGAGGATTGAAGATATTGAGGCCACTTGCGGTGCCAATCCACAGTAACCCTGCCGCATCGCGAAAAAGAGAAGTAATAAAATTGTTACTCACGCTGTGGGGATCGGTGCGCTTGGAAGAGTAATGGTGGGCAAATTCTTCTGTTTGCGGATCAAATCGGTAAAGTCCGTTTTTAATGGTTCCTAGCCAGAGCATGCCTGTGGAGTCCTGATACAGTTGATGGGCTTCTATCTCTCTGTCTAATTGATAAAAAGTGAATTGTTCACTAATACGATCAAACTTGTAAAGCCCTGTATTGCCAGCCAGCCAATAATTTCCAGAGACATCCTGAAAAATTGAATGCAAACGTCTTTCTTGATGAGAAGGGAAAAAATGAGTGAATTGTTCTGTCTCCGGGTTAAATTTGGTGAGAGAAAAATCTGCTGCAATCCAGAAATTGCCGGACGGATCTTCCGATATGTCCCAGGCAGCTCCCCATTCCAATGTTGCTAAATCTGGTCTGTAACGAGTGAATTGGTTTGTTTTAAGATCGAATTTGTGGAATCCTTCATGAGGGGGACTCCCAAACCACAAATAACCATTGCTGTCCTGGAAGATAGAGAGAATATTATCTCCTCCTAAGCTGTTAGGGTTTTCACGATCATGACGAAAATGGGTGAAAGTTTCTGTCTTGGGGTTAAAACGATTAACCCCACCATGTGTGCCCACCCATAGCACTCCTTCTTGATCTTCAAAAATGCTGCTGATGACATTATTACTCAAACTGTGAGGGTCTTCAGGATTGTGTCGATAAACCGTAAATCGATAGCCATCGTATCGATTCAGGCCATCCTCGGTGCCAATCCAGATGAAGCCGTAACGATCCTGGGTAATCGCTGTGATCCAGTTGTGTGACAACCCATGCTCAGTGTGCAAACGTGTAAAATGGAGTTTAGGACCTCGCACCACGGGCAGTTTTTTTTGTAATACGGAATGAGAGGGGCGACGATGAGGATGTCTTCGCAAACCAAAAGGAGGACGGGAAGGACGGGGAGGTGTAACATCTGTTGCTTCAGGGCGAGGAAGGTGTCTTGGGCCTGAATGATATAAATCGAATTTTTGGTTCTCATCCGCACTGAGGAAAGTCATGTGATGAGAACCAATCACCCAGAAGAAAATTATCCCCGACAGAAAGACTTTCAACGGTAAATTATTTTTCATTTAGTCTATGATGTCCAAACCAATCATTGTACAATCATCCTTGAAGTGATTTTGTGAGGAGTGAGATAGACCATATTGGAAAATCCGTTCTAAGAATTCCTCAATTGGCAAATGAGACTGTGTCTTTATATAATTAATTAGATATTCTATTCGAGAAATCCCACGCTTTTTAGCCTTATCCCCAAAAATGTCAATCAATCCGTCCGTATACAGTAACAGTTTGTCTCCAGGCACAAGCTGAAATGTTTTTTCCTCAAAAAAACTCTGTTGATTGGAAAACACCCCAATGAACGCTCCATCTGTGTGCAGCTCAAGGATCTCATTAGTGCTTGTCCGTATAATCAGTCCAGGAGGATGGCCGGCATTGGTATATAACAAGGTCTGTGCAGCCGAATCATAAACACCATAGAACATAGAAGCAAACTTTCGTTCAGGCATTTGTCCGATCAACGCTTGATTCAAGAGCTTGATCGTCAATGACGTCGATTTATCAGTTTTGGGAGTATCTTTAAAAATTCCAGAAACCATAAATGAAATGAGAGCAGCGGGAATACCATGCCCTGTGACATCAGCAATCATGATTCCATATTTCCCTGGGTCCAATTCAAAGATCTGATAAATATCCCCCCCAACCTGTTGTGTGGGAACAAATTTACTGAAAATCTGGGCTTTGGGGATCTGTGGTAGAGCTTTGGGGAGAATCGCCAGTTGCGTTTGCTGAGCTTGTTCGAGTTCTGTTTCGATTTGCTCCTGTTGTGTTTTGATAATTTGATAGGAGGCTTCCAGTCTTTCTCTGCTGAATTTCAGGTCGAGATGTGTCTGCACTCGGACTATCACTTCTTCAGGATGAAAGGGTTTGGTGATGTAGTCAACCCCTCCACAAGCAAATCCTTTGATTTTGTCCTCCACATCATCCAGAGCACTTAAAAAAATCACAGGAATCTTCTGCGTCTTTTCATTAGCTTTCAAGCGAGCACAGACCTCATAGCCATCTATTTCCGGCATTTTGATGTCCAATAAAATCAAATCTGGAGGAATAGCGTTTGCACCCACTAGCGCTAATCTACCATTGAGAACGGCACGCACTTCGTACCCCTCTTCAGTAAGTAAACGGGATAACAAATGAAGATTGGCTGGTGTATCATCAACTATTATAATATTGCCTTTTGTATTTTTAGAATCATCACTCATCGAATTTCTCTATTGGATGTCACGGAATTATGATTTTGGAGGTTAATCATATTTTCAGCCAGTTGTGCAAAAACAATTTCCCCTGCTTGGCAAGAGAGCAGGGCCGAAAATATGATCAAGCCCTGATTTTGAAAGTTTAGGAAATGTGAATTAAAAACCCCGATTCCTTCACCGGCGTCTGTATCTCCCAAAACCAATCAAAACTGCTATAGTAGTGAAATTTTGATTTTGTTTGGCACATTGAATGCCATGTCACCCTGAGCGTAGTCGAAGGGTCTCTGAGATGCTTCGACTACGCTCAGCATGACAGTTTTCAGGAGATTGT
>JANQHV010000027.1 GCA_028282505.1 SAR324 cluster bacterium | reverse complement strand
TCCATATCTCCATTCAACTGACTCCTAAAGGAGTGAAAAATTATAGGACAGTGATAACCCACGTATTTGAGTATATTAAGCTTTTACGTAAAACGGGGTTGCCGAAATATGTATATGATGAAGTGCGTAGAATGGCAGAGATTGATTATCGATTTCAGGAAAAAGAAGAGGGCACTGGATTGGTGATCAGTCTGGCGGCAATGCTTCATTATGTTCCTCTCTCTATGGTGGAAACCGCTCCTTATTTGTATACAAAATATGACTCTGATTTGTTTGACAGTGTCTTATTTCGCTTAACTCCGGATAACATGCTGGCTACTTTGATTGCCAGAGGGCAGAAAACCAATAAAACAGAGCCCTATTATGGCACTGCTTATTCCTTCAAAGAAGGAGACCCCGGTTTTATTCGTATGCTGACCCAGGTTGGATTTCATCCAGAATTACAATTGCCTGAAAAAAATATTTTTATTCCTGAAAAATTGGAAGTCGTTACTCCTGATGCGCCTTTTCATCTCTCCTATCAATCCGTAGCAGGTTTGGCGCGAGAGCCCCTCTTTGCTTCCTGGCATGATCGTCTAATGGCATATCAGGGAAAAACCTGGAATTCATGGGAAGATTTTAAGGCTCAGGTTTTTTCAAAAGATCCAGAAAATGCTGATAGTCTGAGGAACTTAATTGTCAAACATGTGTCGGTGAAGCCAGAAAAAATAATGGATAATCCACAGGGAATCATTTGGTTCCAACCCGATATCCGTTTTGGTACTCCGAAAGCACAGCTCACGCTCCTGCTGCATTCGCCAGAAATTTATAAATCAGCCAGAGCTGCGGTGCTTTCCCAACTGTATGTCAGAGCCATTGAAGAAGGGTTGAATGAATTTGGCTATACTGTTCATTTGGCAGGCCTGGATTATGGATTCAGTGCTCGAAAAAAAGGAATTACCTTGAGTATCAGTGGATATTCAGATCGTATACTGGATTTGACTAGAATTCTTGCAGACAAACTCAAAGATATTGTCATTGACGAGACCACCTTTGATGCTGTCAAAGATCAGCAAAGGCGTTTGTATCAAAATTTTCAGTTCAATCAACCTTATCAGCAAGCCTGGTATTTTCAACACCTGTTATTAGAAGAAAAAAAGTTTTCCATTGATCAATATCAGCAGGAAATTCAGACAATTACTTTAGATGAGTTGAAAAACTATGCTCAAAATCTGTACAGACAGGTTTATGTGGAAGGTGTGGTTCATGGAAATTTGGTAAAGGAAGAGGTTGAAAAGACAATGAAAGTATTTCTTGACAACCTGGATGCGAAGCCTTTACCAGAGTCAAAACGGTTTGTGGAAGACGTTGTGCAAATCAAAGAAAAGAAAAATTATGTGTATGTTAAAAAAGCCAGTGTTGACAATTCAGCAGTGTATTATGGGATACAGGTGGGTCCAACCAATCCTAAATTGAGAGGGGCTCTTTTGATCATTAGTAAAGCGCTTCGCCCCTGGACATATACAGAATTGAGGACTCAGCAGCAATTGGGGTATATTGTGGAAGGAGGAATGTCTCAACTGGAGAAAACTTTAGGCTGGATGTTTATTGTACAATCTGGGAAATATCCAGCAGGGGTGTTACAGCAAAGAATTTCAGAATATATCCCCCGGTTTATTGAAAGATTTGAAAAAATGCCAGATGATGACTTTGAGGTATTGCGTCAATCGGTCATCAATGCGAAGTTGGAAAAATCCACTACGATTGCCGAAGAAGCGGGTCGAATTTTTTATGCTGCCTTTGAAAAAGACGGGAATTTTGATTATGTGAGTGAAGATATCAAGGCAGTAGAAGCATTGACCCGAAAAGAAGTCAATCAGATCCTGGAGGAGTATTTGTCGGTGGATTATCAACGGCGTCTGATAGTAAGAATGGTTGGTAAATCTCATGAAGATACGCCCATCAGTAGTATTTTGATTCATTCAGTGGAGCAATTTAAACAGGAACAGTGAATCTAAATTAATAACCACTTAGCCACAAAGGACACGAAGAAACACTAAATTTAAAAAAACATTTTGTGATACTTCGTATTCTTAGCGGCTAAATAATGAAAATTACTAAAATGTTTGCAATTGACTCACCAAATGCGTCAAACTTCAATTAGTGGTTCAAACAATAATTGATCAATTCTTAAGCTGAATAAAATCTATGATTGGACATTACAATCTGCTTATTGTCGATGATAGTAATTTCATCCGGTTGACATTGCGCAAATGCCTGCAATCCAATAGAAATGCTCCGATTCAGGTGACAGAAGCCCATGATGGGCAGCACGCATTAGAAATTCTGGCCAGTAATTCGTTTGATTTGATCATAACTGACTTAGAGATGCCAAATTTGGACGGGTTGGGGTTGATCGCAGAGTTGCGAAAAAGCTCTAAATATGACGAGGTTCCTATCATTTTTCTCACCAGTATCGACACGTCGGACAAAAAAGTGACCGCATTTGAATGTGGTGCTACTGATTACTTGATAAAACCGTTCATTGCAGAAGAATTGATTGCACGAATTTTTGCTCATCTGGAGCGGAAGTTCATGATGGAAGCTGTGCGTAAAAAGGCGAAGGTTGCTGAAAATTTAACGGTTTTCTATCGCCGGCTTCGTTCCATCAATCTGGATAATTTGGAGCATACCTTGATCTTTTTATTGATCAACCATCTACGTATTGGTTCGGTGGCTCTTTGGGAGTTTGATCAAAACCGGCAACAGCTCAAATTGAAAATAGCAAGTGATGAACTGGCAGCAGAATTGCCTGCACAGACAGAGAGTAACTCATCCATGTGGCAGGCTTTTGATGAAAAAAAACCAGTGTTCCTGGAAAACCTGGATGGTGCTGCCATAGAAAGTTTGGGCTTTAGTTTAGATGCTTATTCTGGAGGGGCGATTACGGTTTTGCCTTTGGCCATTGATGAAAAACGATTTGGTGTGTTGAGTTTAACCAATTTTCCGACAACCTTTTTTTCAGACTATGAGTTGACCCACCTGGAGTCGATGCAGCATTACATCTCCAATGCTTTTCAAAATGCCTTCTCTTATAAAATCATTAAAGAAAAGCAACAGCAGACCAATGAGGAATTGAAACAGGCAAAAGAAACACAGTTGGCGGTGTTGCCTCAAAGAATTCCCAAGTTGTCTTGTATGAAAATTGTCACAAAGTATGTGGCTATGGAAGAAATTGGGGGGGATTTGTATGATATTCTGGAATTCAGTGGGGATAAAGTGGGGATTTTAGTAGCAGATGTGACTGGACACGGGATTGCCGCAGCTTTGATTTCCTGTATGAGTTCGAGCTTGTTTAAAGCAACTGCGGCTCCTGATCAATTACCAAAGGATGTCCTGACTTATATCAATGATCAACTGGAAACACGTATGCCCGATGGGAAGTTTGTGACTGCTTTTTATTCCATCTATGATGCTGCTGAACAGACTTTATCTTATTCGATTGCTGGACATCCTCCTGGTTATGTCATTCGGGCTCAAACAGATGAAATATTTTCTCTACATGAAAATACAGGGGTACCTCTGGGAGTCTTTTCAGGAGATATCGCTTTTTTTGAAGGGGCTTCTATCAAGCTGCAAAAGGGAGATCGTGTGTTCCTCTATACTGATGGCATTGTGGAAATAACAGACCTGGAAGAGGAAATGTTTGGCCATGAACGTTTACAAAAATTCCTGTTAGAGAACAGCACTGTTCCGCTTGATGAAGTGTTGGATCAATTGTATGTCCATGTTCTTAAAACAACCTCCCATCAAGACTTTGATGACGACATCACTCTGGTTGCGTTTGAAATAATATAAGAGATTTGAAGTGATAAACTTTTTTATGTGCTTTACTTCGTATCCTCATTCAACTTTACATATATTTTTTTCATCATCAGTTCTTTTACCAGCCCACCAAATGATTCGTTTTCCAGTATCTTCTCAAAGATTTCCTGGTTTTGATCCATCCGCTCAATCAACTTGTCAATAAATATCTCCTCAAAGGCATATTTGAAAGTACTGTCTTTGTATTTTTTGTGGCGCTTCATGATTCTCCCTTTTCTTGTGTTTCGATCATTCGCAGTTCTCGCTCCAATTCAGCTTCCAGTTCTTTTTCAGAGGGGAGTACTAGGCGGTATTTGGAGGCGAAAAGCTGCTCACTATCTTTGAGGACGGAGTATTTAACCAGTGTTTCCTCTTTGTCTTTACAAAGAATAATTCCGATGGTGGGGTTGTCATCTTCGCCTCTTTTAAGGTCATCAAACATACGCACATACATATCCATCTGTCCGATATCCTGGTGAGTGAGTTTGCTGGTTTTCAGGTCAATGATGACAAAGCATTTGAGCAGATAGTTGTAGAAAACCAGATCAATATAAAAATGAGTGCTTTCAGTGCTGATGCGGAATTGTCTGGCAACAAAGGAAAAGCCTTTACCCATCTCCAGAAGAAACTCTTGTAAGTTAGAGATGATTGCTTGTTCTAAATTAGATTCCCGCAATTTTACATCTTCTGGTAAATTGAGAAACTCCAGCACATAGGGATCTTTTATAAATTCTCTGGTATTGGTGATAGTTTGTTTCTCATCAGGAACAATAACTTCCTTTTTTTCTGAAGTAGAGAGCAATCTTTCATAATAATGAGAATTGATATGACGTTGTAATTGTCGAACGCTCCAGTTTTCTGCCTTGCTTTCGTTGAGATAATAGGCGCGAGCCTGCTCATTATCTATCCGCATAATCAATCGGATATGTGACCAGGACAATTCTCTACACAGTGTGTAGAGTTTTTCTGTTTTAGGAAAAGTCAGATAAAATTGTCTGAAGTTCCATAGGTTTGCAACCGAAAAACCTTTACCGAATTCAGAATTGAGTTCAATGGATAGATTCTTGATCAGTTCCTGTCCATACTTTGCTCGATTTTCTCCCTGCTGTTCTTCTTCTACAATACGCTTGCCGATCAGCCAATAGGCATCAACCATTGCGGTATTGACAGCGGTATAGGCATTGTTCCGGGCGGATTGCAGGATTTGCCGGATATCTTTGTAAAGGGATGTTTTACTCATGTTGCTTGTCATGTTCAATCCTCAAGTACGGTTTTTTCCAGCTCTAGGCTGCTTTCCTCCAGCGCCAGAATATCAGCTTTAATTTCGGTTAATGATCGCAAAGGTTTAAACTTGTAAAAGTATTTAGTGAAGTTAATTTCATAGCCGGTCTTGGTCTTCTTTTCATCAATCCAGGCATCTTTTAAATGCGGTTTGACTTCCCGCTCAAAATATTCTTCAATAGTTTGTGGCGTCAATTGGCCGTTTTTATTTCTTTGCAAGAACGGAATATTCTCACTATCTCGTAATTGAGTATCGGGTTTGGGATTCCCTTTGTTGTCAACTTTCAATTCCCCATTATTCATAGTTAATGGTTGTTCTACCGTTACCCGCCAGTAGCCAAAAAACTCATTGGGCAAAATTTTGACAAATTCATTTTCTTCAAAATCTCCATAGAGTTTGGTAATAAAACCAATGCCTTTGCTTTCACCATTTTCGATAATTTGTTTGCGTTTGTTACCCAAAGAACGGGGCATTTTTTCCCAAAAACGATTAAAATCTCGTTCGCCTCTTTCTACCAACTCTTCATCTTTACCACCGGTGGCATTGATCAGCTGTATTTTGCCTTTTCGCTCCTGACTTTTATTGTTATCGAGTATCCAAATATAGGTGGAAATGCCGGTGTTATAAAAAAGTTGATCCGGCAGAGCGATTATGGTTTCCAACCAGTCGCTTTCGATAATCCATTGGCGGATATTGCTTTCACCATTTCCTGCTTGTCCAGTAAACAAGGGCGATCCGTTAAAAACAATACCAATCCGGCTCCCTCCATCTTCAGCCGGTTTCATTTTGGAAATCATGTGTTGTAAAAACAGTAAAGAACCATCATTGATCCGGGGCAAACCCGCTCCGAAACGACCGGCAAACCCCAAGTTTTCATGCTCATTCTTGATGATTTTGGACGCTTTTTTCCAATCCACACCAAATGGAGGATTGGAGAGCATATAATCGAATTTTTCTTCCCGCAGTCCATCGACTGTGAACGTATTACCAAACTTGATATTCGTGGGATTTTGTCCCTTGATGAGCATGTCAGATTTGCAAATGGCATAGGATTCAGGGTTGATTTCCTGTCCAAACACTTCCAGTTTGGCATTAGGGTTAAATTCATTGATATGGTGTTCACCGATAGAGAGCATTCCACCCGTACCACAAGCCGGGTCATACAGGGTTTTAACAATACCTGCCTGAGTCAAAACTTGATGGTCTGCATTGAATAAAACATTGACCATCAACTTAATCACTTCCCTAGGGGTATTTATTCTCCATGGTTGTTTCTTCTTATCGCACATAACGGGCTTGATCATATTTTCGACCACCTGAAATTGTTCCTCCCTTTGTCAAGAGAGCGGGGTCGACCTTCGGTTAGGAGGGGTTGGTGCTATTAAACTAAGACCTTCCCTAGCCCGCTTCCGCAGACGGCCTCCTTGCCAAGGAGGGAAAATCGTTTTTGCACAACTGGCCGAAAATATGACCACCCCTCACATAATGACGACATCACCTGCTTGGAATCTTCCACATCGTGTGGAAAAAGCGAGTTATTTGCAATTTGTACAAAGAGGTCGCATAAAAGATGATGTCCAGCTAACCAGGCGCACTTTTGGAGGAACCTTCCGTCAATTGATTCTCATACCATTTTGCTATTTTTAGATCTTCTTTACAGATATGTTTGACCAGCCAGTCAATCACTTTATTCTGTATTTTTAGGGCAAGATCGAGGTTAATGCCCTCATATTCATAGTCTTCTTGTAATTGCTGGACGACTATCACAAAATAATTATGCATCTCCAGGTGATTGGCATACTCTGGATAGTTGATACTTCTCATGAATTCTTGTTCTTCTCGGAAATGCTTGTCTACATACACTTGCAAGAACTGGATGCTATCTATCACCTCTTCTTTGATCATACCCTGTTGGGTCGCCTTCACCAACTGATTGATGCGGGCAAATAATTCCTGATGTTGGGAATCAATCAATTCAATACCCACTGCATAATCAGGCTTCCATTGAACCATCTGGTATATTTCTTTTCGGGCACTCAAAATATTGATATTGGGATCAGTGGCACCATTCCAATCGTAGGAAGGAGGATTTTCTTTTAAGTACAAGCAGTATTGGAAGTGAAATTGAGCAACCGTGTCTTGTGGATTCTGGTCCAGGATTGCTTGAAACGATTCCAATGCCTTTCTCCAGTTTTGACGGAGTCGATGGGTGAGCCCTTCCAGTAAATGCAAAGATGTCTCTTGTTTGAGTCTTTTTAAATCATCGGGATCATTATCATATATTTCATAAATTTCTGTTATGTCTTTTTTTCCTTTCACCAGTACCCAGTCGATGGGGCGTACACAAAACATAGCAGGGG
>JANQHV010000002.1 GCA_028282505.1 SAR324 cluster bacterium | reverse complement strand
GGGCACAGAAAATAATTTGCCACAGAGGCACTGAGGGCACAGAGGATTAAAAAAATAAACCGGTCCCCTTTTTGGTGTTTCTTTTTTGGCACAGAGGATGAAAATCATTGGCTTGCCTTCCTCAAAATGTGTAATATACTCTGGCAATAAAGGCAAAGCAAGGCTGCCCTTGAGATAGCCAGAGTATTGAAAATAGCTCCAATGTGAACCAAGAACGACCATGCACGATTTTCCTCATCATGATTCCCTTTATGGCAAGATTCAGCCGCTTTTATTTCGTCACGATCCAGAAACCATCCATGAGCACACGCTGACTCTGCTGCATCAGATTGCCAGGCTACCCCTCGCTAAAAAAATTCTACATCAAGCGTATCAACTGGACGATGCCGCTTTGCAGGTCAAGCTCTGGGACAAAACCTTTCCCAATCCCATTGGTTTGGCAGCAGGGTTTGACAAGGACGGCAAAGCCTTCAATCCCTTATTTGCCCTCGGATTTGGATTTGTGGAAGTAGGAACCGTCACGCCCCTTCCCCAACCTGGCAATCCCAAACCACGTGTATTTCGTTTGCCAGAAGACCTTTCCCTGATCAATCGCCTGGGTTTTAACAATCAAGGAGTGGAATCTCTGGTAGCCCACATCAAAAAAAATCAACCCGATGGTATTTTGGGAATCAACATTGGAAAAAATAAGGCCACTTCTATTGATTCAGCAGTGCAGGATTATGACACCGCCTTACGCACGGTCTATGATCATGCTGGTTATATCACCATCAATATCAGTTCTCCCAATACCGAAAAATTACGAGCTTTGCAGGAGCAGGAAGCCTTGCGCTCACTGATTGAGCGTTTGCTCACGATCCGTGAGGAGTTGGTCAGGCAGGGAAAACCAAAAAAAGTGATTTTACTCAAAATTGCTCCTGACTTAACAGAGAAGACATTTCATGATATCATCACCATACTTCGTGAATTTACAATTGATGGTGTCATTGCCACCAATACGACATTAGAGCGCAACGATTTAAAAAGCCCAGCAGGCCAGGAGCAGGGAGGTTTGAGTGGGGCTGCCCTGCGGTCACTGTCTACCCAGGTTATTGGAAAACTGTATCGGGAATTTGGATCATCTCTTCCCATTATTGGCGTCGGAGGGATTTTTTCAGGAAAAGATGCCTATGAAAAAATCAGGGCAGGGGCTTCCCTGGTACAAATCTACACGGGGTTGATTTACCGGGGACCGGCTGTGGTGAAATTCGTCAAACAGGAACTCTTGCAACAATTGAAACAGGATGGGTTTGCTTCCGTAGCTGATGCTGTGGGGGCTGACTTTCATTGACCTGATTGGAAGAATTTTTCAGAGGCCATCTTCGTGGTCTTGATCTTGCTTAAATTGAAGAAGACAGGAGATCATAATTAGATCAAAAGACCGATGCCATTTATATCGAGAGGATGAGATTGATGACTGGAGATCAATACCAAAAGAAGATCCGGGAACTGAAACAGCAAATCAAACTCCATAAAGAGCAGAACCAGGTTCTGGTGCAATATGTGGAGGATATGAAAGTTTCCCGCAATCAGACGCAGCATCAACTGGAGATGAGTCAGGAACGGGAAAAACTGGCATTTTTACGAGAAAAAAAAGATTTTCAACGCATTTTAGAATTGGAAAAGAAATTAAAACTGCTGGCCCCACCCGAATCTCCAGATATTGCCTCCCACACCACTCAAGAAGTGGACTTGACTGATGATGAAAACCAGCAACCTGAAGCAGAAAAAGCTGAATTTACCGATGAGGTGGATGAAGAAATAGATTACAACAGCAAGGAAATGCAGCGTTTGGTGGATCGTGCCCTACGTCGGATGGTCAAGCAGCAACAACCTGTTGAATCGCCTCCCCAGGCACTTCCTGTTTTTGAAGAACAGACTGAGCAACAAGCTCCAGAGGACATTGAAGAACCCCCACCTGTGTCGAAGATGAGCCTGGAGAATGAAGAAGTGATTGAGGAGAACCAGACCGATGCTGCCGATCCAGTACAGCCTCAGGTTCCCAAGCAACCAGATCCAGTCAAAGAGACCACTCCTCCACAGGAGACCATTGTCACGGCAAAGACAAGTATTGGCGCAGAAACTTCGATAAAAGCGGAAACTCAAAAGCAAGTGCCTGAGACTATTCCGGAAACAAAAGAAGAGGTATCTTCAGAAAAGCAAAATTATCTCATCAATGAATATTTCAACCGAGGATTGGCGGCAGCCAATGATAAAAATTTTTCTGTAGCCATTGAGGCATTTACTAAAGTGACGACTTTGTTGCCTCATGCGGCACCCAGTTACCTGAATTTAGCGATTTTACATTTCCGCACAGGGAGCTATGAGGAGGCTCTGCATTTTTGTCAAGAAGCGATTCAACGGGGTTCTCAGCCCGCAAAACAATTGCTTCCTAAAATCCAAAAAGAAATCGATAAGAATTGATCCATAACGTCAAAGACAGACTCTATCATGGCAAAGTGAGAACGACTTCCTTATTTTCTATTAACTTTTCCTGATTCATCAATATGCAGAAGAAATGTGGTAAGATTTGGGTTCTTTTTTTCTGCAATCTCATTCTTTTTTCTACTCCGACGGCATGGGCTTATTGCAATAAGAATGAATATTTGGGGATTACCAGTGGCAGTCCGACCATGTCGACGGTCGATGTGAGTTTATCTACATTTTATAGCACGACTTCCACTTCAGGAACTTCGGGCTGTACCAACTGGGATTTTGTCGAATATCTGGAAGAAGTCCAAAAACGTTTCATTGCTACCAACCATCAAATCCTGGTGGAGGAAGTGGCTCAGGGAACAGGTGTTCACCTGGAAACCCTTGGCCGGTTGATGGGATGTTCGGCCTCATCTTATCCTTTGTTTTCCAATATGCTCAGGCAATATTATGCTGCCAATACGCAACATTTCAATATAGTGACCCAGAAAAGTTTTTTCAAAACCCCCCTGGCCCCCTTTGAAAAAAAGGGGGAACTTGAGGAAAAAACTTTTCTAAAACACTATATTACCCATAAAACAGAAAATGCAGCTCGTTTTCTACAGCAATTGAAACAATGGATCGCAGAGCATCCTGAGTTACAGCATGCGTGTCTGGTGACAGGTTAGTTTTTATGGAGCAACCTAATGCAAAAAAATCTTAAACAGATTTGGCTTTGTTTGTTGGTATTTTTTTTCTTTTTTTCCAGTGCCCAGGCCTGTCATGAGGGAGGACCGATGGGATTTGCCAAACGCGATCCCGGTATGTTTTCAGTGGATGTCACCTCTTCCTCAACTTTCATTTTTGCAAGTACTTCTGGCACTTCTGGTTGTAAGAACTGGGATTTTGTGGAACACTGGAAGACGACTCGAAAGAAATACCTGATGGCTCAATGGCAACAGCTTTCTGAAGAAGCGGCAACGGGCAACGGAGTTCACCTGAATGCCCTGGCTCATCTATTGGGCTGCTCTACCCAACAGTATGAACCGTTTGCCACGTTACTTCATAAAAATTATGCTTCTCTCTTCAACAGGACTGCTGTTTCCAGTGAAGCATCCTTTGAACAATTTTTGGATGAAATTGATCAATTACTCACCCAACAACAAACCCTCGATGCCGCTTGCCGCTCTCAAAGCAATCAACCTGCTCATTCCTGAACTGCGTTTAATAAAACGGCCTGAACGATTCATACCTATCCAGTGAGCAGAAAACCATCGACATATCTATGTAATCTTAGTACTCTATTAAACAATCGCTTCTTTGCTGATATCAAACTCCACTCATTTGGACAATATGAATATAGAAGAGTCAGGTGTCGTTAAAATTCTATTAGTTGATGATCAACCTGATAACATGTTGCTCTTAGAGACCATGTTGCGGAAATCCAATCGAGTTTTTTTTAAAGCCGATTCGGGGCAAGCTGCCATAAAGATGTTGCAAGAGCATGAATTCTGTCTGGTATTGCTAGACGTCCAAATGCCAGATATGGACGGCTTTGAAACAGCGGCCCTGATCAGAGATTCGGACAATGGAAAGCATTTGCCCATTATTTTTGTAACGGCTTACAGTATGACCGAACAACATATCTTTTTGGGATACAAAACAGGAGCCGTCGATTATCTTTTCAAACCCATTCACCCTGGAATTTTGAGGAGCAAGGTGAATGTTTTTATCGAAATGTATCAACAACGGCAAAAGATTGTTGAGAAGTCTGTGGAATTGGAAGAAGCCTTCCACATTCAAAAAGCACTGAATCAGGATCTAAATAAAAAAACAACAGAGTTGGACAAAGCCAAAAAAGAACTCGAAGCCGTCTGCCAGGAACTCCAGCAATTGAATCGGCAAATGGTTCATGATCTGGAGCAGGCACAAAAGACACAAAATATGCTCTTGCCTAGAAAAAAATACAAGCTGGCAGGATTGGATATAGCGACAAAATATAAGCCAGTGCAACAAATTGGGGGAGATTTTTATGATGTCTATGAACTTGAAAATAATAAAGTTGGTATTCTTTTAGTCGATGTGACCGGTCATGATATCTCTGCTGCGCTCATTTCCTTCATGGTTGCCGGATTGTTCAAAACCTTCGCTTACGAAAATGAAAAACTGATTACTCTGATCGAACAAGTCGATCATGTACTCCATGCAAACACTCCGGGCGCTCGATTTGCTTCTGCCTTTTATTGTCTCTATGACACCGACAATCAAAATCTGGAATACATCTGCTGCGGCAGTCCAGCGGGATATCTGATTCGTATGCAAAACCAGGAGATCGTTAGACTGACTCAAGGTGGTCCTCCCCTGGGGGCATTTTTACAAAAAAAGAAGGGGTATGAATCCGGTTCTGTGCAATTGCATCCGGGAGATCGTATTCTTCTCTATACAGACGGTATCCTGGAAGCAAGAAACACGAAGGGACAAATGTTTGGCAAAGAGGCCATGATTTCATTTGTGCAAGAAAACCATCAACTTTTTATTGATGAGTTGGTGGAAAAATTGTATGACCATGTTTTGAGTTATGCTGGCATCAATCGGGTCAAAGATGATATTACGCTCATTGGATTGGATATTAGATAACTAACGTAAAGAATTTAGGGTTCAGAATGGAAAAATAGTTTTTCTTTTAGGGCTATTTTATATGTGGACAATTGATGATCGAAATGTGTTTTTGTCAAAGAAGGTGGATAGTTTGTCTGTTATTATTGATGGGGAGTGTTCTGTGGTTGGGCTGCTCTACGCCACAACGAACCTGGGTTTATCCTACTGACCAGGAACAGGAAGTCAGCCTGGTCTGTGATAAGGTCTATAATCCTGAATATGCGCCATACACTCTCAATTCGAGACTTTCTCCCATTTCCAGATTCATTTCGTTGGAAAACCGAATTCTTGTTTTTTTCAGTGACGGGAATCGAGTGATTTTACCGATGGAAACCGATTTGCCGGTTGGAGAAGAATTTGCCTGTGGTGCTCGTCTCAAGCACTATCCTTGTCTGCCTGGTACCAACCAGGACCCCAATTGCACCCGCAAACGCCTGTGATCATTGAGTGTCTTGTTCGAGCAGTAACCAAGCATCATTCAAGCCATGAATCAAATCCAGAGCACTCAAATAACAAGATGCTAATGGTGTGCGAAGGCAGTCCCCCGACAATCCATGCAAATAGGCTCCCAATACAGTGGCCAAGAGAGGATCGTACTTTTGGGCCAAAAAACTGCCAATGATCCCGCTCAAAACATCTCCCGAACCACCTGTAGCCATGCCTTCATTTCCAGTGGGGTTGATAAAGATCCTGCCCTCTGGGTCTCCTATGACAGTATGGGCTCCTTTGAGCAATACCACGGCTCTCCATTGAGCTGCCAGTTCCCTGGTAACTCCAATTCGGTTTTGCTGAATTTCTGCTGTGCTCAAACCACACAAACGGGCCAGTTCTTTAGGGTGGGGGGTGATGACTGTAGCATTCGATGTCGCTGCATTCTCGGAACGCCATTTCAGATGATCAGCTGTGATATTGTTCAACCCGTCTGCATCCACCAGCAGTGGTTTGTGTGTGGATGTCATCAAATGTCTCACAAACTCCCTGGTTTCTGCGGTCTGTCCGACTCCGCAGCCCAATATCACGGCATCCCGTTTCTCGATTTCTGCTTCGACAAATGATGCATGTGCTGGTGTGAAGTGGTGGTGTGATTCCTGATCAGAAGCAAGGGTCATCAGTTCTGGACATTGCCCCAGGAACGCATCACGCAAGGCGAAAGGAACACATGCGGAAACGAGGCCCGTTCCATTTTTAATGGCAGCATAAGAGGCCAACAGAGCCGCTCCTCCCATCCCGGACGATCCACAGATCGTCAGTAAATGCCCATATGTGCCTTTATGGGCAGCTGGATCTTTGACCGGTAATTTCTCCTGAATGAAACCTTTGGTGACTAAATAGGTGGGGTCCGCACCAGTATCCCAGTGAGGAGGAATTGAAATATCCGCTACAATCACTTCTCCTGCATACTGAGCTCCGGGATGTTGATGACAGCCTTGTTTGCCTACCTGAAACGTAATGGTATGTTCGCATTGCACCGCAACTCCCATTACTTGTCCATGATCGGCATGAATTCCAGAAGGAATATCAACACCAATTTTAACAGCATTTGTACTTTGATTGATTGCTTCAATCCAGTCCCGATACGATCCTCCAATATCTCGCTCCAAGCCTGTTCCAAAAATAGCATCAATGATGATATCGGCTTTCCGCAACAGAAGGCTGGCTGCTTCGGATGGATAAGAAACACTCTTGCCAAATTGCTGCCAGAGCTTTTGATTGGTCTCCGCATCTTCTGTCCCAGCCTCACCTGCCTCTATCAATTCCACACAATAGCCTCTGTTTTTCAGCAT
>JANQHV010000648.1 GCA_028282505.1 SAR324 cluster bacterium | reverse complement strand
TGGCACATTGAATGCCATGTCACCCTGAGCGTAGTCGAAGGGTCTCTGAGATGCTTCGACTACGCTCAGCATGACAGTTTTCAGGAGATTGTCTCATGGCCAAAGAGGATGCCAAACAAAATCTAACTCACGGTACTCTATCAACGAATGGGGTGAATGTGGATATTGTCCCTGTATAGCAGCCTGGTTCCTTGCCTCTGAAGAGTATCCACAGTAAAAAATAAAGTGTAATCTGAAATGTTACGCCAAAATAAACAATAAATCCAGTAAAGGAAAAATTTATATCTGACATATACAAATTTTCCCTTCAGAAAAAAAATATCATTTGTGTGCTCAAGGACACAACGCCTCATACCTTCTGGTGGTACACCACGAAGTCTGATTTGGAGGGTTCTGAATATTCATGGAGAAGTAAAACGAGAAGCCAACTGGTCGAGTGCTTCCAGCATTTCTTCAAATTCTGAAAACTTGTCAAAAAAGTAATCAGCACCCAAACTCAAACATTTTTTACGGTATTGCGGATAGGTAAAATTGGTCAATACAAAAGTGATGGGATGCTCCTTATTTTTTTGGATACTCTCCAAAATCTGAATTCCATTTTTACCAGGCATTCGAATATCCAAAATGATGGCATCTGGCTTGAACGATTTGAGTTTTTCCAAGGCTTCCACACCATCGTGGGCTTGTTCGATGGTGTGGCGTGTCTTCATATTCGAAATCAACCCAATAAGGCGCTCACGCATCAGTTTTGAATCATCAGCGATCAGAATTTTCATTAGTCAATATCCCGTACACATCTTACTTTGTTGTCAATCCTCAGAATGTCGCCTTGCGGACCTTTAGTATAAAAAGACCCACTTGCCAAATTGACCTCAGTTACACCAGAACCTGCAGCAAGATTGATTTTGTAATTGCTTCTTTGAGCACCTGCCCCATGAACATCCAAAATGCTTTCAAAAAAATATCCTAATGCTCTCCCAAAGGAAACATAGGTTCCACTACTGGCATCATCATTATTATCGACATGCGTTGTGGAAGCCCAATAGTATCCCCAATCGGTTTCTCCTTCTTCATTGGTAATAGAGGTTGCGTTAAAAAGGGAATCAATGGCAGCACTGTTGGTGGTGTCGGGGGAACGGGTATAATCCAGTATACTTTGCAACTCTTTTACATTGGGCAGTCTCCAATCAGAATGACTTGCTGTTGTCTCAGCTTCACAAACGGCAATTGCATTTTCCCAATCAGTCGAATCGCTGTCATTTTTCTGCCACATCAATCCTGTTGCCAGATCACTGATGGTTTCATCTCCATTGTCATTGAAATTGTTGATACCATAACTGGTATTTTCCCTCACACACCGAACATGAAATTGCATCAGGTCTCTTGGATATCCTTTGATTCGTCCATCGACAAAATTAACACCAAACATCGTAGCAACATCATCCATCGTCGTATAAACATAGCTTGAAGTAGTGGCATACTGCGCATCAATGATGCGCTCATCAGCAGAGGTGTCGCCAAAAGCCCAATCGAAACTGCTGTCTATGAAGGGAACCAGCGTGGATGTGTCACTTCCCTGATAAGTACTGGCGTCCTTCCCACTGAACAGTATGAGGGAGTACAAAGTTTTAATATCTGGCAGTCTCCAGTCAGAATACCCCCCTAATGTCAAATCAGTACAATATGTGATGGCTTCACTTTGGAATTTTTTGTCATTGGCATCAACAGTACCATCGCCGTTGGTATCGCTGCTTTGTGTCCACATCAGTCCAGTTACATTGTCGGTGACGGTTAAACCATCAGAACTGACACTATAACTGGGTTGATTGCCACTATAAGAACCATCTTGTTTGATGCTGGAGCAATTCACTGTGTTCCCCGAATTGTCATAACAGGAAGACTGATTGGTATCCACAATTTTATAAGTTTCCCTCAAAGTGGTTGAATCATCATCTGTTGTTCCACTGTCATTGGAAGTGTCTGCCGTTTCAGTCTCAGCAGGGGTAGTGTCATCAGACCCACTGCTGCTGCCTCCACCACCTCCGCCACCACAGGCAGGAATGATAATGAGCATGGCTAAGACAAGCAGACCAAATATTACATACTGAAATGTTGATTTTCTTCTGAATTTTTTCATGTTACCCCTGTGATAAAATTAAATATTGATGGATGATTAAATTTAGGTGTGACGTTAACATAAACCATAAATCCTGAGTGGTAAATCAGACAAACACTGATTGTTTTGTAGGATGTTGTTACCCATGTGTCAGTGTTCGTCCTACATGAACACCTATAGAGTTTGGTGCCGTCAAGCATCATGTGCGAATTATCTATTACTCTTGTAGAAGTGAGAACAGTTTGGTGGGTAGATTTTGGAAATGCTGTGTTAAGGGATAAGGACCTTCTAATTCATGACTCCCTATTTCAAAAGTAACATATTGATTTCCAGAAGTGATGTAGGTCTTGCCCTTCAAGTTGCAAGCTGTATCGATCTTTTCTTGAAAAGCTGTTGGAAATCAATTCCTCCTCCTGGCTATTCTACAAGTCACTTTTTAACTCGAGACAAGGCACTATCCCCGTTTTCTAGAGAACCTTTTCGCTGATAACGCACTTCGACCAGCCGAACTTCTCCACGAAAGGCACCAAGATCACGGTAGTAGGTCCAATACTCGATGCGTCCATTTTCGAGGGAGAATTCAGGGTGCGCAAGACCACAATAGTTCCAAACATTGTGATTAGGCGAGGACATACCAACGACCATTACGTTCTGTTTAGACCAAGGGCCTTCTGGACGATTAGCGGATCTTACCGAGATAGTGTTTGATATTGGATTGCTGTACACTGCTAAATATTTTTTAAAATAAGGATTCCAATGAATAGAGAGTATCGGGGCTGCGTCCATGATGACAATAGCTTCTTTCCAGTCTTCTACCCATCCCTTTTTCCCTGCATAGAAACGCCATTTCTTCCTGTTGAGTGCTTTTGTTAACTTCACTCTTCCCACTATGCAAGGACAGGCAAAGGTTTTTGAGGGAAGAGTTCCATAAGCATACAACCATTCTCCAACGATTAACGCACCGTTTCCAATCGATACGTCTCCCTTAGGAAACAGCAGGGTCGGTTCAGCAGTTTCTGCAGCAAGTACTGGGCGTTGTACCGCTTCGTCAGGATTTATCCAAATGGCTAGTGAAGCACCAACATGTTCAAAATTGAATGGTCCTGGTTTTGCGTAGACCTTGAAATAAAAAATATAAGCTTGACCCGAATCTGGATCGATTACTATAGGCCCCGGCCACAATGCCCAACGAGATCTGTGTTCCTCTGGAAGGGATTGCCGATTGTTAATCCGATTATACTCTTCTTCATCGAGGGTGAATGGAATGAACTCAGAAGGTAAACCTTGAGAGTCCAGTATCTCTTTGCATGTGATTTCACCCTTCTGGAGATCGATTGCTGTTGTCCAACAGCAAGTACTCGTACGCCAGTTGTTGCCCGAATCTAAGTTTGAATCCAAGACGGTATCACCAAATACCCATACAGAACGGCCCTTGAAGCAAGCACTATAACCTCCGTCTCGTCCACGAATCTCTTTTGCAAACGGCATGGCCCCCAAATCTCGCACTTGAGCTACAGTGACCACGTTGGATCGTTTCTGCAAGAATTTCCGCAGGAACGGAAACAACAAAACGGCCCCCCCAGTGAATAAGATGACAATGATTACGAGGAGATCCATTGTTTTGCCTACTGCCCAAAAGCCTTATGACCCAAAAATGGAAAAGCTTTCAGAACGTTGATAAGCCAGAAGTGCCTGTAAAACAAGTGCAGTATTAAACGTATCTGCCCCCCAATAATTGAAGGCTTGAAAGGCCGCATGCGGCGGCCAAGCTCCATTCGGAAGTTGGCTCCCTAAAAGTTTTTCCACATATGGATGGCTTGCGGGATGCCCTGGCAGAAGAGTTATCAAGCTGAATAGTAGATAAGCTTCATCCAAGATTCCCAGAGTTTGCCCAATGTGAGGTCGTAGTTGATCTTGCAGGAAGTCGCTGTGATTTGGTCCCAATATTTGGTCCCTAAGATTACGGGGTAAAGTCGCAAAAAAATATAAAAGGGAAAATGGAGAGACATAATATCTTGTGCCTTCCTGATAGGTCCAAGCCTCTAAAACCTGCCGAATCCATGATAGCGTCTTTGAGCAATCAACTTGATTCCTATGAAGGTAGCGTATGACATTGACATTCACTATGGGGTCGATATCGCCTTCTCGAATGTCTTCATCCACCCAAGTGGGAAAAGCTCCGCTCGATGTAACCATTTGGGAACAGCGTTGCGCTAATTTTTTATAGCTATATTGGTGAGGGAAGTGCTGTTGCAAAATATAATGATTCAAACAAATGTCATCTAAATCTGCTGCAATGTCTTTCTGAAGAAAGTAGTACAACCCCCCCGGATGCCTTGTTTGGACAAGATATTTTAATCCTCTTTGTATGATGAGCGATGACTCCTTAGTGTGGAGAGATCGTTTTAGCGTCAACAATACCAAACCTGTGAAAAATGGAGATTCCCGATATTGAGCTTGGCCCATATTCAACTGTTCGGACTGGTAAGTCCTAAATTCTCCCGAAGGTTCTTGTTCCTGCACAAGATAGCGAAAACCGAGTAGGATCGCTCGCCGAAGATTTTTCTGCATGGATGGTTTCATGGAGTCTTACTGGCATTATTTAAAAGATTCGATGAGATATACTAATTTATTAGCAGCAAAAGCAAGAGGATTTTTAATGCCAGTCCAGATGGTTTTCCATGGCAAGTCAGGGGGGGCAGTTGTCCAAACAGTAACATCCAACATAATCCTATTGATATCTTTATCATTATTTAAAAAACGGACGTATGGCCGCAAGTAAGGAGGAACCAGAAAGGGTTCAATCCCTCCTCCAGATTTTTGACAAATAACGGGTGCTCCGAGGCTGATCCCTTCGACCACTTGCTGAAAGCCTGCCTTTCCGATAATGAACTTCGCTTGAGACATCCCTTGGTAAAGTACTGCATCAGTTGGCAAGATATAGATCTCTACCTTTTGAGCAGGCGGTGTCCACACCCCTCTCACTCGATCTATTAATTGTGCACTAGTGAAAATATCAGCTTTTTCAGAACGAGGTAGCCGCTCCAGAAGCTGCAGTCCGCTATGGAGAGTTTTTTCATCGTAGCCCAGAATACAAATGCGATCTTGCTTACCAGCATGAGGTCCTAAATCGTGGGTAATCAGAGGCGGAACCACTTCCACTTTACCGAATGTTTGATGTGGTCTCGCTTCCTCTAGTAAACCAAGAAGTAACCATTTGCTGATATAAGGAAGATATACCTGAAACTCTGCTATTAACGAAGGGCCATAATAGTTCTCGATCGCAATCTGGCGGATGCCCAAAGAGTTCCCAATCAAGGAAGTCAGGCGTAATTTGCCAGCAATTGGCCCTTCACCATTGATAATCACATCAGGACGTATCCTTTCGATCAGTTCACGAATACCGTTTTCGTTATCGTTGGGACCTGTGAGCTGGTGTAATGTCAAGTGCGGACGTATTCTGGCAAACAGTGCATCTTCACTCGGTAACATGCCCCAATTGAGCACATGGATTTGGTAATCATTTAAAATCTGACTGATCAATCGCATGCATCGTTTGAAAACTCCGATCTGTGAGTTCGGTGAGATGCGGCAATAGGTCACAAAAAGGAGTTTTTTTCGATACATGGCCAAATGTCATTGATTTTAGGCTGAGATACTAGCTGCCAAAAGCTGATACAATAATATCTTCTAAGGGTTGTTTTTTGCGAACCAAAGGTTTGAGTTCAGATTTGAGCAACAAAATGTCTCCAAGGATGAGTGCATCGATTTTTGTCGCAAGAAAGCATTGTATGGCATCACGAGGAGTTTCAACGATGGGATAACCGGCCATGTTAAACGATGTGTTCAAGACGACAGGTACTCCTGTAAGCGATTCGAATGCTTCAATAAGCCGATAGAAACGAGGATTGTTTTTAGGATCAACAGTTTGTACGCGAGCGGAACCGTCAACGTGAGTAATCGCTGGGATTTGTGCACGGCGTTCAGGGCGCACTGGAACAACGCGTAACATATAAGGACATGGGTCCGTTACGTTGAACCACTCGGTAACTCGGTTTTCTAAAACTGCAGGCGCAAAGGGACGAAACGGTTCTCGATGTTTCACTCGTTTGTTGAGCCAATCTTTCATATGGGGGGAACGAGGGTCCGCCAGTATGCTCCGATTTCCAAGAGAACGTGGACCGTATTCTGAACCTCCTTGAAACCAGCCAATAATCCGTCTTTCAGTGAGAAGCTTTGCTGTAGTCGTAATTACATCGTCAACAGGGGTCGGCTCCAAACCAGCTTTGATAACTTCTCTCTGGATCTCTGCTGAGGAATATTCAGGTCCGAGATAATCGTTTTGCAGGCTCGGTCCCATTTGGTCGAGTAAAGCCCGTTTGCCGTATAAGGCACATCCTAGAGCCTGTCCTGTGTCCCCTGAATTGGGAAAAACATAGAGGTTTTTGAATCGAGATCGCCGAAATACTTTTTCATTGGCTACAGAGTTTAGTGCCACCCCGCCAGCAATACACAGATTGGGAGAAGAGGATTTTTTGCTGAGAACATCAACCGTGTTGACCAGAACATCGGCGAGAAGTGCGTCTGCTGCATAAGCAATATCGGCGTGAGCACTTGTGATAGGATCTTTCTTGCCGCTACGCGATTTCGCAATTTGCTGCAATCTAGAATGAATTTCGTTTCCACTTAAAAATCGGAAAGAGCCGTCGTCATGCAAAGATAGATTACCGACTAACTCCTTATACAACCGATCCGTACCGTAGGGCGCTAGTCCCATTGTTTTGCCTTCTTCTCCTTCCCGAAAACCAAGATATTCGCTGAAAGCTCCATAAAGGGCTCCCGGACTAGATTCTGGATAAAGGTGCTCGTGGAAAATTTGGAATTGTTTGTTGTGGACTTCCGCAAGAGTCATACTGATTTTTTTCCCACCAAGCCTGGGTAGCGGTTCGCCTGAAGAGTCAATTGATAAAGTAGCGGCATCTTCAAATGGACTACCAAAGAAAGCTTGGCATTGATGGATTTGGTGGTGTTCCAGATTCATATGGATTCGAGCGTTGCGAAAATAATGTGATAATTTGGGACCCGCACAATATTTATTGACCGCAAAATAGCAATTGGAAGTGACTACCAAGGTGATGTCATCTGGTTCCAATGGCAATCCGTGAAGTAAAGCCTTTAAAAAAGGGAGGAATGTTTTTTCGAAGACGAATAGCGGAGGAAGTTTGCCATAGCTAAGGAGAAGCGTGTTGTAAATCATCGTATCTACCGGAGACTTTTTCCCAAGAATACTTTTCAGTTCCTGTTCGGTGAATAGTAAGGAATGTTTTTTTTGGGTAAAGCGGTCTAAATTCAGGGCGCGTACTCCATATTCTGATGAAATCAATGCTAAACTCGCCCCGTGTCCTGTACTACATATTCCAAGTATGTTGTATGTATCCATATGATTTCCTTATTCAACAAAGATTGTGTGTCCGTTTAACTGTTATGAACCGGGACATTTGGGAATGGTGAATTCACCCACATGCCGTTCGAGTATAAAGAGGTCTCGTGTGGAGTAGTGGAGAGGCCACCGTGTTCGAGGCAATTCCTCAGCAGCATCTAGATCCAACTTAGTGCTTAATTCTGAATTGTATTGCCGTCCCCATAGACGGGTTCGCATTGCAAACCCACGGATGCGATAAAAACAAATCAAGGCATAGATTTGACATTCCGGTAAGGAGCGGATGCGATTACACCGCAATTCCTGAAGTTCTATTGCTTGCCCAGGATGCAGTTGATACAGAGCTTTTAGAATGCGTTCTTCAGTAAATCCTATGTTATTGATATGCTTAGTCATATCGCGTCGTTTCCTATGTTCAAATTTTTCCAAAAAGCTGGCAGCTTTGGAAACAGCCACTCCATCAATTGCGCCTTGGTGAACATCGTTCATTTCGTTGGAATCTAAATTTAGAAATCGCTCAATTTGCAGTTTGGTTTGAGCATCGATCTCGGTACTCTCCGTAAGGTGGATGAAGAGTTGGCACGACTTAGGAAGGAAATCCAGCCAACGGTCTTCGTAATGGGTAATGGCGACCACTGGTGTATGTAAAGCCAAGCATTCACTGGTTTGCATGAATCCATATTTTACAATGGCCAAATCTGAAACTTTGAGTAGACCAAATAGCTGTGCGTCGTTCGGAAACTGCATAAGATGAACTTTAGTTTGCAGCTCCCTTGGCAAGACACTCAACCATTTCTGACATTCTTGAGGATTGCCAGTGACAAAACAGAACCGAACGTCTCTACCCGGCATAGCTCTTAATAAATTGATGCCTAACTGCGCGGCCTTATGGTCGTAAGCCATGACTGTGATAACTTTCCAGTTTCTGAAGTGCAATGCTTCTTGTTTAGCCGCTGTTACAAAGTGCGAGTCGATCTGAATATAAGGTGGAACTTGGCAAACAAATTCAGAGGGAGACGAATCATGTAACGAACTCAGTCCTGTAAGTATGAGTCCATCGGCCATCAGGCCATGAGCGCAATAAAAATCTTCAGCGAAAAGATCTCCGTAAGCATTGTCCAAAATGATTACCGGGATTTTCAACTCGGCTGCACACAGCGTGGATTCTAATAGAGTCCCGGTGAGGGGAGCTTCTCCTACTATAAATATATCGGGATTTTCTCGCTCCATGACTTGGAGTCCTGCCCAGCGGATTTGTTCGTTCCAATCCTCGCTGTCTCGATTGACTTCTGGGAACTCGACTGTTCGAATGCGAGAGGCAGCATACTCAGTGAGTGCATCTTGATACTGGATATCGACAGGACACATTAAAACCACTTCGTGCCCACGTTTGTGGAGTTCCACACCAATGCGTAGACACCGTTTATAGACTCCAATAAATGAAGGGCCATCCTGAACTTTGAAACAGTAAGCTGAAAATAAAAATTTCACACATTCCTCCTATTTCTTCGAAATCATAATTTAGAATTTCTAGCATCAGGCCCGAGCAAATAGTTATCTCGGATTGGAATCCATGCCCCACAGCGAAAATGCTTTTTCGAACACATCAAAAATAATACAAGCAATGGAGTCGCCCACAGGCTGAGGCAACGGTTCGACAAAGTTGAGACATTGCTCTATCTGATGTAGACATTCTTCCCAATATTCTCGATCACTTTTAAAGTAACGGAGGACATTAAGTTGCCACCGTTTCCAATCGTCTTCGCGGTCCATATAGTCGTTGAGGTATTGCGCCAATTTTGAGGCGCTTGCAACTGCTTGTAAGATTGGGCCACGTAATTTAGAAGCAACCGGATCGAGCAAACACTGATAGATTATCATATCATAACAAACGGATTTGCGGTGGATGATTGCATCGTATTCAATCCTCGAAGCCTCGTTTTTACTGAAAGTCTCTGCAACCACACCAGGAGCAATTTTTTCGAAAAGTCGTGTCGTTTTGTCAACACAGTTTTCCCACTGTAACTGCCGCATACGACTGACTCCGTAGTGAAGAACCCAAAAGCCAATTAATGAGCACTGACTGCGGACTAAATTTGAAGAAAATTCTGGAAACTTACCTTTCAGCATTCCGACAAGCGTCTCGTGTTTATGCTTGAAAAGCAGATGGTTATCGATGCTATCGTCAACAAACCTTGCTCCCAAGTAAGTCATAACTGCTACAGCTAATCGCCGTGCATCAGATGTGCTTTCTAAATTTAATGGGGGAGACAAATATGAAGAAAGCCATCCAGACCACCGTAGCCAAAGGAGATATTTTTTTATGTCTTCGGCAATAGGCCCTAAAACCCGATGTAGACTCTCTTCGTTCGCGAATCGTTTCACTAAGTAAGTCACCTCTTCTTCATAAAGGTCTGCATAGATCTCTAGAAAAGTGGCCTTTCTGTGATGAAATTGTTCGTCTGCTCTTTCGCGACGAGAGCAGATCGATTGCCAAGTCGGTGTTTCAAGCACGAGTGAGGCTTCTCCGGTCGTTGAGATCGTCATAATGGGCACCTGTATTAGGAAGACGAATGGTGAGGTGGAATGTAAAGATTTGTTAATCTAAAAAATATAGAGGTTGTAAACATATCAAAAATACGTTTCATATTTTCTTCACTCAAGTGATCTGGTGGCAAGAGCTGCCGGATAACCGTCCAAGCGAAACCTTCATCCACTTGAATCAGTAATTTTTGAACCTTTGGGTGAAGGGTATTCCACACTTGATCCACGGCATTCAACCAAGTGGAAAAGTGAGCAGGATTAAAGCGATGTGGAGACAATTCCCATTTTTGAGGTAATCCTAGATCAGAAAAATTAAATTTCATCGCTAGAGGCGCATAAATATCGTCACGAGTGATTAGCTCAACAATACACTGAATAAGGTGTTCCACCGGTTCTTTACCAACTCCCAAGTTAATCCACATCGTATTTCGTGCTTCTTCCCAAAATTCTGGATTTCTTGATAGGCATAAGTTTAGAGCAGGAACGTCTGTGTGGGCTACTAGATGCGCAGTAAATGTATCAATACTGATGCAAAAATCGGCATCTGAAATAGCGTTATAGGTATGGAAGATGGCCTTCGGAGGCTTCAGGGGTTTGCCTGCTGGCGTTTTGAGAAGGGAGATTCGATCCCCAGACTCTACCCATCGTTTATCTATACATTGACGAATAATTTCTTCTGCATAGGTTTCACAGTTTTTCGATAAACCGGGATAAATCAAACAATTCAATTTTTGAGAAACCGGAACAACTCGACGGACCGTTTGAATACAAAAGGCCCAAAACGTTGGGGGCAGCCCTGAGTTTTTGGATGTAAAAGGATTGATAAATAAACGAAAAGTGGCCTTATCTCTTTGGAGGCGGTTTCTTGTTGAAACCGAAAAGGCGTGAGTAGGAAGCCCAGTATAATGGCGGTGGGTATGGAAGACGGTTCTAAACAGACTTAACAACGCACGACTTTGACTCGGTATGTATGGATCTAAACAATTGCAGATGTAGGCTCGTCCCGTTTGAGTGCGCAATAAGCGCAGCTCACCTCGCCCCAAGGCTACTTCCATAAAGTCAATCGAATGACGAATCCATGCGAATGCAGAAAGCATCGATTGTCCAGAAAAATTTCCAAAGATCACCAGTTTTTTTTTCGAACGTGGTGCTTTAATAGCTTCTTCAATCCTTTGAAACGCTCGCAAAGGAGATCCCATCAAGTTTCTGACTTTTGCATGGGGGACAAGTGTCAGCCAAATACCGGGAAAAAACGAAAAAATTTCTACTTCAGCATGAGGAAACCGCGACTGTACTTGGTCAAAAAATTGATAGAACGCAATCTCATCACCTACACCAATACCTGGCCCCAGCATCATTATGATGGAATTATAAGATTCACGTTCCAATAAATTGTCTGGTAACCAGCGATAACGTAAAGCAAGTCGATATTGTCGATACCCATCCAGGTAATCCACAAAGTCGATCAATAGGTTAAGTGTGAGTTTTGACGTATTTTGGATAACTCTTTCGATGCATTGAAGGAAAATTTTAACCGTTTCTGTATTTTTATCCAAACCAGGAGTTTCTAAAATGGTTTGACGGATATCCGTCAGACTTTCGAGACATTCGAGGACATAATCACTATTGGCAAAACTAATGGGACGCCCGGCTAGGGCAATAGCAAGTTCACGTGCAATATGTATTGCCTGGAAAAGTGGACGCGGGATGGGGGATGGGCTAATTTTGTTTGAATGTAAAGCGTGGTTTCCGCTTTGAACTTCATTTCTTGTGTTATGACGACTGGTTGGTTGTTCAACTCCTACAATCTGCATTATAACCTATTTACTCTTAATCATACTTATTATTAGT
>JANQHV010000632.1 GCA_028282505.1 SAR324 cluster bacterium | reverse complement strand
GTCAAACACTGCTTGTAGAGAGACGGCAACAGATTGTCCGGGGCTTTTGCGGGCAAACATTTTCAACTGCTTGATAATTTGAGCCATCCGAGCCGTTAGCTGTGATATCTGAGTCAAATTCCACTGGACATCTTGCTTTCGTTCATGATTGAGTAGGGTTTGGGCATTGTCTGCATAAGAACGAATAGCTGATAAGGGTTGGTTGATTTCATGACTGATTGCTGTGGACATTTGCCCCAGTCCTGCAAGCTTGGCAGCATGAATCAATTCATCCTGTGTTTGGCGCAATGTTTTTTCTGTGCGTCGGTGTTCATCAATTTCTTTTGTCAAACGCTCATTGGTTTTGGAAAGATCTTCTGTACGTTTCTTGACTCTGGTTTCCAGGGTATCGCGAGCCCGTCTCAATTCCTCCTCACTTTGTTTGCGCTCAGTGATATCATAAATGGTGGCAATGTATTTATATCCAGTATCCTCTACCATCTGAGCCACTGTGAGTTCCATAGGAAAGTAGGTTCCATCATTGCGCTTTCCAGAAACTTCAATGGTGGGTCGTACTGTTCCTTCTTTGCCTGTCTGCTGTGTGGTGACTAGTTGCTGTTGGTAGAGATCCTGGTCTTTGGGATGGATGAGCTGGAAGAACGGTCTGTCGACAACCTCATTGAATTGATGACCAAATAATTGCTCAGCAGTCGGATTGAAAAACTCAACATTGCCTTTCTGATCCATGGTAATCAAGCCTGCACGTGTGTTGTGAATGATTGCGTGAATGCGTGCTTCACTGGTTTCTAATGCTTTGCGAGCTCTTTCCTTATATAACATTTTTTTGCGGCGCTGCACGAAAAAAAGGGCTGTTGAAATGAACAAGGCATAGACAAATCCTGCCAAAAGCATTGACCGTTGAACTTGTTCTTGCACAGGTTTCAGACTGGATAAAATGTGAAGTGTCCATCCGGCTTCTATGGCTTCTATGCCTTGCATGAGGTAATCAGCATTCTTGATTTTTGATGATGAATTGGCTCTATCTATAGGATGTGTTTCCTGTATCGTGACAATGCTGTCATTTTCTCCAAACGGCTGTTTGGAAATGATAGGTAATGGAGAAATTTCAGCATTGCTATAGCGCAAGCTCGTTTGGATACGTTGCAGGACTTTGTCTGGCAGGACATGCAAAGATTTGAATTTCCATTCTGGTTTGGTGGTGAGAAAAATCACTCCGTCTGGGTCCGTGACAATGAATTCGTCTGCGGCACTTTGCCATATTGTTTCAATGGCATCCATATTGACTTTGACAACAACAATACCCAGAATTTTTTCATCCCGTCTGATTGGATAAGCGAAATAATAACCTCGTTTTTGAGAGGTAGTGCCCAGCGCATAGTACCGTCCTAAATGTCCTTTCATGGCTTCCTTAAAATAGGGACGGTAGTTGAAATTTCTCCCGACAAAAGGTCTTTCTGCGTCCCAGTTGCTGGCAGCTACCGTAAGCCCTGTTGGGTCCATGAGATAAGTGTCTGCTGCGTTGATAATATCGTTGATACTTTTTAGGTATTGATTGGTGAGATGGACTCCGGCATTGTCTGTTGGGTTGATGAGTGGGGCGACCAAGCTATCTTCTGTCGCCAGAACCTCTGGAAGGAATTCGTATTTGGCCAGTTCACCATTTAGATAATTAACGAATTGTCCAAGCCGTTGGGTAGCACTTTCATTAAGGTTCTCTAAGGAAGTATGCTCTGTATAGATGGCGGTTACCCTCAATAGCAATAACAACGCCAGCAGTGCAAGAATCAGTAATGCTGGCAGTTGAAATTGCTTGAAACGGGTAAGATTCGCCATAGAAAATTAATTTTTTAAAAGTTCTGCTGTGGCCAGTTCTCCAGGTGCGACAACCTCAAATTTTCCATTGATCACTTGGAGGACCATGGTGGGGAGGCTGTTTTGGCGTTCAAATTTGCCATAGGACTCAAATTTCACTGGACCAAAAGGAGTCGTGAAATCGGTGGCATCCATTGCCTCTCGAATACTTTCAGGACGAAATGATTGAGCACGGTTTAAAACATCTGCCACAATAAAAGGAGCTGAATACGCTTCAGCACCATGATAATCTGGGGGAACGGAGTGCTTTTGGAGATATTGCTCATAGTACTCCTTGGTCCCAGGATAAGATAATTGTTGAGTCCATAAAGTGGCTGTGAGTAGTTTATTAGCAGATTCTCCCGCAGTTTCAATAAATTTTTGATGAGTGAAGCCACCTGCTCCACCGATCAACAAGGATTTGATCTGTAATTCTTTCAATTTATTAACCATAGTGGCCCCATCATTCAGGTAAGAAACCATATAGATAATTTCTGGAGTATCTTCTTGCAAAGGGCTCAGGAGTTTTTCGAAATATTCTGGACTGGCTTTTTCCTTATGATATGGAATGATTTTGCGGATTGGAATATCGTTTTCACGACAAAACCACATCATCTGTAAGGCTCCACCTGTGCCATAGGGACTGTTTTCATAAACAATTGCCAGTGATTGTGGCTGGATGTCCTGCAATAACAGTTTTTCCACACCTTTGGCATATTCTTGAGCAGGAGGGTTCATTCTGTATACATTTCTCCATTTTCTCTGAGTGATCCGATCATCTGCCGCTGTGGTAATTAAGAAGGGAACATTGAGTTTATTTGCCAATCCGGCAGTGTATATGGTATTACTGCTTGCGTATCCCCCTATTAACATGACAGCCTTGTTGATTTTTACCAACTCCCTGACTGCTTTTTCTCCAGCATCCCGAGTGCTTTGATCGTCTGCATAGATCAACTTCAGGGGTCGGCCCTTGATTCCTCCTTGCTTGTTGATTCGCTCTTGTGCCATTTCATAAGAGTTTTTCATCATCGTGGCATAAGGATATTTTGTTGAATGAAGCACGCCAACGATGACTGGGTCTGCTGCTTCAGTGGTTCTGAGTGTACTCAACATTCCAAGAAGAATAAAAAATATGCAAAATGGAATTAAGTTTAATCTGGATCTCATGTTTTGTCCTTTCTCCAAGTGATACCTGAGTGGAGATCACCTGTTTTTACTGAGGGTTAATATTATTGATTTAATATTCAATAAACCTCCATGTTCCATTCTTTGAGGAGATAGTAGAAAGATGCAAGGAAAAAAGGTGATTATTTCGAATAAATATTAACATCAATATTATGTTTCCTTAATTATTATAATAATTGAAAGATAAACCTAAGATTGCACAACAAGACCGAGTTCGATATAATCTTTAACCTACTCTGCCTGGAAGCTATAGTACCATGAATTAGGTTTTGTTTGACATCCTCTTTGCCCATGAGACAATCTCCCGAAAACTGTCATGCTGAGCGTAGTCGAAGCATCTCAGAGACCCTTCGACTACGCT
>JANQHV010000610.1 GCA_028282505.1 SAR324 cluster bacterium | reverse complement strand
CGTCTCATTGGCGTCTATTTTGAGAAAATTTTCGTTAAATAGGCCAGCTATTCGCCTTAAATTTTCTCAAAAATCCGCTCAACGAGATCGATTTTTCGCCACGAACCATCTTTTCCAAACAGGTTCTAAACCGTGAAAGATTGCCCAATATTTAACGGATGTAGTTGGTGGCTCAATCCCATTTTCCTGAATTCATCCACCAAGATTTCGATGGGTTCAAGGAGCGGTTCTTCAGAAATATCAAATGTTCCCCAATGAATCGGAATTAAACAGCGCGCCTTTAGATCCAAAAAGGCTTGAAGAGCCTCTTTGGGATGCAAGTGGCAATAGGAATGCAACCAATCCGGCGCATACGCTCCGATAGGCAGGAGAGCGAACCTCGGGGCTTCAAATATTTGGCAAATATTTTTAAAATGACCCGCATAGGCCGTATCACCGGAAAAATATATGGTGGTGTTGTTCAGCCTATCATCAAGGTACCAACTAGACCATAACGTCCGATTACTTCCTTTAAAAAAAGAACGCCCCGACCAATGATTTGCCGGAACACAATGGTATTGAATGGTCTCCGTTTTGAGCGTTTGCCACCAATCCAATTCAACATACCTTGCGTTCCGCTTTTTTAGTATACTGCCAACTCCAAGCGGCACGATAAAAAGTGGATTAAAAGTACTTACGATTTTTTTTACGCTCCTTAGATCCAGATGGTCAAAATGATCGTGAGTAATTAAAACAATGTCGATGTGGGGCAATTGATCGATTTTGATGGGTAATTTAACTTTTCGATAATAATTGCTGATTGGAAATGGTCCCACGCAAAAACTAAAAATGGGATCTGTTAATATATTACATTGTGATGTTTGAATAAGAACGGTATGGTGGCCAATCCAAGAAAACCGTACGGTATTGGGAGGTTTTTCTATGGACGATGGCACAATGGATTGACATAGAGGAAGAGCGTTGTTTTTTTCGGAAACCAACTGGTTCAGAATCCACTTGATGTATTTGAGACTCCACCTGGAAAAATCCGGTTTTTTACCCAGCGGATTTAAAAAAATTCCACGACTACTGTGATGATTTTGATTGTAAAACGGTTGCGGTACAATCTCATACTTCATAAAACACCGCACCTTGTAATTATACTAAATAGTCAAGAAGTTTTGTCGGCATTCTCTTTAAAAACCAATTCAAAAAATTGATTGGGATAGGCACGACTATTTTTTTGCCCGTTATTTCCTTCGTAAGATCAATAAGTCGCTTTTCACTTGTTTTCGCATGGACAATTCGCCAGCCTTTTTCATTAATCTCACGCTCAATGGTATTCCACACAACACGAGGTGTTACCGTACTGACCGTGACATTTGCGACAAAAAGAGATTTGTCGTAGTATGAACGATTATGGGAACCTTCCACCAAAGCCAGTCGAATAATACTGCTGTTCTTCCAAAGGTCTTTTAACAGGAACTCGGCACACAATTTTGACCATCCATAGGGTGATAGGGGATGAGTGTATGGACTTTCCTTCATAAAATCGCGTGCTTCACATTTTAATGTTGATATTTGTATGCAACGACAATTGAAATGCTTGGAAAGAGAGGCAACGGTTCTAAGACTTTCATAATTAAAACCATTTGCCGCGGAATTAAAGTAATCCACAACAACCGTGCAATTGAGGATGGCATCAACATTTTGAATCTGTTCGACTATTGCGTTGATTCCGTGACGAAGATCATACTCAATAAATTGATAATTACCGGCTTCTTCAGGCCTATAACGACCGGCAATAACTGTCTTTGGCGGTAAAAAGGGAATAATCGTATTAACAAGGTTTCCGTTCCCTCCTAAAACAAGTAAATGACAATCCATAGATTTTAACTCATGCTTTTTACAGTGCTGTACTAAGCTTCAGAGATCACGTACCCTATTTAGTTATTTAATCCGTGATGTCAAGTTTTTTTGGTAATGCCTTCCAAATAATGGATGTTCTTAAAATTGGTCATAGCGGGACTGGAGCAATAAAAAGGAATTTCCAGTCCACAGATTAGTCAGACCTATTTTCATTGCGGGAGTACATGGCCGATAACGCCTTTTGAAACGTTGTAGTTTTAGGATTATCCCGCACTTTAGGTGAACATTTTTAAAGCTTTGGAATTGCTGTGGTTGGTTGGATTGATCAAGAAGGTTTTTCCAGCACCCAAATCATCACAGGACTCTGTACGGGATCAAACTCACTGCGATTATAATTACCGTACAGTGTTAAGACCCTGAAGCCTGCCTGCTCAGCCATTTCTTGAAAATCGGTTTGCTCAATGAAAGCAAACCACATGGGCAGCATACGTTTCCACACCATTCTTCCAGCAGCATCAAAGTATTCAAAGAATTGATGACGTATGACCACAGGATTGCCCCCTTGTTCGTATCCAGAGACAATCAGAGTGCCACTGTTTTTTTGAAAATGATGGACTATGCGCAATACGCCGTCAACTGTTTTTTTTCTGATAGCAGGATTGTGCAGGGTGCAGATGAATCTTCCACCGGCTTCCAGCCCTCGAAAAACAGCAGCAAGGACCATATCTTGCCTTTCTTTTGTGACCAGCTCCATGAAGGATTGAAAGGGAAAGATGGCCAACTCAAATTCTTCCTGAAAATTCATTTCACAGACATCCGCACAAACCAACCTTGCCGATAGATGATGTCTCTCCAATTTTGCAGCCAGAATATCCAGCATGCTTTGAGAAAAATCCACACAGGTCAGCTTGGCGCCAGTCTTTATCAGAGGAATGGAAAGCCTACCCGTTCCTGAAGTCAATTCCAGAACCTTCATGCCTGGGGGTGTTATTTCGCTGGTAAAAAATTCGAAGTCATAGTCTGTATTGACATAAAGGTCATACAGTTCTGCAATATTATCATAATTGATGTTTTCCATATCAGATGCTCGCTGAAGAAATTAATTTTTTAGCACTCAAAAGAAGGATTTGATTACGCCCAAGGGGCATTTTTGCTTTTCTGTGTCAAAATGACTCACCCTAATTGGTACAGTCATTTTGACCCACGTTAAAAATCATTTAAATTTATACGAAGTTGCGTTTAAAAGTATACAATATGTCATCCTGACGGTACGCTGAGCGGCTTGTCGAAGGATCTTTTTGAAATCATTGAGATTCTTCGCAAGCTCAGAATGACAAAATACTCTGGAATGTCACTTTTTTAAACGCAACTTGGTATTAGTATATTAACGCCGTGTTCGAATTTTTCTTGTATAAAACCCTATTGGGGGAATCATCTCTGGGCTAGAGGCTATTGCGTTGATACCGTTGGTTTAGACCCCCTTCTGGGTGGCAAGGCAGTTTCATCCCCTTTTAAGGGTTAATTAAATGGAAAACTCATAATACTTTGTCCTACTTTTCAAACTTGATAATATTAATCGAAGTACCTAAAAAATAGTCAAAAAAGAATAAAGAGGGCAAAACAAATGTCAGCATAACAATGCGTTACAAGCTACGTGTGTGGTACGTTTTTTCGAAAGTTTACGGTAAATTGTCTGCTCTTGCCTTTTTCGTCATTTGCATTCCCCCACACAAGCTTGAACTTAACGTTGGGGGCTTACGAACTTGCTTAATTCACTATGGGTAAACCTTCTTTTAGTAAAGTTATCCAGGGGATATTGATTGGGGTGATAGTGTATCAAATCCTCTTTACATGGGGGCCTTTATGGCATTCTGCAACTGAACTGACTGGAATCGACGTATCCAATATTTTCATTGAGAATGAGCATGGAATCATGATCCCTTTATCTGATTTTCAAGGAGAGACTTTAATTATCAACTTTTGGGCAACCTGGTGTTTACCTTGTCGTGCAGAGATTCCCATGCTGCGCAGTATTTATCCAAACCTTATTGAAAACAACAAGCAATTCATCGGCGTTAATCAGAGCGATTCCTGGGAAACAGTTAGAAGATTTCGAAAAAATACGCCTATGCCTTATCACCTTTTCAGAGATTTGGGGGCATTGTCTGAAAAATTAAACATTCGCGTGATACCTGCCATTGTAGTTATTGATAAGGAGAGTAAAGTTGAAAGCATTACGTATGGTTTTCGCCCATGGATTCAAGCTTATTTACTCTGGTGGGTTTAATTTTTCAGGTTAAAGTGTCTTATTCCCAGTTAAGTGAACCGTACCAAGTTGTATCAGGAGGCGGTATTGATTGAAAGTGTCAGACTGTTGGGGGAAGATCATCATCCGGGATGGTTAAGGGCAGCGACAATGTCACAGTGGTTCCCTGACCTTCCTCTGATGCGACCTCAATCTTGCCCTGATGTTTCTCAACAATACTATAGCTGATCGACATTCCTAAACCAGTACCTTCCCCAATAGATTTGGTGGTGAAGAACGGTTCGAACGCTCGTTTTTGCACCTCTTCTGTCATACCACAGCCCGTGTCTTCAAATTGTATGACAAACCAATCATCCTGATAAAACGTACGCAGTGTAAAGAGACCAGGAGTCTCATCATTAGTTTGTTTCTGTTTAACTTGAATAGCCTGGCAGGCATTCACAATCAGGTTCATGAAAACTTGATTGAGTTGAGCCGGCCAGCACTCCAATTCTTGCTGACATTGAAAATCACAAACAAACTGGACACTGGTTTTATATTGGGTCTGGATCAAATGCAAAGTGGATTCGAGACTATCTACCAGATTGATGGACTTACATTCCGCTTCATCGAGACGTGAGAAGGTACGCAAATCTTTGACAATGGTTTTGATGCGCGTACCACCTTCGTCAATATTATTGAGCGTTCGAAAGCAGCGTTCGACTTGTTGTTTCGCATAATTCAACAAATCTGCATCGCCTCCCTCCAGTAAAGACAACAAAAATTCACTGAGATTTTTGAGCTCTTTTTGCAATAAATGGATACCCAGCACAAGAAAATTGGTCGGATTATTGATTTCATGGGCTACCCCAGCCACGAGGGTGCCAAGACCCGCCATCTTTTCAGACTGTATCAATTGAGCCTGGGTTTGTTGTAGTTGCAGATACTGGTGTCCTACTTCCCGAAGAGTTTTCTGTAATTGCTGTGTGCGGTCACCGAGTTCTTTTGAGCGATTTTGCAGTTGTTCATGTGCGAAAGCATGCTCTTTTTCCAAGGCAAAACACATATTTTCCAACACTTCCAATTGGGACTCTGTTTTTTCCAGGTCCTCTTCTAACTCCAGAATTTTTTTCTTTAATTCTGTATTTTCTTTTCTGAGAGCCTCCAACTCTTCTTGGAGAGGAGTGCTCTCTGCGGTGTTGCCCCCCATAAGCCACCTTTATCTTATTTAAAGAGTTGAATCATAGTCTATCCTTTTTCTCTGAGACATAAAAAGGTTGCTGTTTCATTGTGAAAACGGCAAGTGGGTTTTTTTTCACCACAATTGGCAATCTCTCCATAGGTATAAAATCCAATCAGAGGAACATCGCGGCCGATCATTTCTTGAGCAACTTCAATTTCACGGTTGGTTCTTCGGCCTAAGACAAGTTTACGGGCCATACAGGAAAAAAAGAAAACCGCTTCAGGCTTTCCCTGCATATTTTGAGTGGCACGCTTCGCTGCTTCTCGAGAAGCTTCGATGATATCATTCGACCTGGCCATAGTCATTTTAATCTTAGAGCCCTGGGGAATTTCAGCAGCAAACTGAACCCACCCCTCATTATGATTGACACTCATTGGTGCCCGCATCAATAAATATTCTTCCCCCATGCGTAAACCCTGCTCATCCACACAACCCGACTGATCGACCAGTCCAAATGGATATTCCACCCCAATGGCAGGCAGTTGTGTGCCTTTCTCCCCCAAAAACGTCATATAAACATCCAGGGTGGTCTCATCTTCGATTTTATAGACGATATTGCCTTCAGCATGAGTGACTTCTTTCGCGAGTCCAATCGGACGCCATCCACTCAGCACACCAAAACCTATATCCAAAGGGGCTTCACTCTCCAGCATCAATCCCACCAAAGCACCACTGTAAGCCTTTCCATTGGAAATTTGCCAGGTTTGCTGAAATCGTCCCTGATCTCCAGCAGTTCCTCCTGCTATGATGAACTGGGAACCTAAGATTTTTTGAGCACCTCTGATGATTTGGGAGCCGTTGCCGGTGAGGCCGTCGGGAAGGAGAAATAAGATACGAGATTTTTCAGATTTTAGCTGTTCAGCAATGCTGCGGCCACATGTTTGAGAATTTTGATTTGTTAAAGAGTCGACGACTGTGGCTTTTGCAGAGATCCGGGGAGATGATAACAACATGCAGCATATAGAATCGACAGACAACCCATCTCCCGAAATTTCACCATCTGTCGAACATCCAATCACAGGAATTTGGGGTAACAAGGAATGCACTGTTGAACTGACCACAGCGGCATCATGATTGGAACCCCAAAAAATAAACCCTGCACAGATATCAGATGGATTTTCTAATCGGGTGAGACACTGTTCATAGGCTTTTTTGACGGCAATTTCCGTCCTGTCTTCTTTACTCACACCATAAGCGCTTTGCATGATGGCCCCATTATCGTCCACATGAGAAAATCAAAACTCACGGGAGATCATACCACCTGCAACTATGTGCGTAAAGGAAAATTTATCGCCTCCAAAATGGTTTGGAAGCTTCCCGAAGCGCATCGATTCTGGTAATTCCTATATCTTTTAAAGTATGGTCATCTAACGTCTGTAGCTGATACCTCTGCGATGCCCGGTTTCTCCAAAGTTTTAACCGCTGATACCCCTTTGATAATCGTTTTTTCCATTTTTCAATGGTTGAAGTTTCAACGAGATTTATGCTTATGTTGTTTCCTGTAACATCGATGTTTGTTTGATTCATATGTCCTCCATAATATAAATGAATTAACCAAGCATTCTGTATTCAACGTCCTGTTAATCAGTTTAGCAAAAGAATTAATTAATAACAGATCCAAACAATAAAAATATTTATAATAACAGATTGACAAGAAGTAATAATAACAGGTACAATTTCTTGTAAATAAAATAATAACAGATTCATTGGACATATTGAGGGCATTGTTATGGAGCGTAAACTTTTTAAATATGAAAGCATCGCCAGAGACATTGAGGAAAACATTCGAACCGGTGTTTATCGCATTGGGGATAAACTGCCTTCCATCCGCAACGTTCATAAACAGTTGAATATGAGCATCGTCACCGTCAACAAAGCATTTGAGGAGTTAGAGCGAATTGGTTTGATTGAGGCTCGCCCCAAGTCAGGGTATTATGTCAAATCTCCAGAGGCCATTTCTTTTGAAACTCCCCAACACCAACAATTCAAATCTGCTCCTGCTAAAGTTTCGTTGGCTGGCACAACCGATTCCATCCTGTCTTTTATGAATGATCCCACCCTTTTACCGCTTGGGGCAGCCATCATTGATCCTGAGCATTTGCCTTATAAATATTTTTCACGGACGCTCAAAGGGATGAGCAGCCTTGATTTACGGAATGTCTTGTCCTATGGTCCAGTGGAAGGGGATTACGAATTGCGGCGTCAAATTGCTCAACGCATGATTGGAGTCATTGATGGAATCAAGCCAGAAGATATTATCATCACTAATGGTTGTGTGGAGGCCATTTCCATTTGTTTGCAAGGTTTGGTACAACGAGGGGAAACTATCGCTATTGAATCACCGACCTATTTTTTACTCCTGCAACTTCTCCAGGAACTGGGCATCATGGCAGTGGAAATCCCGACTACTCCTCAATATGGACTGGATGTGGATGCCTTTGAAAGTATTGCCAAGTACATGGACATCAAAGCTTGCTTGTTAACGCCCAACTTCAATAATCCTTTGGGCTCCTTAATGACAGATGAGGCAAAAGAAAAATTAGTTCATGTAGCCCATCGCTTCAATGTGCCAATTATTGAAGATGATGTTTATTCGGAACTTTATTACCAAAAAACTCATCCTTCTACTCTGAAAACCTTTGATCACTATGATATTGTTCTCTCGTGTTCGTCCTTTTCTAAAACTCTCTTTCCTGGCTTGCGCATCGGTTGGATTATCCCGGGAAAACGGTTCAAAGACAAAATTTGTAAACTGAGAGGCAGTCTTTCTATTTCAAGTCCATCGTTGAATCAATTCCTGATTTCCGAATATTTGTTGCATGGAGGATATGACCGGCACTTACGTGCTTTACGACAAACCCTCAAAGAGCAAACCTATAACACCGCTCTTGCCATCCATGAACATTTCCCTTCTGAAACCAAGCTGGCCATGCCTCAGGGAGGGTTTGTCCTGTGGATAGAACTACCAATCAATGTTGACAGTATAGAACTCTTCAATCAGGCAATTGAGCACAAAATTTTGATCATCCCCGGTATCATTTTTACCAACTCGAAGCGGTATAAAAATTATATCCGAATCAGTTGTGGATATCCCTTTACCGAAGAAGTTCGTCAGGGGATTATCACTTTAGGAAACCTCGTTAAAAATCAAAATCATGGATAAATCAGGGAACATAATACTAATTTAATGCAGTGCTAAGTATTATTTCCTCTGATTTATTCTAATTTTCTTCGAAAGAACTATCATGAGCACATTATTTAAAGACATCTATTCTCCGTCTTTCTACAATAACTTTTCAGCAATATTATGTCAGACCATTCCCGGCTTTGATGGAGATGAATTCAAAAAGCGGATTGGTTGTGATGAATTTGTCAATTATGAATTGAAAGAGAGGATGTACCATACGGCAAAAGTCTTGAAGGAGTTTCTCCCGGAAGATTTTGGGGAAGCCACAGAAAGCATCAAACATATCATTGACAACCTCCGTCTTGCCAAAATCAAGGAACAAAGTGTTGAGTTCATGTTCTTTCCCGAATATATCGCTATGTATGGTATTGACGAGTACGAAATGTCAATGGTTGCTTTTGAATTCGTCACACAGTTCACCAGTTGTGAATTTGCAGTCAGGCCCTATATCCTCAAATATGAAGAAAAAATGCTGGAACAAATGGTCATGTGGTCCAAGCATACCAGCAATAAGGTCAGGCGACTGGCCAGTGAAGGTTCACGACCTCGATTACCGTGGGCCATGGCCTTGCCCAATTTCAAAAAAAATCCAAGTCCACTTCTTCCTATTTTAAACAATTTAAAAAACGACCCTTGTGAAATTGTCAGGCGCAGTGTTGCCAATAACCTCAATGATATCTCTAAAGACAATCCTGAATTTGTCATTGAGTTGGCAAAAAATTGGAAAGGGAGCAGCCCAGAGACGGATGCTGTCATCAAACATGCCTGTCGTACCCTGTTGAAGCAGGGAAACCCAGAAATTCTTCAACTTTTTGGCTTCGAGAGCACTCAGATCCAGTTATCTGATTTTCAAATATTGACACCACAGGTGCGCATGGGGAATCAATTGGAGTTTGCATTTTCCATCGTCAACCAGGATCATAAAAAGGCGAAAGTGCGGCTGGAATATGGACTGTATTATCAGAAAAAGAATGGCACTCTTGCCAGAAAGGTGTTTAAAATAAGTGAGCGAGAGATCGAACCCCAGAGAACATATGAAATCAAGAGGAAGCAGAGTTTTAGACCTGTCACCACACGGATATTTTACCCAGGTACCCATCGGCTTTCTATCATCATCAATGGGCAGGAACTGCAAATAAAGACGTTTGAACTAATTCTATGAAGCAACTATTTAGCCACGAAATGACACGAAAAGCTACTGTAACCTGAATCAATCTTTCATATAGTAGAGTCGTTCTGGTCGACCAACAGTGCCATAGGACAGTTCGGCGGTGATGTATCCATTGGCTGATAAATATTCCAGATAGCGGCGGGCTGTGGTGCGGCTGATTCCCATCTGGGCACCAATGGATTCTGCACTGAAACCCGATTTGCCCAAACCACGGATGGTGTTTTTGATGTTATCCAGAGTCAGTGGATCAATACCTTTCGGCATGTCTTGAGGAATGGGCTCATTTTCTCTTTTCCGATGCAGCAGATTATCAACATCTTGTTGTTCTAAATCGGTGAGATTCTCTAATTTAATGCAATGGTCCTTGTATTTGATCAACGTATCTTGAAAGCGGCCAAAGTTGATCGGTTTGAGGATGTAATCAAAAATACCACCTCGTATGCCTTCCTGGAGTGTCTGTACTTCTTTTGCCGCCGTAATCAGAATGATATCCAATGAAAGGTTCTGAGCACGAACTTCCCACATCAAATCAATCCCATTGCCGTCTGGAAAATAGATATCCAATAAAAGTAAGTTCGGTTCAAGAATTTCCACCATATCTTTGGTTTCAGCAATGCTGTTGGCAATTCCAATCACAGAGAATCCTTCAATTTTTTCCACAAAACGGCACTGTATTTCTGCAACTTTGTTTTCGTCCTCAGCAATCAATACTTCAATATCACTCATACGCGTGCCTTAGGAAGATATACGGTGAATATGGTATGCCCCTCA
>JANQHV010000599.1 GCA_028282505.1 SAR324 cluster bacterium | reverse complement strand
AGCGGGGCCGACCTTCGGGTAGGAGGAGTTGGTGCTATTAAACTAAAACCTCCCCTAGCCGAAGGTCGGCCCCGCTCTCTTACCAAGGAGGGGAAATCGTTTTTGCACAACTGGCCGAAAATATGACCAATCCTCAAAAAAGGAGAGATTTTGAACAAAACAGTCGTTTCTATACTAATGCCAGTCCATAATGTGGCATCCACGATCCACGAGTGCATAGAGAGCATTATCCAGCAAACCGTCTCTCATTTTGAGCTGATTGTCGTGGATGATGGTTCCAGTGATTCGAGTAAAACGCTACTGGAAGACTATGCCAGGAGCGATAAAAGAATAAAGCTGATTTCCACACCGCAGCAAGGCATTGTCAAGGCTCTCAATCTTGGCTTGCAGCATTGCAATGGGAACTATATTGCCCGGATGGATGGTGATGATGTCATGCATCCTCAGAGGCTGGAAAAGCAAGTTGAGTTTTTGGAACAACACCCAGAACTTGGTTTGATTGGATCTTTGGTGCAAGGTATTCCTCAAACCACCCAGTATCAACAATGGAGCAATTCTTTGGTGACCAACGAAAGCATACGAGAAGAAATTTTTGTGGAATCCCCCATCATGCACCCTACCTTTTTTGCAAAGCATGAATTGTTTGAGCAATTGGGAGGCTACTGTGCCCATCCCTGGGCCGAAGATTACGATTTTTTGTTGCGTGCTTATCAATTGGATGTCCGCTTTGGTAAAGTCAATGACTTCTTAGTCAAAAAGAGAGATTCTCTGACCAGACTCTCACGAGTGGACTGGAGATACAAACGTCCTGCCATGTTTAAAGCCAAGGTGCACTATTTTCTGAAAATGGGCTTTTTAGAAAACAAAAAGGGAGTTGTCATTGCTGGAACAGGGCCGTCTGGCCGTAAAATTGCTTCTATCTTTCAAAAGCAGAGCATTCCTGTTTTAGGTTTTGTGGACAACCACCCAGGGCCCCCTGACCGCACCGTGATGGACATTCCTGCATACGGATTCACAGAAGATCAACTGGACAGAGATCTGCCTGACTTTTTTCTGGAGCGATTTAAAAACATGTTCATCATTTCCGCAGTCGGCAACGAAGAAGGCCGTAGCCAGCTTCAAAAGCTCCTCGACCATGCTTCAGGCGATATTAAAACAAAACTGATACGATTTATTTAAATAGAAGGAGAGTATGATATGATTGAAATAGAAGAACGAGGCAACATAGCACTTCTGTACATGGCCCATGGAAAAGTGAATTTGATGGATATAGAACTGTGTGATGCCATCACCCAACATTTTGAAATGCTGGAACATTCATCCTGCCAGGCAGTGATTTTGACAGGTAAGGGAAAAGCATTTTCCGCAGGAGTGGATCTATCCAGAGCCTTGGATGAAGGAACAAGCTACATGGATGTTTTTTTTCCAGCCATGCTGCGCATGTTTGAGAAAGTGTTTTTCTTCCCAAAACCGGTTTTAGCAGCCATCAATGGACATGCCATTGCTGGAGGTTGTGTACTGGCCTGCGGTACCGATTACCGAATTATGGCAGATGGAGGAGGGAAGATTGGAATTCCCGAACTGTTGGTTGGTGTGCCGTTTCCCACGATTGCTTTGGAAATCATGCGCTTCAATGCGTTACCCCAACATTTTCATGGCCTGGTATACGGAGGTAGCACTCATGCTGTACACGATGCTGCCAATTTGGGGCTGGTGAACGAAATCGTCGAGCCCTCTGATTTGATTGACTATGCCGTCAAAACCGCAGAGAAAATGGCTACTATTCCTGTACCGACGTTCCAGATCACCAAAAAGCAAATGCGCCTTCCTATCATGGAGCGAGTCCAGGCGGCACAATCTGAGATCAGTCCTGTGGTCCAACAACTTTGGAGTTCTCCAGAAATCCTGGATGCTATTCGTAACTATATGGCACAAGCACTCCAAAAAACCAAGGATTGATCATGGGATACACTGTGAAATTTTTAATGGGTCTGATTACAATTTTATTCAGCATCAATAGCATCCCGATTGCCTGGGCCCAATTGCCATCACAACTCGTCCCCAATATCCACGAAGAAAGTCCCCCTTTCTTATCTCCTTCTCAGGTGTTAGAAGATATTGCCGTTTACGAAAAAATTTTAAGAGAAAGTTATGCCCGTTTTTCAGTTTTGCAGCAAAATGGAGTGGACTGGGATAACGTTTTTTTTAATCTGAAAGCATCTTTATCAGAATCTAATCAAAAAATATTAACAAAAAATTTTTCAGAGAAACTGATGGAGACGCTGCAATTTACAGAAGATACTTCTTTTCAAGCTGAATTTTCCCTGCATAAACGCCTATACCAGTCTTCCATTGGCAGTGATTATCGTGCTTCTTATACGACAGTGAAGCTGGTCAAACAAGACAACACCTATCGGGTTCTGCCCGGTTCGCGCTACCCCAACATTGCCAATCAATGGTTTGTTCGTTGTTTTAACACATCCCACCAACTGTTTCCAATCGTACCAGAACGCCAGGGAGAACAACGCTTTATCCTGGGAAAATTTACCAACAAAAAGTCTTCTGAACTGGAGTGTCTGTTTGAAGATGGCTTTGGAAAAAGTCTTAGGAAGACTCTCGAATTGGATCACCATACCAGCATTATCTATTCTGCAAAAGACCCCGTATTCACATGGACTCCAGGACATATTCCATATATCCGGTGGATGCGAGAGGGGAGGGCAAAAGAAAATGACACACAGCGTTTTTACAGCATTTCTGCCCAAATTCGGAATAGCAAGGCTCTTATCATCGATGTTCGGGGGAACACAACAGGAAGTTTTAAATTCATTGATCAATGGTTACGTTCCATTACCAGTGGAAACTGGCAAAATACGATTGTCCGGGAAAAGCAGTCACAAATCACCCTGGAAGGGATTCTTAACCGTCTCGAATATATTCGTAACTCACCAACCACTTCTTATCCAGAACGACAAAATATCGACAAAGAAAAACAACGGATGTTAGCATTGCTCCGTTACGTAAACAGCCAAAAAATTCCTCATCGCATGGTTGAAACAAAATTCAGTTTTTCTGGTAACCCGTCCGCTTCCTGGTGGAACAAACGCATGGTTGTTGTGGTGAATCGCCATTGTGGCGACGGATGTCAGTTCTTAGCCGCTTCAGCGAAGCAATTAAAAAACTCATTTTTGGTAGGTGAGAACCCAGGAAACTTCCCCACCGTTTCCCGTCTCCCTCTCTATCAACTGCCTCATTCTAAAATTCGTGTCTCTGTCAATCATAGACTCCATCTGGATCATGAGGGAGTGCCCGTTTCCCCATCAGGACATGAACCTGATTTTTGGCTTGATCATCCTGCGTCTCTCAGCGAAATTTATCGTCTGGCCAGAAGTACAAAACTGTAAACTTAATTAGAATGGAGTTCCTGGAATGATATATGCGGGTCTTTTATTAATTGGAGCACTGATTGGAATTGGATGTGCTAAAGTCATGGTCATGGTCATTACAGACACGACCAACGCAGAAATGTATCCTGTCGGAGCATTCATGCCTGCTGGACTGATTGTCTTTGATTTAGGGCAGGATTCTGCAATTTTGGGTGCAGGAGCTTTGGTGATGGGAGGCTTGTTTGGTTATTATTTACTGATTGCCATATGGAAACGATATATTCAATCAGGTCCAACTCCCCGGACCATTAATCCTGAACAAACCCATACTACTACTTCTTTAAGAGATTATCTGAATTGACCTATTTTCTTTTAACGGAAGTTTTAAAAGAGCGTGCCATAATTCGGCCTATATATTCCAGGGCTTGTCTTTGGAAACCCTTGTCTCTGCCGACTAAGCTATCGATTTTGCTCTTTTGTTCATCACCAGCTCTGGCAAAATAATACTTCATTGCCAGAGTATGAACGGCCCTCATGCGCTTTTTGAGAACTGCTTGATCGGTCAGTACGGTTTTGTCCCCCAAAATCCGCTGCAAATCCTCTATTTCTCTTTTCAAACCTATCTTTAAAAGAATGCGTACCAACTGATGGAGTTCCATAGTTTGCTTTTTGGGCAAATATTCTGCTGCCAATTTTAAGTACTTTTCACACTCTTGGGCCCTCAAAGAATAAACTTTGCTCGTATCTGTCAGCATTCCTGAAAGTCGGCTTTGAAAATGATGTTCAATATTTTGGAATGGTAACTTTCGGACAGCATTGGGAGAAAACTCGTTCACTTTGAATTGTTCCCGCGTACTCAACATTTGAAGATAATCTGGTTTAGAAAATATCCACAAAGCTGCATCTTTATTCACCAATCCTCGCAAAGGCGGCTCCATGAAGTACAATAACGGAGTTTTGCCCATGAAGTAATTTCGAAAAAAAATCCATTCTTCACGCGCTAAATGAATCTCATCTAATTGACGTTGCTTTCCTTTTACAGGGGCATAGTGACAATCCAAACCTTCTGTGTCACGTTGAAATTGAGCAATCTCTAACGCATCTATCAGCTTTCTGGTGGATTGTAACAAAGGCCGAAAGAACTCTATTTCTTCATGAATTGGTATATTAACGATCTCCTTTGTTTGCATTACTTTCTTCAGATAGGATGCTTATTGAGAGGGTTAGCCATATTTTCGGCCTGTTGTGAAAAAACGATTCCTCCTTCTTGGCAAGGAGGGGTTAAGGGAGGTTGCAGGTATCACCAACCCCTCCTAACCTACCCTTGCAAAGGGGAGGAACATGTTCAGGTGACCGAAATTTTGTCCAAATTAACGCACATAACAGAATTATAAAACAGCCAAACTCTAAAGCTATAACAATTTATGATATTTTACTCAAGAGAAGTTCACCTTTAAAGTTGATTTGGATGAATAATAAATAGGGATTGTTTGCCAACCCATCCTTTTTTGGTTGGGTCAAACTGGATTTCTATCCACTCTTCTGTTTCTTCTTCAATAATCACCTCTGTACCTTCATGCAGTTGAAAAAGTACAGTAGCTTGCTGATGTGGTGCAGAATACACCGCCGTTTCTTTTGGCAATATCACGCCTGTTGGCAGAGGAGCCCACCATTTCAAAAAAGAGGCCGTGGCTAAAAAAAACGTTCCTCCTCCAAATAGAATCATCAACCAGAACAAAATTTCTCTGCGATAAAACAGGCGAACCAGAGCAACGGTCCAAAACATCACATTAGAAATAATAAAAAATAAAATCCATTCCTGCAAAGTAAAATTACTACTCCATGTATTAAAAATTTCTCTCCAGGAACGTTCTGTGCTTTCTCTCTGGTCTTTAGTCTGTTGCCTCACATACTGGAGGTTCGCAATAATATCCTCATGGCGGGGCAGATATTGTATGGCTTTTAAATAATAACCAAGGGCCCGCCCTAAATTGCCGATGCGATAATGGGTGTTGCCCAGATTATAATAAATGTGCCCATTGGCATAATTTCCCTGAAGGATGGATTCATATAACCTGGCAGCTTTGGCAAACTCTTGTTCTTCGTAGGCCTGGTTGGCTGCTACAAATAAAGAAGCATATGTCTGTTCCTGAGCATTTACAACAAAAAATTGAGGAACCAGGAATAGTGAAAGGAATATCCAACACTTTAAATGATACATGTGATTATTTCAGTTGTCCTTCTATTTGCGATATTACAGTTCGGCTTGATACATAAATCTGCTCTTTCCCTTCTCCAGAAAATGAGCTAGCCGCATATTGAGCAAATTCGCATTGCTCCAACAGGTTTTTCAATTCAGCAATCAAATCGGCTTCCACTTTTTGTTCTTGCAGCCAATTTTCAATTTCTTGTGCCGTTAGCGCTTCGCCATATTTGTTGGCCTTGTCTCCTATATATTTTTTCAAGGCAATCATGATACCCTGGGCAACGGGCTGTCCTTCTGTTACTTCTGACTGAACGCGTTTCAACTCTTTTGTAAATTTCGATAGTGCTTGGCTGCTTCGTATTTTATCTAGGTTGGTAGCAGAATGTTCGACTTTCCATCGCCAAAACCATCCAATACCAAAAGACAATGGTCCCAGGAAAAAAATGACGGTGTACAGGAGTATGGAAGAAGAAGTCCAGGCCATATTTCCCAAAGCTGTCACATCTCTATGAATGGGCAGCAAATCATCGCCGAGTCGCTGAACTTTTTGTTTTTGTACCAGCGACATACTGCCTCCCACCGCTGTTAACTGTTGCAATTCACCTGCCTCTACTGTAAGAGGAGGAATGAGGGCCTGACGTGTTTCGTAAGATTGGTTTTGAGGATTAAAAAAAGTAACAGCCACAGGAGGAAAATGATATACCTTTGGCTGGGAAGGGACAATCGCGATAGTAAACACCGCCTGTCCCAATTGTTTG
>JANQHV010000597.1 GCA_028282505.1 SAR324 cluster bacterium | reverse complement strand
CTGAGCAAGCTCATCACAATGCTTGGAAGCATTTTAAAAAACTGGTTTAAACCACATCAAATATCAACTCGATCAACATTACTTGTCGAGTTTGTGTATATCCACAGCTGTTGTCGCAGATCCTGTATCTAAAATACTATGATCAATTGTAAATTTTGTTCCTTCGTATTCTAATGTAAATGTGACCCAAATTAATCCATCCTTCCACTCAAATTTCATTTTAATATCCCTTTGAATGGTACATTTTTAACAATGAATTCCTCAGGGGTGGTTGGCAACGTATACAGCACATTCAATCCTTTTTGCTTATATTCGCTATAAGCTTTCATCACTTTTTTTCCGTCATCGTGAACTTCCAGGATTTCTGCTTCAATTACTTTTGATTGGTTTGCTGAGATCTGTTCTTCGACAATATCACCAATCAAGATGAATTTATCAGGATGCTGTTTTTTTATTTCTGGCCACTTCATCATGCTATCTCCGTCAAGAATATGTTTGTTCATTAAATTTTGCTTCCCCCACAAATCGATTAATTTTATTGCATGCTTCCAAAGCATCAAATAAATATTTCGACTACTTTTCATCCATAAATTCTAATCTTTTCTCGTTCGATGGACTGTTTCAGGTATGGGTTTTTGATGGATCGAGGAGTCAGCAAGTCTACTTTTTTATCAAAATGATCTTCTAAGAAATGCAAAAAGCCAAAGAATCTCGTAGAACTCTGCTCCTCAATAGGGTCCTCAAGCTCAACAACTAAGTCAATATCACTATTTTCTGAAAATTCATTTCTTGCGATAGAACCAAAAATTTCAACATATTTGATCCGAAACCGTTGACATGCTTCAGGAATTTCATTTTTGATGGTTTCTACGGTAATCATTTGTAATCCATCTTTCGATCTTACAAGTTTAAAAGAATACGCAATCTTTCATTGATTTCGTTTTCCGAAGCACATTCTAAAAATAATTCTACTGCCTCAGCCAGATTCTCTCTAGCTTCTTCTACCGTCTCTCCCTGACTCGCAATATCTAAATCAGGGCATAGCCCGACATAACCATCATTTTCACTCTCAATAATTGCTGTAAACTGATGAAACTGTTCCATAACGACCTCGTAATCTTTAAGTATTCTTCCATTCAAATTTCATTTCAATATCCCTTTGAATGGTACATTTTTAACAATGAATTCTTCAGGGGTGATTGGCAAGATATAAAGCACATTCAATCCTTTTTGCTTATATTCTCTGTAAGCCTTCATCACTTTTTTCCGTCATCATGAACTTCCAGGATTTCTGCTTCAATCACTTTTGATTGGTTTGCTGAGGTCTGTTCTTCAACAATATCACCAATCAGGATGAATTTATCAGGATGCTGTTTTTTTATTTCTGACCATTTCATCATGCTATCTCCATCAAGAATGTGCTTGTTTGTTCATTAAATTTTGACTCCCCCGATTTGCTAATTCTTCGACTTCCGGTATTGATAGCCCTGTCTTTTTTGCAATGACTTCTATATCGAGAACATCAATGAGATTCTTAGCAATTTCTATCGCCTTTTGTCTCTTTCCCAATCCATATGAAGATTCTAACATACTGGCTTGATAATGAAGATCATCCTGATAATTATTGTAAGCAATACGTTCATCTTCAGACAGTTTTAAAACATCTAACTCTTCCTTAGAATCTGTTAGAGAATTTGTTTTTTTACGATTTGTCATTCTGAGCGTAGCGAAGGATCTATCATATATCGGCCATTTAGAGATCCTTCGCTTCACTCAGGATGACATAAAAACAAGATTTATGAATTCTCTAATGGGCTCTTAGCTTTTTTAATGCCTTTGGCAGTAAAATCTTCTTTGATTTCTTCATTCTTGAGGAAATAGATCCATTCATCAAGGGTATCTTTGGCTATATCATTAAAGTTATTGACTTTGATTAAATAATATTCTGGAAATAGTTCATGAACTTGTTGCTTATTGTATAGGAGTTGCTGATTATCACTCAACCTCAGTTCATCATGATGAATCCCCTTGAAAGTTGTCTGACCAAGATAAACATAATCCTCCCCCTGGCCTAAATCAAAATAGAGGATGTGCCAAGCAATTGAGTGATATGGAGGGAGCCACTATCAGGAGTGAACAAGGCGTAACTCTAGCGTTGTGCCTAGTGTCTTGGAATTTCTTGTTTTTGATTTGAGCTTTCACACCGTTTTTCCTTGATTTTAACTAATAGCTGGTGATATCAAATAATTTCTTGGAGCATAAAACCACAAAGAAATAACTAGGTCGCAAATTCCAATCATATAAAACGATGATGAAAATAACTTAATATAAAATTTGTTGAAGTGCTCATAGTGTATGAAAAATACAAAGTTGAAAATTGATTTTCTGAGTTGGTTGTATCGGCTGGTCAAATTAACACTAATCCTGTCATTTTTTATACCGATTTTCCTATGGATTGAACATATTTTTGGAATCTCGAAAATCCGAGAACAAACATTAACAGAGAAGGCTTTTTCTTCAACCTCAGAAATATTGATTAGAGAGATTCATCATTTGAGTCAGGATAATGAAGGCTCCTCACCTCGAAACCGTCAATCCAAAACACCAGACCATCCTGTTGTACATCCCGTAGAAAAAGACCTGGAAAAAGATCGTATTTGGGGCATTGATGTTTCTCACTACCAAGGGGTTATCAACTGGAAACAGGTAAAGAAAAATAACCTTCAATTTGCTATCACTAAAGCAACGGGTGGAGAAGAGTTTGTCGACCCACGATTTCATGCAAATTGGCATGGTATCCGTCAAAGTGGACTCATTCGGGGAGCTTATCATTTTTTCTATCCAAATGATGACCCCCACACGCAAGCACAGCATTTTCTAGAAACTATTGGAACCCTCAAATCAACTGATTTACCACCGATTGTAGACATTGAAATTACAGATCATACTAAACGAGAAGAGTTGAATGAGCGACTCCTCGTTTGGTTGGAATTCGTGGAATCGTCCACCCAGCGATTGCCGATTATTTATACCGATACTTATTTTGGAACAAAATATCTAACAGATTCACGCTTGAAGAAATACCCTCTCTGGATTGCGGAATATGGTCCCAAAATACAATCCATACCCGCGCTTTGGAAAGACAAAGGCTGGTCTATATGGCAATACTCCGAAACAGGTCAAATGGAGGGTATTCAAGGACATGTAGACAAGGACACGTATGAAGGGGATCTTGAATCCTTTCAATCTTTTATCAAAAGCACCCATCTATAAATTATTTCCGCGTTCAAGGTAACCATATGCCCAAGATGAATTTCGCTTCGGGAAAGCACTCCATATTAGACTTGGTCGTACTGTTCTGTTTTTCGTTGCTGTCCTATCTTAGCGTTCGTGGCATTTTTACGGAGGTATTCAATTTCTTAATCAATGATCACATCCGTCATGTGGATGAAGTTTACCTTCAGTTGGTTTCGAATGAAGCGTTAGAGACATTGGAAGTCATCAGTGAAATCAAAATGCTATTAGCACTCATTCAGAGTAGTGTCGGCGAAGTCTCATTTATTATTGGTATTCAAGTGCAGTTAGGACAATTACTGCATGTGCTCGTAGAATTGGTTGATCGGGCATGGTTAGCTTCTTTAGCGGCAATTGCCGCCATTGAAGGTATGAAATTACTGTTGGACTTGGCGTTTCTCTCCATGAGCTCACTACTCTCTCTCGTCTTTATTTGCTTGGGTTTTTTCTATGGAACCCAAGGAAGTTTTCAACGACTTTCTGTTGTGTTTGGAATCATCGCCAAATGGAGCATGTTTTTGGTACTCTTCACCCATTTCGTAGTCCCCCTTTCTATTTTTACCGCCTCCACCGTGAGCCATCACTTTTTCGCGTCCCATCGTGCTCAAATTCATCAGGAATTTCAAACAATTCATAGACACATTCCCAAACATAAAAAAAATTCAGGAATGAAAGAACGAGTTGAACATACGATCTCATCTTTTGAAAAATTGAACGATGTTTTTACAAATGGCTCCAAGGGGTATTCCCGAGTAACGGTCAAGCATATCGTTTATTCCTTTATCGAATTTTTCGTCATTCCTTTAGTTCTACTCCTTTTACTTTCTCAGCTCTCTTCGTCCTTTCTCAGAAAAATTATATCCAGCGAGTTCTAGAGTAAAAATTAAAATTAATATTGATATTATTGGATTTTTTGAGAAAAAAATATCCAAAGTATTGATCTCCTAGACTTTGAGCACTTCCGTGTAAGTCATTGATATCATTAAACTCGTGGTACGTCATTTCGACGGTACGCCTGATCCGCATCCAGGAGCGGCAAAGCGAGAAATCTGAAGTTATTGATATTATATAATATCTCTCATATTCATTCGAGATGACACGCAAAATGTTCAAAATCCAGTTAATAGCGAGAATACAATTTTTATAAAAAATAAGTTGACATTCTGAGAAAAAAATAGTCAGTTTGGTTTTAGTTCTCAGCTATTATAAAAATCAGGGGGACGATTGGATTTTAGAATAATATTAAAAAATTGAGAGTATCGCTGAGCATACTGAAGTAAGTAGTATAGTAATCATTTGAAAACCCATTTTTAGAGTCGAATTGCCTAAAAGCAAAGTTGATTCGAAAATGTACGCTCATTACATATTATGGGGATGAAAGGTGATTTAAATATTCACAATTAAACTTTTAGACGAAAGGGTTTATTATGACAGCACTTCTTTCAATGGCACAACAGTTTAGCGGTTTGCCCATTAAATCCCTCATAGGAGGGCCGTTAGTAGATACAGCGCAAGCCAATGCTATGATGGGACAAGCCCAGACCCAGTTTATGCTGAATACTTGCTTTGATACTGGTCAGGACGGGAAACTTACCCCTATCATGGTCAATTTTACAATAACGCGTTCCGTTCTCAATGCAGATGGTAGTCCGGCTGATCCTTCTACTGCGCAGAGCTCATTCGATTTACCTTTGTTGACGATTATTCCATTGAATTCACTAGCCGTTGACGATATGACCGTCGATTTCGAGATGGAAGTGAAAAGTTCCGAATCACAGGATAAATCATCATCGACGAGTAGTGAAACGAGCGCAAAAGCGGGGTTTAAAGCCACGGGACAGATAGGACCGTTTTCCGTATCGGTCCATGGTAGTATCTCTCACGATAGCAAATCTGAATCATCAGAAAAGTCACACTATCAGGCTTCGAATAGCGCCAAATATTCCATTCATGTCCATGCGGGTCAGCTTCCTTTGCCCAAGGGAGTAACAACCATCATTGATGCGTTTACGAAAAATATCGCTCCAATTATGCTCAGCGCTGACGAATCAGGCTCCAGTTCAAGTAGCAGTTCCACAAGCAGTTCTAGTTCCAGCTCAGGTCCATGAGGTAAATGATGAGAAGCATCCGCCTTGAACAAGGCGAATGCTTCTTTTGCCTTTCACAAGGAGATTTTATTGTTAGAAAATTGGAAGAGAATACTGGTCATCCGTTCAAAACTCTCGTGTTTTCTTTTTACAAAAGGTTCTAAATGATTAAATTTCAAGCGTTGATGCAAGCCATCCATCAAAGTATTCATGATGCGGCCCGAGCCGTTGAGGAGCAAGGTATCAAACACATCGATGATTTTTTTGAATTGATTGAGGCTGATGATGATGAGAAGGAACAGGGGTCTAGTGGGAAGAACGCTAAAACCTATCGTCCCAAAACATATTCGATGGAATTTCCGAGTAGAACCCCTGATGGCATTAAAACGGTTGTGGTCGAAGTTCCGTTGATTACCCTCTCCCCAATTAGTTCACCGAGGATTTCCGAGGTCAAATTTACAACCAAATTAGAGGTGACATCCGATGAGTCTGACCAACTCTATGTCGCTTTTCCTATGAGCCCGAAACAGAAAAAACAGGGTTTTTTTTCCAAACCAGAATCCAGTAGTTCTCCAGATAGTACGAATACAACGATAGAAATAACACTGAAAGGGGATGAACCTCCCGAAGGCTTACAAAAATTGATTGAGGGCTATGAACGGGCATTAAGAGCACAAATACCTGGGTAACATTCATCTATGCTCGGGCTGTCAATGAAAGTTTTCCAGGGTAGACAAATAGGCGACACATATGGCAGAACAATCAGACAAAAGCTTTACCGCGCAAAATTTTTCTAGTTTACCGCTAAAAGCGTTGATTGGGGCACCTTTAAAAGCCACGGCTGACGCAAACGCGATGGTCGCGCAAGCACAAACTAATTTCCTTTTGAGTACTTGCTTTGAAAAGCAAGATAATGATTCTAAGGTTTTAAAACCGATAATGGTTCACTTCAGGTTGGAGAGAAAAGTCCTGGGGCCTGATGGAACCTTAAAGAAAAAGCCTGTAGAAATGGTTTTTTCGATCCCTTTGATGTCTCTAATTCCCATTAATTCTTTAGCTGTGGAAAGCTTGAAAGTTTCATTTGAAATGGAAGTGAAGAGTTCCATCGAGATTAGTAAAGAAACAGCGGAGGACAGTAAAAAAAATGTTGAGGATGGACTATCTGGAGCTTATAAATCCCATCAATTTACCACAGAAATGTATGGAACTCTGAATAGTGCCAGTAGTGAGAAAAGCAAATCTGTGGCTCGCTATGAAATTGATCTAACGGCAGGACAACTTCCTTTACCCAAAGGCGTTACTACCATACTCGATATATTTATCAAAAACATGGCACCGATCCCCACTGAGGATAAAGAATAATCTCAAATCTAAAAATTATGGGTATTCAATCAACGATCAATTGTCCAGATTGTGGCTCCGCTATTTATCTGGACTCAATTTTGTTGCTATCAGGAAAGAGTTTTCAATGTTCTAATGAAGCTTGTGGTGTGGCGATTTCGTTATCAGCCGCGGATGTGGAAATGGTATCCAAAGCATTTAAGGAATATGAGAACCTGAAGCAGAAATCTGTAGAGAATGCTGGCTCTTTTCAAAAACAGTGAGAAGTAGTTGACAGTTTTTTTGGTTAAACAATTGTTGAGTTGGGTTTCGACGCAATTTGATCCCTTTACGGATCGTTACGATTATTTCCAACGTATTATTATAATCAGGCAACTTGAGCATAAGAGATTTCTAGAAACTCTTGGCAAACAGGATAATGACTGATTTCATTTAATTGATCGTGGTCGTAATATGTCTCTTAGAATTTTTCAAGCGACTGCCTTTTCATCTGAACTATAACAAGTATAAAGAAAAAAGTGTTCTTCGTAATTACCCAACTTTGACCGCACTCCTTGCAATAAACTTGACGTTGTTTACTGCTTTTCGTCCCAATGTTACCCGCACTACGTTGACCATAATACTGATAATTAGAATCTGAACAGAACCGCTCTGCTTTGTATTTTGCAAAATCTAAATCCATTGAATACCCCTTGATTGCTATCGTTCAAGGAGGATCTTACTCTGATTTTAAAAAGAAATCATCTATATCCTACCTTCTCGGGGTAGTACCGATAATTCTAGACGAAAACTTAACATGGCTTATCTCCTTTTTCTGGTTATTTTTGCTCGTTCAATTCAGAAAAGATAAGCTTGTTAGCGGATTATGAATCAAGACAATTTACTTATCTGAAGAACTATAGTAAAAGCTGTCCAAACTATTGAAAATAGAAAATTTTGATTTTATGAAAAAGCTCATTCTCAAAAATCATCAATCCCCCGGTGATATTGTCATGCTAACAGCCGCTTTGCGGGATTTGCATCTTTGTTACCCGAAACAGTTTGTCACAGACATACGAACCCCTTGTTCAGCCTTGTGGGAAAACAATCCCTATGTGGTTTCCCTCAATGAAAATGACCCGGAGACAACCACAATCCGTTGCGAATACCCTCTGATTCATCAGAGCAATCAACGGCCCTATCATTTTATTTTTGGATTTATTGAATTTCTGAATGAAAACCTTGATCTGCAAATCAAACCAACCGCCTTCAAAGGAGACATCCACCTTGCTCCCATCGAAAAAAAATGGATCTCCCAAGTCCATGAAATCACTGGAGAAGACACCCAATTCTGGTTGATCAATGCCGGAGGAAAATACGACTTCACTACCAAATGGTGGGAGCGGGAACGTTATCAGCAAGTGATTGACTATTTTCAGGGAAAGATTCAATTTGTGCAGATTGGCGAAGAGGGTCATTACCATCCGGCTTTGGAAGGAGTGATCGATCTACGCGGTAAAACCGATCTAAGGCAGTTGGTTCGTCTCGTATATCACTCTATCGGCATTCTGACCCCGGTCAGCTTGCCCATGCATCTGGCCGCGGCCGTCGAAACCAAGTCAGGCATGCCTCCCAACCGCTCCTGTGTTGTCATTGCCGGAGGGAGAGAGCCTTCCCAATGGGAAGCCTACCCGCACCATCAATTCATCCACACCAATGGCGCGTTGCCTTGTTGTGACAATGGCGGCTGTTGGAAATCCCGAGTAAGTCCACTGGGAGATGGAGATACAAAAGACGATCCCAATCAGTTGTGTGTCAACGTCGTAGGCAATCTTCCTAAATGTTTAGACATGATTACGGCGGAAGAAGTGATCCGCCGGATCGAATGGTACTACCAAGGAGGCACTTTGGCGTTTTCTTAAATCTAACGAAAAATACTTTTTCCTCTTTGTAAACGTTATTGAAGCACGAACCAAAGAGAAATAAGATAAAAACGAAGAGAAAAAACAACGGAGAGTATATTATGAAAAAAAAAGAGGTTAGCGACTCCTCTTCTTTCCCTTTAGTAACGATTGGTGTGTTGACTTATGGAGATTTCCCCAATCTAGCAAAAAGAGCAATTGATTCGATTTTGCGATCCTGTGATCGTTCCTTGTATCGGCTCGTTGTTGGAGGCAACGCCGTGGGACGGACTACCCTGCGCTACTTGACCGAGCTTTATGAAGAAGGAAAAATCGACTGTCTCTATCTCAGTCACAGCAATATTCATAAATGCCCGATGATGCGGATAATGTTTGAAAACCTGACGACCGATTATTTCTGGTGGTTTGATGATGACTCTTATATCACCGAACCGAACGCCTTGGAGCGATGGTTGGAACACGCCCAAAAAGCCCCTGAATCGACGGTTCATTGGGGGCATCGCTTTTTCTTTAATGAGGATTCGAACTTCAATCTTGGCACCGACGTGGTTAAGTTTGTCAAAGACGCTTCCTGGTATCGTGGCAAAGAGCCCCCCTCTCGGAAGCCTGGAGGGAAAGGAGAATTCAATTTTAGAGGGCAAAACATGGGGGACAGCCGATGGTTCTTCATTACTGGTGGTTGTTGGTTGATCCGGACAAAAGCAATTCATGAGTTAGATTGGCCGGATCGAAGATTGATCAAACGGAATGATGGCATGTTTCTCTATCGGAGTGATGACGTGTTACTTTCTGAAGCGATTCGGCAATATGGTTGGAACGACGATGACATTGGTCCGCTGGGAGTCGCAATCAATCAGGAAATCCGTCGAGGTCTCGAAGAAGATCATGCGATGGTAGAACGGCAAATGGAAAAAAGTAACTCCTAAAGTCATTTCGTGGTGTGGTGTCCCGGACTCAGTACAATAGCCTCTTTCTTAGAGGGTTTCCCGAAACTCTTATCCTGCTGCAAAACCGCCAGAAATGGTGTAGAGTTTAAAAGCCAGTCCACATCCATTTCCAATCAGAAGCTACAATACCAAATGGATTCTAACCATTTCT
>JANQHV010000563.1 GCA_028282505.1 SAR324 cluster bacterium | reverse complement strand
CCTAAAAAACTGATCCCAGCTGCGCCTTCGGTACGTCGTTTTGCCAGGGAAATCGGTATCGATATTTCAGAAGTACCAGGAACTGGACCAGGAAACCGAATTTCAAAAGAGGATGTTAAAGCATTTTCGAAGGCCCTCAATGAACAGCGAAAATCCATTCCCGCTGCTTCAGGGGTGGGCGTTTCTGTTCTGCCTTTACCGGATTTCAGTAAATGGGGTCAGATAGAACGGGTGACGATGAGCAAAATTCGAAGATTGACTGCAGAATCAATGACTCATGCCTGGAGTGTTGTTCCTCATGTCACTCAGTTTGATAAGGCCGATATTACACAATTGGAATCCTGGCGAAAAAAGTATAAGCATCGGGTCGAACAAAATGGTGGAAAACTCACACTAACAGCGATATTAATAAAAACTTTAGTCTTGGCCTTGAAAAAACATCCAAATTTCAATGTCAGTGTAGACATGAATTCAAATGAAATCATTCAAAAGTACTACTATAACATTGGTGTGGCAGTGGCGACTCCAAATGGTTTAGTAGTGCCAGTGATTCAAAATGCGGATCAGAAAAATATCACACAGCTGGCTGTAGACCTGACTGATATTTCGACTAGAGCCAGAGATAGAAAAATTCGTCCTGATGAACTCCAGGGAGGGTGTATGACCATTACCAACCTGGGGGGCATTGCCGGGACTTCCTTCACCCCGATTTTGAACTGGCCAGAAGTCGCCATCCTTGGTGTCTCAAAATCATCCGTGGAACAAGTTTACCGAAAAGGAGAATTCCAACCTGCTTTGGTCATGCCTCTTTCATTGTCTTACGACCATCGTGTGATCGATGGTGCAGAAGCTGCTATCTTTTTGAATGATATCGCTGAAATACTGGAAAACCCATTCCTTCTATCTTTGGAAGGATAGTAAAAAGGAGTTTTTCCTATAAATTCCTGAATGTTAATAGAGCACCATGTCAGATAGTTTAGCAGCACTTAGAAAAAAAGTTTCAATCCTGAGTTCTGATCAGCGCAACACTATTTCAGGCATTGATTTACTTTGTAAATTAGCTTGGGAAGAAGGAGTACTCAATTCGGAACAACTGAAAAGATTGAGTGAAGAAACCTTGGCCAATTCTCGACAAATCCAATATCAACTGGGAAAAGCCAGGTCACTTAGAAATTTAGCCTATTGGGCTTTGGTCTTCGGAAATGATGCAAAAGGATCTGCTGCTTTGGCGCAAGAAGCAGTGTATCTTGCTGAAATTTGCCAAAATGACCAGGCAATGGCAGAATTGTTTGATATCCTGGCGATGTGTTTTACATATCTGGGCTCATTTGAGCGTAGTTTAGAATACACACGCAAAAGTATGGGGCTCTTCCAAAAAACGGGAGATCAACGCGGGCTTGCCTGGAGTCACAGAAATTTGGGCGAGCTTTATAAAGATGCGACAGATTTTGAACAAGCAGAATCTCATTATCAGCAAGCTTTGACCATCTTTGAACAAATTGAACACTACAATGGAATGGCCAGAGTCTACAATAACATCGGACGATTGTATACAGACTTGAAGGATTATAAAACAGCACTTGAATATCAATTAAAAAGTCTGAAGGCTGACGAAAAAACGGGCCTCCAGGGTTTGGGCTACTCAGGCACTCTGCTTTATATAGGAATGATCAACAACCGTATGGGTGATACTGAACAGGCTCTCCAGTATTTGAAAAAGAGCAAGCAATTGCTGGAAGAACTCTTTCCTGATCAACCTGAACAAAATTTAAACTATGCGGCAGTTCTGCTGGAAATGGGGCTCTCTCACCAAAAACAAAATTTATTGGACCAGGCCATTGTTTATTTTAAACAATCGATTCAAGCTTCTGAGATTAGTGAAAATAAAGAACAGGAATATCAAGCTTATAAATCAATTTCAGAGTGTTATGATTCCTTAAAAAAATATCACACCGCTTTGGAACATTATAGAAAATATACATTGCTGCAACAGCAAGTTCTTATTGGAGAAAATAATCTCAAATTAGATAATATGAACATGAGCCAAGAAATTGTTTTGGCAGAACTGGAAAAAGACACTCAACGACGATTGAAGGAAGAAACAGAAAAGATTTTGCTCCGCATTCTCCCAAAAAAAGTGATGGAAGAACTGCGCGATACAGGAGGAGTCCAACCACAACACTTTGAGCAGACTACGGTTCTGTTTTCTGATTTTGTAGGATTTACTCAAATCTCAAAAACGATGTCAGCAGAACAACTCGTAACCGAACTCGATTATTGTTTCTCTGAATTTGACAAAATCATTCAATCTTACGGATTAGAAAGAATGAAAACGATTGGAGATGGGTATATGGCAGTGGCTGGAGTTCCAATAAGGCTTGAGCATTATGCGGTTCGGAGTGTACTTGTCGCATTGGAATTGTCCCATTTCATCAATGCACTCAAACAACAAAGAGAATCTCAGAATCAGGAGTTTTGGAACTTGAGGATTGGACTCAACTCAGGCCCTTTGATTGCCGGCATTATTGGCCATTCTAAATTCGCCTATGACGTTTGGGGAGAAACAGTCAATGTTGCCAGCCGCATGGAATCTTATGGACAAAGTGGAAGCGTCAATATTAGTGAAAGTACTTATCAGCTCATCAAAGATTTTTTTGATTGCGAGTCTAGAGGGAAAATTGAAGTGAAACACCAACAAAGGTTCACCATGTATCTCGTTAAAAATGTTAAATCAGAATATGATAACGAAGCATGGAAAAGCCAGTTTTATTTGAAAACGAATTAGATGATTTGAGTAAATGGAAATCCATCCATGTTTTCTGAAGCATTATAGCCGATGAAAGATATAAACACCTCGTGGGGTATCAATCGGATCACTGATTTGTCCTGATCTAAGACGAAAAATATTGTGCATGAGTGCGGGCAAATGTGGTGTGATTTTACGATTCATAAACCGATTGTCTTGTTTTAAGTCCGAATATTTTTTGATGAGTTCAGAAAAATTGACATTTTCTGAACGTGCATAGCGGACAATTTTTGTTGCGATTTGTAAAATTTCTTTATGGTCGTAGTAGAAAACCTTGCCTGGTACATTAACTCCTTGAAATCCTAATAAAATGAATTCAAAATCTCCTGGTTGCACAATTTCTTGTTCGGGAGCAGGCTTTTTCTTAGGATCCAGCTTACCAAATTTTTCAGGCAATACTTTGGCATTGAGTTGACGAAAATAATTTGCATTTTTTTCTGCATATTCATGAGCCTTGGCAACATCAAACGAAATGGCTTCTGAGCCTTTTCTCTCAATTTGAACCTCCACCAATTGATCATCTTGTTCCAAGCGATTAATTACTTCGAATCCTTCCTCGACTTTCCCAAAAACTGTATGGAAATTATCCAGCCATTGGGTGGCGGTTTTGGTAATGAAAAATTGACTCCCATTTGTATGGGGACCCCGATTGGCCATAGAAAGAATTCCCGCTTGGTCATGACGTAAATCAGGATGAAATTCATCCATGAAATGATAGCCAGGCCCTCCTTTACCGGTGCCCAAAGGGTCTCCTGTTTGAACCACAAAATCTTCGACAACCCGGTGGAATGTAAGATTTTTATAGAGTGGAATCCCGTTTTTTTTCTCTTGGGTCACTGGATCCACCCACTCTTTACTGCCATCGGCCAATCCAATAAAATTCATCACAGTCATGGGAGCTTTTTTATAATATAAGCGGGTCTTGATATTTCCTTTACTGGTTATGATTTTCGCCCAAATTCCTTCTTGTGTGGAAGACGCATGAAGGCCAGGATAAGGAAAGATTAAGCAAATAAAAATAGAAAAGAAAAATATACGATTCATCATAGTGCCATTTCAAAAAAAAAGAGAGAACCTCTACAGAAGCTCTCTCTTTTGGTACTAAAGGGATAAAATAATTTTATTTTTTGTGCGCTTTACGCATTTTTTCTACTTCTTCCAGAATTATGTTTACGGCTGTATTCAGAGGTGCCCATCCATACCAATGTGCGTAGTCATTGCTGACATGGAATGCACCTTGAAAAGCTCTTTGGCGATATTCCAGCATGATCAAGTAGAGTTCTTGCTCAACTTTTGTTTTTGCATGATAGTATTGCAGCAGATCTGGTGCATATTCCCAACCCTCCGGTTTGGTCAAAATCCCATCTTTGTAAAGACCTTGAACCGCTTGAATTGCTTTTGCATACAGGTGATCAGATGCTTTGATTATTTCATCTCCTGCTTTGAAGTGAGCATCAACATAATCATTGCTATGACACTCACTACAGGTTGCTTTCATCTTAGTACGGAGCTTGTTGAATTCCTCTGGACCACGGGCTGCTCTACCTTGTACGACAATTTCCACAAAACGTGCAGTTGGTTGTAAATTAGCGTCCAATACGCCTGCTGCTTGCAGGATAATTGCCCGGTCAAATGTCCATTGAGGATCATCATCGACATCATCGAAGTTTCCAGTAGGCAAGGCAGCGGCCAGTGAGGTTAATGGTTTTTCCAAGGATGGTGCTACTTTAATCAATGCCAACACATTTTCTTTGGTTGGGATACGCAACCCCAGGAAACCCCAAGGAGTACTCACATTATGATCTCCTTTTTCCATGTGACATTTTTGACAAGTTGGAGCACGGCCGTCCATACTGCCTTGATTTTCAATTTGCCAGATGATTCCATGCTTGGATGATATATACATTTCCCATTGAGGATGATCGAATCCCATATGGCAGTTTGAACAGGCCCGAGGATCTAACGCCTCGGATTTGCGGAAACTGTGACGTGTATGACAGGCATCACATTGGGCATTGCCATAACGATAATGGCTCTCTTCTTCTCCTCCATCATATTTTAATGCTCCCATGTTCCCCTCTTGAACACCAAGAAGCCCTTTTTGTCCCATTTTATGACAGCCAGAACAACCTCGATATCCTTCTTTAGCCAGAGCAGGTGGAATGCTGTGCCATGCTATTTGAGATTTCATAGCAAACCAGGCTAAGTTGTGCTTTCCTGCTCGATATTGTTTCAATTGATCTTCATGGCAATCTCCACAAGTCTCTGCCGTTGGCATGGAGGCTTTTGCATAATCATCCATAGTTGTGTGCTCGTCCCCATGGCAGGTATCGCAACTGACCTTATCATCTTCATTTTTGGCATTTGCCATTGGACTGTCAACGTGCTGTTTAACAATCCCTGGTGTCACATCGAGATGACACCCGATACATTTGTCTTCTTCCGCAGCTGCTGAGTTTGCACCGAAAAGAATAAAAAGCAACAAAGAAATGCTGCCGATTAATACCATTCCCATTCTTGGATTCATTGTTACCTCCTTCGACTTCTTATATTTGAGCAAGTATTTCTCTTATTTTATCAAACTTGATTTTCTGAGATGCTTATATTGCTATATCAAATTAAAACAGACTTGTCTATCCGAAACTCTATTTAATTCATAATTGTCTGAAATGTTTTGGTTTTATTTTGCTTCGAATATTTGAAGAAAAATATCTATACTTTCTATAGCTCAGGCTCTGTCAGAATATTTTGCAATCGGGGTTTTATGGATTTTCATTTAAAATATAACTGGTTATGATTTGTATAGTGGATTCTAAAGGCTGTTGCTTGATCGCTCCGTCGCTGTATGGCGGTGCTCACTTAGGAAGCTTTGTGTCGTGGTATGAAAATACTTCCTTAATTTTTAATTCCTAATTCTTAAATTTTGTGACAGCAACTATCTCACACACTCGTCAAATAAGGAAAAAATGGAAGAAAAATATAAGGTTCTGGTCACAGGAACAAGTACGGGTTTTGGCTTTTTGACAGCAAAAACTCTTGCAGATCAGGGACATGCTGTCTTTGCTGCTATGCGGGATGTTGAAAATCGAAATAAAAAGCCAGCAAGCGAACTAGCACTTCATGGAGAAACAGCAACCGGCTCCATTTATACTCTTGAAATGGACGTGACCGATGAACAATCTGTAAATAGGGCTGTTGAGCAAATGCTGCGAATTGGTGAACAGATTGACGTGGTGGTCAACAATGCTGGAATTGGTTGTGGTGGTTGGCTGGAAGGGTTTACCATTGAACAATTCCAGAAGATTTTCGAAGTTAATCTGTTTGGGGTGCAACGAGTGAATCGAGCCATTCTTCCTCACATGCGGGCTAGAAAATCGGGGCTTTTGATTTATGTTTCCAGCATCATTGGACGGGTCATCATGCCATTTACAGGACCCTATATTGCCAGTAAGTTTGCCCTGGAAGGTCTTGCAGAAACATACCATTGTGAGCTGAGTCAACTTGGTATTGAAACAGCAATTGTCGAACCTGGGGCTTATGCGACCAACTTTGGAGCAAATGTTTTACAAATTGCCGATGAGAGGGCGATTTCCAGTTATGGATCACTGGCCGATGCCCCTGAAAAAATGTGGGGTGGTATTGTGGAACAACTGGAAAGTGAAAATGGACCAAATCCACAGGATGTGGCGAATGCCATTGCACAAATCATCGAGCAACCTGTGGGAGCACGTCCTTTGAGAACGGTGGTAGATACTCA
>JANQHV010000554.1 GCA_028282505.1 SAR324 cluster bacterium | reverse complement strand
ACTGTTATGAATTTATCCACTGCTGGATAGTATTTTCATCAACCGTTGGAATATTGAGTTTGTTAGCTTTGGCAAGTTTAGAACCAGCATTCTCTCCAGCCAAAAGGTAATCCGTTTTTTTAGAGACACTATTGGTGACAATGGCCCCCACACTTTCCAGCCGTTCTTTCCATATCTCTCTTGAGAGCGAAAGAGTTCCGGTAATCACAATCGTTTTTCCTGATAACGGAGAAGCATCGGTAATTGGGGGAGTTTCTTGCTGAAGAACAATACCATGATTAAGACACTGCTGAATGATCTCTTGATTTTCTGGTTGTCTGGAAAAATCATACACACTTTTGGCGATGATGGGTCCTATTTCATCAATTTCGTGTAACTTTTCGATAGAAGCATTCATCAAATTTTCGAGAGTTTGAAAGTGACGTGCCAGAAGCTTTGCCGATTTTTCACCAACATTTCGAATACCCAGGGCGTATATGAATCGGTACAGTTGGCAATTTTTAGATTGTTCAAGCCCGGTTAAAACATTATCAGCCGATTTATCACCCATCCGGTCTAATTGGCTCAAGTCCTCATGTTTTAAACGGAACAAATCCGCAACATTGTGCAGCAAGCCTTTATCCAGTAGTTGCTCCACCAGGGCTGGCCCAATGGTTTCGATATTCATTGCTTTTCGAGATACAAAATGTAAAATACGTTCCAACTGCTGAGATTTACACTGAGGATTGGGACAGCGCCAATCCACCTCCCCTGGAATTTGTATTGCCAAAGTATTGCAAGAAGGGCATGCGACAGGAGGCTCAATCCTGACAGCATCCCTGGGGCGTACTTCTTTATCGACCGCCACCACCTTCGGAATAATTTCTCCTCCCTTTTCTAATGTGACCAGGTCACCAATGTGCAAATCGAGGCGGGCAACTTGATCATAGTTATGCAAAGTTGCCCGAGAAACAACAGTGCTGTTGAGTTCAACAGGCTCAAGAATGGCGACAGGCGTCAGTACACCCGTTCTGCCCACCCCTATTTCGACTTCTAATAACCGACTAAAAGCCTGTTCGGCTACAAATTTGAATGCTATTGCCCAACGTGGAGATTTGGCAGTTGCTCCGAGCTTGTTTTGCTGCTGGAGTGTATTGATTTTAATCACCACCCCATCGACTTCATATGGCAATTGTTCTTTTTTCTGTTCCCAACTTTGGCAAAATTCCATCACCTCGGCTAACGCTTGATATTTCCTGGTTTCTGGATTGATAGGAAATCCCAATTGACGGAGCTTTTCCAAACCTTGAAAATGTCCTGCTTCCAAAGACCCACTGACCAATGAATAAACAAAGATATCCAAATTTCTGCGACGCACTTCTGTGCTGTCTAGCAATCTCAACGATCCTGCCGCTGCATTTCTTGGATTTTTGAATAACGGTTCTTCCATTGCCTGGCGACGTTGATTGAGTTTTTGGAAATTCATTTTCGAATAATAAACTTCCCCCCTGACCTCCATACTCAAAGGGTTCGAGAGTTGGAGAGGCAAATTTTCAATGGTTTTTATATTTTGGGTAATGTCATCTCCGGCAATTCCATCTCCCCTGGTTACTCCCCTGACCAGCTTACCGTCTTCATACAATACTGAAATAGCCAATCCATCTATTTTGAGTTCACAAGTATATTCCACTTCCTGGGTATCCAGCAGTTTTTCCACACTGACTGCCCAGGATTGCAATTCATCAAATGAATACACATTGCTCAAACTCAACATAGGAACTTGATGAGGGTAACTGGAAAAAGCAGAAAGTGGAGTGCCAAGAATTTTTGTAGTAGGAGAAGCGACGTTTCGCAACGAAGGAAATGCGTTTTCTAAAGATTTTAATTCAGTCACTAACTGATCATAATCTTTATCGGAAATCGTGGGAATCCTGGTATAATAGGCACTATTGTGAGCATGGATTTGTTGGCAAAGTTCTTCAATGCGCAACTGGGCTGCTTGCTGATTCATTGTTTTACATTTTATAGGAAAAGAAACAGAGTTCGCTTGATTCTGAAAAATCGAATGCGTTATGATGGGGTTTGTAAAAGATCACCTCAAAACCGTTTCAGTTCTAACAATTCAAGACGTAATGTCAATCCATAAGGGAAACCATGATCTCCTTAACCCCCAATGCCATTAATCTGCCCATCGAGGTTCCTGCCAATGATTACGAACAGCTGGTCCAACAGAAACAATATGGCTGGAGTGTATGTCAAACAACAAACGAATGGCTGGCCAAACTCCACTATCTTCGACAAGGACGAAAAGAAGGAAAAATTGACGAAGAAACCTTTCGGGAAAGAGAGAAAACTCTCATCCTGAACTGGTGGAAACGATATTTATAAAACCATAACCTACCTGGAGTTTTCCGCTTTGATTTGCTTGATTGCTTTATACAACTTGATACGCTCAAACAATCCCAATTCCTGATAAAATGGTTTTTCAATGCGACAACTAAAAAAACCATGACCAATCCAGATTTTCAATCCTTTCTCATGTTTGGCCCAGTATTCATCAACAGACCATGCTTCTGGTTCTGTTGCTAAGCTGTGCAGAATTATATTCAACCCTTTCATATTGCTTGCAGAATATGCTTCAACCCAATATATAAATACCCAAGGCATGCATCACCCGTTTCATCTAAGCATAACACACTTTCTCACCTAAACCAGATATTAATCTTATTGTGTGGATGATGTTTGGCATGTTTCAGGGATTTTTTGCCTTCACGAGCTTTTTCCATTTACTAAAGATTTTTCTCATGCATAAAAATTTACTGTTGGTCTTCATTATATTTTCATCGCTCGTTCCCGCTCTTTTAGCAAAACCGTTAAAAATCCAATTAACAGAAACAGAAAAAGCCTTTCTTCAAGCTCATCCAGTGATTAGGTTTGGCACCGATGAAACCTGGAAACCTTACATCTCCAGGGACATCAATGGTGAATTACAAGGTCTGGATGTGGACTTTATACGTTATATCAATGAAACAACTGGAGCCAATATCCAACTTGTCACAGGTCAATGGGTTGAAATAGTAAAAAAGGCCAAAAGACATGAAATTGATGGACTTGCCACATCTTCACCTCTAGAGGCAAGAAAGCCCTTTTTTGATTTTTCACAGACGTATGTCAGTGAATTTCCAATTGTTGTGTTACCTTCTGAAAGTCAGTTGGATATTCAAAAAATTACAGACCTGTCAGGAAAAAGAATTGCTTTTCAAGAAGGAAATGAGTTCTATGTCTCTCTGATTCAACCTCATCCTACTATAAAAATTGTTGAAGCAGCATCCGAGCTTGAATCCATTAAAATAATGCTGGAGGGCAAAGCCGATGCGAGTCTGACCAGTACATCAACATACTATAGCCAACAAAAACATTTTCTTAAATCAATAAAAATCGGTTATGTCGCTACTGAAAAAGAATTAGAAGTTGTTTATTCAGTTCGTAAAGATTGGCCCGAGCTAGTTTCGATTATTGACAAAAGCCTTGCTGCGATACCAATCGAGACGCACGATACTATTTACAAAAAATGGTTCCGGGTCGATCCTCCGGAGCGTTCTCTGCGACAGCCCAAAGACAAAATTAATTTTACAAAAGGTGAGAAAAGGTGGCTAAAAAAGCACCCTGTTATTCGTGTCGCGAATGAAACAGACTGGCCGCCCTTTGATTTTAACGAATCTGGTATTGCCAAAGGTCTGGCCATCGATCATATCCAATTACTGGCTCAAAAAATTGGAGTAGAGATTGAATTCATCTATGGTTATACATGGATGGAATTAATTGAACTGTTTCAGCAAAAAAAAATCGATGTCATGCCAGTTCTTTATATCACTGAAGAACGAAAGAAATTTACTCTTTATACCAAGCCTTACTACAAGGGAAAACTCGGAATGTTTACCCATATTGACGAACAAGACTGGAATATCAATCTGTTAGGTAAGAAGGTCGGGATGGAAACATCACATGGGAGCATCCCGTTACTCAAAAAAAAGATACCAGCAATTGAAATCATTGAAGTCGAAAAAAAAGTGGATTTGGTTCGAAAACTAGCGACAAAACAACTGGATGTTATCATTGGAAACCCCTTTGTATTCCATTACCTTGCCAGGGAAAATCAGATTGAAAACATTCGGCTTTCCGATTTTATAAATATGACGGATGAGGAACAACGCCAAACCTCTTTGCACATCGGTATAAGAGAAGACTGGCCCATGTTGCATCAGATATTGGAAAAGGCCATGCAAAATGTTAGTGAAGAGGAAATGAATCATATTAATAATAAATGGGCAAACATTACCATTATCAAGAAGATCGACTGGGTACTGGTCGCACAAATTTTTGGGGTGATTATTTTAATAATCAGTTTTCTCTTCTGGCATAATAGAAAACTTAAAACGATGGTTGAATTAAAAACACAGGAATTGAAAGAATTGAATATTGATTTGGAATCACAAGTTGCTGAACGCACTCAACAACTATCTGAAAAGAATAAGGAGTTGGCTAAAAAAAATGAAACAATCACCGAGGATTTAACGCTTGCAGAAAGTGTTCAAAAACGTCTGTTTACTGAGTATACATGTCCTTCTTATCTCAAAATAGCGACCCGATTCATTCCTCACTCCCATGTTTCTGGTGATATCTATAAAATCTACCCTTACAAGAACGGGACATACAATTTATTTTTAGGAGACAGTACCGGACATGGGATTGCGGCGGCGTTATCAACAGTCATGGCTAATGTTATTTTATTGGAAGACCGGCACACTTCTCTGACGCGAATCATGGAACACATTAATGAATTATTTGAACAACATTTACCACATCATCAATTTATGACTGCGATTTTAGTTAATATCAATCATGAGGGGAAACTGAGACAAATCGTTGCCGGACATGCTCCTTTGATTCTGATTCCAGCGAACGGAGAAGATCCCATTCTTCTGGAAAGAGGTGGAATGGTTCTTGGTATTCTTCCTAAGTCGGAATATAAAGTCCAGGAAACACAATACACGATGATGCCTGGCGATAGAGGAATACTGTATACCGATGGAATAACAGAAAGGGAAAATTTAGAGGAAACGATGTTTGGATTAAAAAGATTGCTTCTTTTCTTAAAGGAAAATCGTACCTGTGATCTTGATTCACTGCTGTCCATGTTACTGGAGCATGTGAATTCATATGCTCAAGGAAAAGAAACCAATGATGATATTACCCTGGTGGTTTTTGAGTACATTCAAGCATAAAGAGACCCTCTAATTAACCAAACAAATTGCAATGCTTATTCAATGCTTCATCTTTTTTGATGAGTTCCGAGAATTCTGGTTCGATAGAAATCAATCTTGTTCGTGATAGACGATCATGCCAGCCAACAGGGTGTCCATTTCCCCCAAAGAATGAAAAAGCCTCAAAAGGAATAAGTCGACACAGTGTTCTGATAATGATCTGTTTTGCTGTTGGATCACTTCCATCTATACTGATCACTCTTGTTTTTGTGATAATCTTTCCCAAAGTTTTTAAAAATGCGTTCTCACAAATAAAATAATAAGTGATTGTCATGACTATGCCGAGTGTGGAACCGTAGAGTTTGAGCATAGCAACGTCCCTCTCTATCCATGCTAAAATTGCTCCCAATAAAAAGGCAAAAAAAGAAATGAGGAAATGATCAATGATATAATTGATAAAGCGTTGAGAAGTGGTAGCAATTTTGTAGATCCCCTCTTGGCCTTTGGTTGTTTGTTCTAAAATGGATTGGGGAGGAGCATATATGTTGGATTCCTTTTTTATGTCATGAGCAGGGTCGTTGTCTTTTGAAAAGCCTTGGCTGGAATTTTGTGAATTTTGTGCAAAAATAAACAATTCATCCTTCTTCTTTTCTAAATGGGTCTCCCCCTGTTCTTCCTTCTCAGAAATTACTTCTAACAGAACTTGCACCCGTTCTGGATATTTTTCTTTATCTATATGTCGATGAACGTCATATAATTCCTCAAGGGAACATTTCAAATAGCTCTCACGGTCCATGTTTAAATTTTTGACATTATTGGGAAATTATGAACTTTCGAAATGCTATAGCAAAATAAGAAATTTTTGTACATGGAAAAGAGCTATCTAATTCTCCAGAGAGATCTTTTTAGGTAATAATTTAAACCATTTAAAAAATTTTTGTTTTTTGCTAATGGCCACGAAACCCACAAAAAAACACTAAAAAAAGATCTTTTAATGTTGTTTTGTAGTTTCTAGTGGCTAAAGGTAGATTTTCCACCAACCCTCAAAAATCGGAGCACTGACCGCACGAAAAATCTATTTGCTAAAATTGTTCTGGTGTTTTGCCACGGTATGTTGAATTGGCAACAAATTAACGGTAGTGTCGCCTTACATGGCGGCAAAACGGCGAGGAAGTTGACCGGCAGGTAAAATTGAGATGGTCTGTGCTGAAAAACAACGGGTAACATCCAATCTTCCATAGCAATCATCTGATTGAAATAGACTCTGCGGTTTTTGTCATTGAAAAGCTCCAAATGTGATTGAGAGATAAAACGGGCAAAATCGGATCCCAATGCAAGGCGTGAAACTGACTGTTTCCCGTAATTTCAAATTGTAACTAATCGTTTTTTTGAATAATGATCGTTTCCGATTTTTTAATGATGATGATGTTCTTTCCACCCGTATCCTCTGTTGGAACTCCTTCCACATGAGCGGAAATTCCCCAACGCTACAAACTCTTCATGTCCAATTCCTGCATCGCGCAAGACTACTGTGTATTCCTGTTTTTTTTCCATATTCTCCTTATTCGATTAATGCCTTCATGCTGAATTAAGGGATAAGTCAAGAATCAAGTATGATCTTAGGTGTGTTGTCCCTCTGTGACTAAAATATACTGAAAAAATTTCTTATGCTTGTAAAATTGCTGTAAGTTTTACTTACTCACTTTTGCATCAATTTGCCCAAGCCGTTGTTCCAGTTGAAACCGGAGTGAATCGAACTTGAAGGACAAAGCTTTTGAAAAGGTCAGAGGTCTTTGTTCCTGTTGGCGGCCTTGATGAACTTTCTGGCAGAATTGATAATACCGTGCTCCAATTTCTTCGAGAGTTGGTAACGTCAAGTTGGCTTTCAGGTCTTGATACTGTTTGGCTGCCATATCGATGGCCTGCAAAATATCAGAGCTGTCTTGAAAGAGAATTCCAAATTTCTCGATCATCTCAGGATGGCTCGAAGTATCTCTGGCAATCGGAACACATCCGCAGTGGATAGCTTCCAGCAGTGAGTTGGAGCATGCCTCTAAAAAGGAGGCTGAGATGAAGAGATGATGAGCCCGGAGTTGTTCCGCCACTTGTGGACTGGGTAAGGGATCGATGAGTTGAATATTTTTGAAAGCAATGGGGGATCTGCCCACAAAGGTCATTTCATATTTATCAAAATCCAGATGTTTGTCCAAAAATTCATAGATATCGAAACCTTTATTAGGGTTGGTGGACCAACTGGTGGCGATGATTTTGAATTTAGCACCAGGTTGTGGTGTTTCCATGATGGAAGGAAAGAAGATGGCAGGGTCGGGGGCATTGAATGTGACCAATTCAAAGGCTTTGGTTGGCATTCCCACTTCTTTGCATTTTTTCTGACTCCAATCTGACTGAAAGATCGTCCCGTCTGCCACAAAGCGGTTGATTTTAAAAACGTATTTATCGATAGAAAATCGGTTATTGGCCTGATAGAGAGAAACCGGTCCATCGACTCGGTGCAAGATCGTTTTTTGTTGAAATAAACGGCGATTTGCCCAGATGATGCCAAAGAGGGTTTTTCCCTGTCCAAATAAATGGCTATTCAGGATAACAATATCGGCCTGTTCTATCTGCTCGGAATAGACATTCTGCTGGATGAAATAGTTTTTTAAGGCTTTGAGAAATTGATTGGAGCCTCCGAAGGGGGCATCGGTAAAATTATAAACAATGTGGATTTTTAACATGTTAGCCCGGCATCAAACTTAAATATTTTGCAGCCACCGAATCAAAATAAAGATCATTGCGATGAGCACATTTTTCTTGAAACACTGCAAGCTGACTGAGTAATTCATTAAAATTTTCCAAAGGAAGGCCACAGTCTCTGACAATTTCCTTAGTGCCTCCATGTTGATTATAGCAGACTGGGATGCCAGACAGGATTGCTTCTACAACCGTATTAGGGCATGGGTCTCTTTCCGAAGGAAAATAAAGGCATTTCATTTGTTGATGATATTTGACCAGTTCGGTTTTGGTAACAGGACCAACGATGGTGACATTTTTGTATTGGGAAAAGTCAATGGAGGAGTTTTCATGATTGCCAACCAGCATGAACTGTTCGTCTGGATATTTTTGGATGGCTTTTTCTAATAAATCCAGGCGTTTTTTCTCTCCCACCGAATTGGTGATATGACCAATGTATTGTCCTTGATGTGACTGATAATGAAAAATGGAAGAGTCCGCTCCATTGATAATGATGCTCCAATCTTTTGGATTCAAGTGAGGGGATACGTTGTTTTTGACAAACTGGCTCTGGAAAACCGTGTGATCGGCCAGTTTATTAATCTGAACAATTTTGTTGTGTCGTTTTCGGACAACTGGCGGTTCATCTTCTCTAAATTCTTCATCAAGGCGATGGAGAATATAACATCCCATGAGTTTAGCAATTTTTAAGGCCATTAAATTGACTTTGTCAGCAATAATGATGGCTTTGGATGCTCCCCACAAATGATTGGCTATGGGAATTTGCTTTTTTATCAGGTACCGTTGAAAATTCCATGCGAACGTGTTGGAGCCTCCTCCTTTCATCCCATCATGGGGTTTAATGGAAATAAAAACTTTTTCGTTTTTCATAAATGAACTGGTGATATATACCTACAACCTCCCCTACCCCCTCCTTGGAAAGGAGGGGAAATCATTTTTTCACAACTGATCAAAAATATGACCAACCCCACTTGGGACTATTGGATTATTTCAAAAAGGGTTGTTGCAAATAAGATTTCAATTTAGCAGCAGCAGGATCAATGCCTAGTTTTTCTGGGGGGGCATATTTCAAACACCCTTTACACAATTCGGGCTCATTTTCTGGATGGATTAGGGCTTCATTGACTCGTTTTCTCAAATTTTTATATTTTTCTCCATCCCAAATTTCTTCAATCGTATTTTGGTTAATATTGCCCAAGATTTCTTTACCATCTAAATCATAGCAGCATGGCACCACATCGCCATTCCAATACACCCAGATGGACTTATAAATATCATGGCAAGTTTTTGATAAATACTTTCGATGATATGCTGGGTTTTCTGGAACCAGTGCGGGGATGCTCTCAGCAAATGTTTTGATGAGAAACGGAATACCAATTTCTTCGGCTATTTTTTCGGCAAATTCGATTTGATGTTCGTTATTTTTGAGGGCAATGAATTGCCAGATCAATTGAAGTTTGCTTTTTTCTTCTTTGACAATCTGCACCATATCTTTCATGTTGGTGCGCACTTTTTCAAATTTACCACCCACCCGGTTCAGTTCGTAAATCTCTTGTGTTGCACCATCAACGGAAAATCGCATCACATCCAAGCCTGCTTTCACAATGGCTCTGGAAAAAACGGGGTCCAATAAAAGACCATTTGTAAAAACAATGGTTTTGAGGCCATTTGCCTTGGAAAGTTTAACCAATTCAATAAAATTTTGCCGCTTGAACATCAATGGTTCCCCTTGGAAGGTGAGCAAAATCTCTTTGATGCCAAATTTTTTGGCGTCAGCAATGATTTTTCGGCACAAATCCATGTCCATTCCACCTGCTTCTCGGTTCAAATCATCGTGAGCGACGGATTCTTGCAGGTTTTGCTGTCCAACCAGACAAAAAGGACAATTCAAATTACAACGATTGGTCAATTCAATACAAATTCGTGCTGGTTTCGTCGGAGGCAAAGGGTTGTACTCATTCAGTTTGACAGTCACCCGTTCCGGCAGGGTTTTCAGAGTGTCTACCACTCCTTCTAAATTTTTATCTTGGACATGCTGATTGAATTCTGTGATAAAACTCATGGTTTTTAGTTGGTTAAGGTTTTTGGCTACCCATTTAAGCTGGACGATAATTTGATGGAGTCCACGAAATCGAAAGGTTGGACCCTCACAAAAAAACGGAATGTCAACCGTACGAAAAATCTATTTCCTGAGATCGCTTTGGCGTTTTGTCGGGTGCATTCCCAATTTGTATCGTTCCTACGGGACTGATAAATGTTTCATAACTCTTACCCAGTCATAAATAGCTGGGCTATTGCTTGTCGTCCCTTCGGGACTAGTATATCAGCCAATGCTGAACTACTCTAGTAATCGATATGGACGTTTCTTTTATGATTTTCGAGAATCAAGGAGTTTTTCAAAAAGTGCAATATATTGTTTGACGACATTTTCTGTAGAATAGTGGGCAATCATCCCCTCACGGGCTGCCTGGGACCATTCCCAAAGAACATCTCGATTCTCGGCTATGTAATCCAGTGCAGATTCCCAATCGGCAGTGGACTCACAAATTCTTCCTCCTCCTGTCTTTCCAATCGCTTCGACATAAGACGGAATTGGAGCAGCAAGTGCCGGGACCCCACAAACCATGAAGGTGCCAATTTTCCAATAGCTGTGCCCCAAATCATAAGTATTGTCGGTTTTGCGTGGAGAAACGCAAACATCTCCTGCCAGGATACTTTGAGGAAATGTGTTGTAGGAATAAGGTATACATTCAAATGGGCCTGAAATATCAGGCTTTCTGGAGGCAATGACTGTCAAGGAAATATCTCTTTTTTGCAATAAGGGAATCAACTCGGACAGTTCTGTTGCCTTCACCGGCTGTCCTGACCAAATGGCAGTAATGGATTTTTTATGAAAACTCTCTTTCTTTTTATAATCACGAAAATGTCGTAAATCGACAGTCTCTGGGATGTAGTGACCGGTAATTCCTTGCTGATTGGCTCTTTGGCGAATGAATTCAGAAGAGCACGTAAAGGCATCTACTGAGTTAACCATTTGCAAAATCTGTGCTTTTTGTTCTTCCGTACTTCCGTAGTTACCAGGAAATATTCCGGCAACATCAAAATAATTGATCACCTGATCAAAAACAGTCACCCTGCCTTTGCCTTTTTGCCGTTGTAGTTCCTGATAGGCCTGCTCATCCTGCCAACGCACAAAAACAGCAATATCGGCATCTGCAGATGGATTATTAAGATAACATCGAATTCCCTGTTCTTCCAGGTAATAAATCAATAAACTACAACGGAGGTATACGGAACCTGGCACATGATCATAATGATAGTACCCAATCCGCATTTTTCGGGAAATCCAATCTGGCAGCAAAGAGTACTTGGAAACTGGAGGAACAAACCAACTGATTTTCATAGAATTTATCTGCTTTACAAAATTTGTATTGTTCGACAATCGATTTTTTAGCTTATTGCAAAACCTTTCTCATCCATTTTACATTGTAGCAATGCTCCTCATCAGTCAATTCCCCACTTTTTACCCTTTCATAGATCTCATCAATTGCATCCTGGACCGAATATTCAGGAGTAAAACCAGTCTGAAGGAGTTTATCAGCATTGAGACGATAAGAACGAGGGTCATTGGATTCACTGACAACAATTTCGGCAGGGACGGTTTGCGTCACTTTTTTGGCAGTATCTATAATAGAAATGTTTTCAAATCCTGCATTAAAAATTCCTTGTAGCTGGTCGTTCTCCAAAAAATGCAGATAGACTCGAATCATGTCTTGGATATGGAGATTGGGTCGTGTTTGAGGACCACCAAAAACCGTGATTTTTCCGTTTGATAAAGCCTGCATGGTGAGCATGTTGACAGCAATGTCCAGACGCATCCTGGGAGAGTAGCCACATACGGTTCCTGGGCGAATGCACTGAATGATCATGTCATCTTTGTAACTCAACAAGACTCGTTCAACCACCATTTTGGTTTTATTATACACTGAAAGAGGAACAGGTGTGAGTTCTTCGGTCACTTCTGGCTCATCCTTGACTCCGTAGATGCTACCCGAACTGGCGTAAATCAAACGTTTCACTCCGCTTCGTACCGCATAATCGGCAAGTTGCATGGTTCCCAGCGCATTGACCTCCCAAGACAGAGTGGGGTCTAATTCTACACTGGGGTCATTTGCAATATTTGCCAAGTGGATGATGACATCAATATCTTTCAGAGAAATGGCTTCGATATTTCGGATATCTTCTTTAATGATTGTGAGGTTTTTATGTTCGGGTAAATAATTCCCAAACCACATAATGTCCAATACAGTGACCTGATATCCTTCTTCTAATAATTTTTTGGTGAGAACGGTTCCTTTATAACCGCATCCTCCTGTAACGAGTATGTGCATTAATTTCCTTTTTTATGAATGAGTGATTGCATTAAAGGCTTTTATATATTTTAAGGATTCTTAAGAATCTCCCCCAACCCCTCCTTGGTAAGGAGGGAAGCTGGTTCTTCCCCTTTTTTCAAGGTTAGCATATAAAAACTTTTGTCTGAATGTAATGAGTTAATTAGTAAAGTATGGCGTAAATTCATCGATGTGTTGTTTGACATATTCATTGGTAAATTCCAGTTTTTCTGGGGTTCCGATATCGATCAGAAACTCAGGAATTCGATAGCCTGCCATGTTATTGACCAGCCTGGGCAGTAAGTCATAGCCAATATCTAACAGGGTCTTTCCATCATACTCCATGTTGTGAAAGACAGTGGTATCTGCCACATACACCCCAGCATTGGCCAGGTTCGACCTGGGATGTTTGGGTTTTTCTTCCATATAAGTGATCAGGGAATTATTATCCATTTCAACAATTCCACACTGCGTTGGTTGATCTGTTTCAAACAACCCCATGGTGAAAGGGAAGCTGTGTGAATCGTGAAAATCCAGCATTGCCTGTAAATTCAAGTTCGTAAAATTGTCTGCATAACAAATGACAATCGATTGATCATTCTCAAAAAACTGTTTGTTCGCTAAAATAGTGCCCAGGCTGCCTAAGAGTACTTCTTCAAAAACAATCTCCACCTGAACAGGCCCCTGATATGCTTTGACATGCTCTTCTACTTTTTCTGTGAGGTGATGCAGGTTGATCAGGATATTATCAATGTTGGCCTGTTCAAAAATCTTGAGCCAATAGTCCATTAAAGGAATATTGTGAATGGGCACCAAACATTTGGGGGTGTGCAATGTGATGGGCCTCAAGCGTTTACCCAGTCCTGCTGCTAATAAAAATGCTTTCATTGCCTATTTTTATGATAAAAATTGTCAGGCCACTGTCAGGATTTGACTGCCTTCATGGGCGATGGAAAATTTTAACATTTTGATGCCCTCCATTTTCTGAAAGAAATATTCTTGTTTTTCTAAAGGGACATACATCATCAAAAAACCTCCTCCACCCGCGCCCAATACTTTGCCACTGAGCGCACCATGACGCACTGCTTTCTCATAAAGTTCTTCGATGTGACCATTGGAAATCTCATTGGATGTACTTTTTTTGAGTAACCAATTTTCTTTTAGCGCATAGACAAACTGATCAATATTCTTTTTCATTAATTCCCGATACAGTTGTTCTGTAATTTCCCTCATTTGGATTAATATTTTATGGTTGGTCCCCATATTATTATTCACACCGGAGAGTATTTTTGAGGCATCATGACTCTGTCCCAGGTAAATAAAAATGAGGTCATCAAATATTTTCAAAATGAGGTCTTCATCGATCAAAATTGGTTTTTGCACAACGGTACCGTCATTGCAAAATTGAAGATAGTTCATGCCTCCAATGGCACAAGCATACTGATCTTGTTTTCCAATTGGATTTTTCAATTCATCAATTTCAATCTCACAAGATTCCCGCGCCAAGCGTTCTGGGAAAACTTTTTGTCCTTTGTAAGCATACAACGCATGCAGAACTCCAATGGTGAAGGCACTGGAGCCTCCCAAACCAAGTTGCTTGGGAATATCAGAAATATAAAAGATTTCGATACTATCGGTAATATTCAACCGTTTCAAGACCGTCTGCAAGCGGTCGTTTTGAATATTTTCGATGTTATCGACCACTTCATTGACAGAGTAGGCCATCCGTATCTTGCCATCAAAACGGTAATTTGCAGCAATATAGACATAGCGATCAACGGCAGAACTGATCACACATCCGTAATCATTTTCGTTATAAAATGCAGGCAGGTCTGTTCCCCCACCTACAAAACTGATACGTAATGGGGTTCTGGAAACAATCATTCAATGCTCCTCGTTAACTTTCTATTGGTTTTCATCAAGATAACGCCGTGTGCAACTTTTTCTTGTAAGTGATTGATATTATTATAACAGAGCATGTCATACTGGACTTGATCCAGTATCCAGAAAACGTGTGTAAGCTCTTAGATTCCGGGTCAAGCCCGGAATGACAAAAAAAGTCGCACATCACGTCAAGATAGTAAAAATTCAGGTGATGTACTTGTCTCTTTCTGTTAAATACTCATGCAAACATTCTTGCCAATGGGGGAGATTGCTTCCTAAAGTTTTTTGGAGTTTTTTATTGTGTAATGCAGTATTATTCCCACGCTTTACCTCCTGTTGGATATGCCGTGTAGAAGAGCGTTCTATCAAGTTTTCAGGATAATTTAAAAATTTAGCAATGGCAATGGTCAGGTCATACCATGAGCAGCCCCCTGAGCCTGCCAAATGATAAAGCCCCGTCTGATTGTTTTCCAATAGTTTGACTGTCCATTGGACGATGGATTTAGTACTGGTGGGGCTCATGAAAATATCATCCACTACCTTGATGTTTTCATGGTTTCTCATCTTAGCCATCATCATTTCAACAAAGTTAGAATTGTTTTTTGCTCGGCACCCATTATACCCGTAAAGTGAGGCTACTCTAATGATCAAAGACTGCTCACAAGTAATGCCTACCAAATGCTCTCCTGCCAACTTGGAAGTTCCATAAATATTTCCTGGAATTGGCAAATCTTCTTCTGAAAATCCACCTTCTGGGCAGTCGACATTCCCAGAATATACATAGTCTGTGCTAAAATGGACAAATTTTTTCCCATGTTCCTGAGCATATTGTGCAAGATAAAACGGTCCAAACATATTGACGGCATAAGAGTTATCGGGAGTCTTGTCTTCATATGCTTTCTGGCCGTGGTATGTTGCCGTATTGATGATGACATCGAAGTTCAATGTATTTAATGTATTGAAAACAGAATCTCTGTTGGTAATTTCCACGTCCTCATGAGTTAAATTACAAACCTCGTATTTCAAAAGTGGGGCATATCTATTGAAATCAGAGCCTAGTTGTCCATTACCTCCAATTATTAATAAGCGCATTTTTTCCATATTATGAATTCTCTATTGACTATAAATAAAATGATTGGAGTTTTCACTCTCCATCCATTGAGATAGAGTTAACGCATTGATATCTCTTTCTGAAAGTGTGGGATTCGAAATTGGCCACTCCATGCCAATTTCGGGATCATTCCATAAAATGCTGGCTTCACAGGAACCATTATAAGTGCCTGTCGTTAAATATTCCAGTTCAGCGACATCCGACAGGCAACAAAATCCGCGAGCAAATCCAGCAGGAGCATAAAATTGCTTTTTCTCTTTGGCATCAAATTCCATCCCTATCCATTGCCCAAATGTTGGTGATCCTTTCCGAATATCAACTGCCGTTAAATAAGCTGTGCCCTGAGTGACTCGAATTAATTTTCCCATTGGAGGTTCCCATTGAAAATGCAGCCCCCTCACAACTCCTTTGGTTGAGCGAGAATGGTTGAGCTGTACAAAATCTGTGGGAAGCCCTGCTTTTTCGAAAATATCTTTTCGATAAACCTCCATAAAAAAACCTCGGTCATCTTCAAATATCTCGTTTGAAATGATGACAGCATCTTTGAGTGCTGTGGTTTCGACATGAACTTCCATATTTTTCCTTTATTATAATTTGAGTTCGTTTATCTTTTGTTGTTTTAAGAGGGAAAAGGTACTTTTCTTTTGCCCAATAATGCTTGATAAATCCAAATAAGGCTTACACCAGTTAAAGTGCTGAGAACAGGTTGTATAAATCTCAATTCATTAGAGCGGAAATGGAAAAATGAATTGGATCCAATGATAAAACCGATAATCATGCATACCAGATAGATAATAATTCCTGTATTTTCTTGGGTAAAGCTTTCCTGCATTCCTTTTTTGAGGGCTAAAACCAATAATAGCCCAAGACAAATCCAATTTAGCAATGACAATGGATTTCTCAAATGAGCCAGTAAAGAGAACAGAATCACTCCTGGTTTCCACAGAATAGTTCTTTCATATCCAATGGTTCGAGTTGTTTCGTTAAAATACTCCACGAAGCCGAAATTTAATATATTCCTCGGCACTTCATCATGAAGAATCACTTTACGTTGATGAAGCAGTGCATCGTATTGCTTCTCATAAAAAATGTTATTTTGTAAATTTTCACCCCAACCATAATTCGCATGCACTAAATAAGTGGGAATAAAAGGACGAAACAAGTTGTTCCAACATTTGGCCAACGTGATTTTTAGATAAGTGAGAAAATTTTGAGTAATTACTTCGAAAAACATTTTTTTGCCTAGTTGGTCTGCGACTTTGAGACCAAGGAAATATACAACCTTCGTATAATCTCCAGCATAATCGTCAGGCATGTTAGTTGTTTTGATGAGATCATCGAGCACTTTGTGATCAGCATCTAATAAATAGAGGTATTTTTGACGATAAGGGGCCCTATATTCTGGTGGTAAAGAATCAATGTGTTCATAGACACTGTGTTGACTAAGGACAGGCTTTTTATCGTGTAGTAACCAACCCACCACCAAATATCTTTTAGTATGTATTCCCATTTGAGCGGATAATTTTTTTTCTGGAGTATAATCGGGCGCTACTTTTCTCATGATGAGTCCACTATCATAATTCAAGTCCTTTGTTCCTGTTGTTGGCTTGTGGAAAAAAAGAATATAACTTTGTACAACGCTTAAGAAAACAAAAGAAATGACTGTCAGAGAAATTATTCGTATTTTCCAACTAGTCTTCTCATGCAATAAAGTGACTAAATATACTGGAACCAGCATGAACGCATTATATTTTACTAGAACCATCCAACTGAATATAAATGCGGATAATGCGTAGCTTGTTATTTTTTTTGATGCTTCTGTTGATTGGTATGCCCGATGGATACTCCAAAGAAAGAAAACTAATAACACTCCTTGAAACCATGCAGGACGAGTTTGTGAGACATAAGCGATATTAAATACATCCAATCCGTATAGCAGGATAGAAAGAATCGCAGCGTTTTGTCCAAAAATATGTTGAACCAGAAAAAATAATGCAACGATCATCAATAGATCTACTGAATGTTGTGTGATTAATAACATCAGGCGAAATAGAAGTTTTTTGGAGCTATATTGGGGTTCTCTAAGAATGGATGCTCTCAACAGGGCTTTTTTGTCGGTATCAGATAAATGAATGGAGTGTTTTTGCTTTAACTCATCCAAGAGTTGTTGAAAATACATTTTTTTATTTAAGTGTGTTTTCAATGCAACAAAGAGTTCTTCGTTGAAAGACGTATTAAATTGGCTGGTAAAGTTTGAATTATTGACCAGATCCAGGGTTTTTTGGGTAATCATTACTTCTATTTGAGGTGGATTGCCTGCGTTTGGGCTGGGATTTTCAAGAGGCTTCTTTTCTTGTTCTGATAATGTGCTTTCTTGTTGTTCATTACTCCCATCCATCGGCTGTGTTACCTTTTTTAAACGCTCATCTGTGAGCTGTAAACCAGTGATGGATCGATAAATTTGAAAGGGTAATCCAAAAATAAAAGGATATCCACTGGCATGAATTAAATGGCTCCTGCCATATCCTATCATTCTAAAGTAGGCATCTCCATCACCAGCTACGTTTAGAGGGTAGGTGACCATAAAAACTAACCGAAAAATTAAAATAATCAAAAATGTGATCAAAAAATTTTTATGACACCGAAGAAAATATTTCATTATTTATTTTTTATGTGAAAATTAATACATGGGGTCAAAGGTTTTTTACCTTACAATTCTTCTCCAAGAGGGAGGAATCGACTTCCTGAGGCTAGGTGGACAACTCAATGAGGTCGATTTTTCGCGACGAACCATCTTTTCCAAACAGGTTCTAAGGCGATTTCCTATGTACTAGCAGCTCGGGAGAGAGGATAAAATCATGTCACAGATTTCTCGAACTGCTCCTTCCCCACCTCGTGCCTTTGTTATATAATCAGCCTGGCTTTTTAACGATTCCAGTGCATCAGCAACCGCAACAAAAACCCCCACTTTTCCAACTATAGACAAATCATTGATATCATCACCAATGTAGACTACTTCTTCAGAAGCTAGTGAATATTTTGCGAGAATGGATTCCATCACTTCAAGTTTATTTGTGATGCCGAGATGCGCTTCTTCTATTTTTAATTTTTTTGCTCTATTTTGGACAATTGCAGTGTCTTCACCAGTAATGATGGCCTGTTGGATACCAACTTCCCTCAGTTGTTTTAAGCCCATGCCATCACGAGTATTAAATTTTTTCAATTCATCTCCTTCTTCAGAGTAATACATCCCCGCATCGGTTAGTACACCATCTACATCCATCACCAACATCTTAATTTTCTTGAATTTTTCTTTTAGCAAAGTGGTGTGATAACCATATTCACGAATATACAAAGCTTCTGCTTTAGCAAAATCTAATTCCGTATCAATATCAATTGCCTCTTTTTCTGAAATTTCAAAGAAGAATGGATCATTTTTTTGATGTGTCCAAAAATAGTGATGTTTGAGAAAACGTTTTCTGTTAAAAATGTGGAAAGCATGAGCGACTTGATAAAGGGGTTCTGTGGTTTTTGTGTTGAGGTTGGTCGGATCTAAAAAATTGATGGCTCTGCCATCCATGAAATAATACCAGGTATGGGATTTGACGACAGAAGTCATGCTGATCATTTGTTTCTTCTCAAAGTAGAGTGCTGCCTTTTCCAGGGTTTCCATTTCCATAAAGGGGTGACATGGATTGATAAACATGACCATCTCTTCAGGTATTTCAGACATGTAATTCATGACGATCTCGATCCGTTCTCCATTTGCACTTTCTGGATTTCTTTGAATGATTGTGCAATTGTATTGTCTCCCAATTTCCAGCAATTCTGGTTCATAGGCAGCAAAGTAAAGTTTGAACGCTTTGGTGGGTTGAGAATATTTTTCAAGGGCCAAAGAAATGAGGTTGGTATTTGCGAAACTGCGCAACATTTTGTTTTTGCACCTTTGACTTGATGTTCTAGCTTGGATGACTGCAGCTAGCATAATTTTCCTTTCCAATAACACTCTGCTGGGTATGTTTTACAAAATCAAATATGGTACTTGGTTGTTATTTCATCGTTTGTGGATTCTGGACAGCAATGTCTCTGAGTTTTAAATAAACGGGATGTGCTGCTTGTTGTATATACTCAATGGTACTTTCATCCAGAACTTCTTTGATATAACCTCCAGGCTTATTTGAAAATTTTTCTACTTCATTGTTTTTAAAAGAAGTATTGGGAGTTGTTGGTTTGCCATAGAGAGTCGCTTGTATCAAATTAGCATGAAACTGCATTTCCAGGAATGAAGCCACGGATGACATAACATGCTCTGTTTGACCTTTCAAATAACTGTAGTCCAGGACCAATATTTGTTGGCTAAGAATTGGATCATTTAACAGTAAAAGAACGTGTTCAAAGTATTTTATCAGGTTATCTACAGTTTTAATCTGGTGGTCAGTGGTCACATTTTTTCTGGATTTAATCAGAGACGCTGTTCGTTGCACGGGGTCCCTGATAATAATGAGTACTTTGCATTTTAATTCAGAAATAAAAAAACGGAGACCTTCTTTTATATTTGGGCACATGTAGACGAATTGATAATCCGTATGATTATTTAAAGGAGTTTCTACTGCCTGGAAGAGGCAATCCAGGTATCGCAAGACAATATCACTGCATCCTTTGTACAATAAAGGCATGTTGGATCGTAAAAGCTCCTGGTATCTCTTGTAATTAAATGGAATTTCCTCGCTAAAATTATGTTGAGGGGCTTTTTCACCAGAGGTCAACTTTTGCCAGTTATCTTCTTTGTTCATGGATAACAATTTATCAATACAAAATTTAGGAAACAATAAATCCCGATTGGATGCCAATTCTCTTAAAAAAGAAGTCCGGTGTCTTCGAATCATGAAATCGACAAAAAAATCCTCTTCTGGCGATATCAAAAGCTGGGGGTGAGAATCTAAAAGCGAATGAAGATAGTGATTACCAGACCGACTGGGTCCAGTTAACAGGCAATATTGGGGTCTGTCATTAATCATATAGACTTTCTCAAGGCATGCTGGAGTTGAGATGTTTCAATAAAACTGAGGGGTGTACTGTGAGTTAACTTGTATAAGTGACGTCCATGGGAAGTTAAAAAGTCTTTTGTGTATTGGTAAGAAGGAATCGCAATGGAATAATCTCCATTCACCATCCCCTTGAACGTGCTACGGGCTGAGATGGTATAATCTTTAGAAAAATATCCTTTCGAGTAGTCACAATCGACTCCGCAAAGATATATTTCATGGAATCCCATATAAAATGCTAATGGAATGGCAAAATCCAACAAAACCGTATCCCCACAATAATTTTGCTGAGAGGGATCGAGCGTGAAATTTCTGTCTTTGATAAAGCCAGAGCCATGCTGACCTAAATCGTGATTACAACTGAATGGTAAATCATAAACATTACCAATGGCATGTTCCAGATTTGTGTGGTTTTGCCATCCTGCTTTAAAAAATTTAAAAGGAGTTTCTGTATAGGAAGCTCCAAATTTTTGAATAGCATCATAATTGGACATGCATACCGCACTAGGCCGAAAATCGATTTTGTCAAAAAGCAGACAAAATCCGTTGGCAGCAAAGGTGAACAGGTCTGCTTCCTGAATTTGTTGTATCAGTTCTATGGTCAAAGATGGACCATTCCCAAAGACAACACACCGAGAACCCGAATATTTATTTTTGAGGTGTTCAAAAGACAACATTTTAATAATTTCTATTTTTTTTACGGGCTGCTAATTCACATTCGAGGACTCGCTTATCAGGAGAACCAATACTTTTTTCAAGAAGACGAACACGTTCCACAAAAGCAGACAATCCTTTTGGTTCGAGAGATAATACGTGATCAGTTCCTTTTAAAGTTCGGTCTAAGGTAAAGTGTTTTTCAATGATCTTACTCCCAAAACAAACGGATGCAGCCGGAATCGAGATTCCCCGATCATGCCCGGAATAACCCACAACACAATTGTAGCGTTTTTTGAATTCGGGAATAACCGCAAGATGAATATCTTCATCATTGGCAGGATAAGAAGAAGTGCATTGGAGCACAGCAAAAGTAGTATTGGTTTCTCTAAGAATAGAAACAGCTTTATCAATTTCTTCTAATGAAGACATCCCTGTTGAGAGAATCACCGGTTTTTTCATCCCACATACGGCACGAACCAATTCTTCATTGGTTAAGTGAAATGAAGCAATTTTATAGGCAGGCACTGCCAAAGATTCAATGAATTGTAATGATTTTACCTCAAATGGTGTGGCAAAAAAGATAATGTTTTTTCGATCACAATACTCTTTGATTGCAGCATATTCTTGATGAGACAGTTCAATCGCTTGTTTGTGTTCTCGGTACGTTTTTCCAAAAGAGTTAGGTCCCAAATACGGAGAGTCTAAAAGATCTTTGGCAAATGCCGTCTCAATGTCTTTGACTTGAAATTTAACAGCATCTGCTTTGCATTCGATGGCTTTATCGACGAGCTTGATTGCCATGTTGAAATCACCATTATGATTGTTACCTATTTCTGCAATGATGAAAGCTGGATATCCCTCTCCCACCCATCGATTTCCAATCTTAAAAGCATCCATTTTAATTTTCCTTTTCTTCCTTTGATTTGTATAGCTGTTCCAGGATCGTGAAGTCTGTTTCTGAGTCAAGCTCCACGGAGTATTGTTCATCCATTATATATAGTTTGATTTTGCCGGTAGAAGTAATTCCCATGCCGAGACGATCATCTACTCGCTGGAATACGGACTTGCGAGTTACATAAATTGAACCATTTTCAATAAATTGCGTGCCCATTTCCTGGCGCCTGCGACGTGACTCAAAATTTGGCAGGCCATATCCATTTTCTTCACGCCAATGATACCGATGAGTGGGGCAAACGGAAACCACCGTTTCTGTCTGGCCGTCCAGGAGATTGATTGCATGATCAATCTGTTCAGCCGTCCTCAGAGGTGAAGTGGGTTGTAAAGTGACCAAAACTTCAGGAAAATTGAGAACACTGCTGGCATGATGCAGAACAGAAAAAGTAGACGCTGTATCTGAAGCAAGCTCCATCGGACGTGCTATGATTTGAGCCCCACAAGCTTTAGCAACCTCAGCAATCTCTTGATCTTCTGTGGAAACATACACTTCATGGACCTGTTGTGCTTGAAGCCCTGCCAGGATGGAATGAGCGATCAATGGTTTGCCACAAAAATCACGGATATTTTTTCTGGGAATCCCCTTTGATCCTCCACGAGCTGGAATGATAGCAACTGTTTTTGACATTTTACTTATTATTAAATTTTTTGCATGTAGACTGTAAAAATATTTCCCCAGAAGGGAGGAGACATTTTACCAGTTACCAGGTTAATCGGAATGTCTATCATATCTTTCCAAAATGAGCAGTAGGGCGAACCAAAATACGGATACGTGATGTCTTTTATCACAAACCCTCCCAATTCAGCGAGAGTATGCATGGTGCGCACGGAAAAATAATGCAGATGCTCATTCGGAATAACCAGTTTAAACCTTCCCCGAAAAAGAGCTGGAACCAGTCCACCAATATTTGGAGTATTGCTCAATACTAAAAAACCATTGTTCTTTAATTTTTGGTTCGATATTTTTACGAATTCAAGAGGATCGAGCATGTGCTCAAAGACCCCCCGTAGGTGGACAACATCAAAAGAGTTATCTTTTACTTCTGAAATTTCCTTAACTTCCGCTTCAATCCCTTCTTTTTGTCGTGCCTGTTCTACCGCTGGTTGAGAAATGTCAATTCCACACTTTTCCCATCGGTTGTTGAGCATCGACAAGAAGACACCTTCGGCACAGCCCACATCAAGAAAACGACCGTAACTCCTGAGTTTTTTTTCTAAATCTTTGATGTCTAACTCGTACATTTGTTTTCTAAGTTGTCCTGCGTTGCCACTCCCTCCATAACCTCGCTCGGCATGGTAGGAACTGTTGTAGTAGACTTCCAGTTCCTCCTGTGTCGGATAAGGAAAAAAGAAGACAAGCTCGCAATTTTTACACTGATATAGAGGTAGTCCATCACGATTTCCCCACATGGAAAATTCTTGATGCCCACACACACGACACTGTTTTTGAATATCGTCAACCATTTAATTCATTTTTAATCATTGTGATCAGGTCAGCTTGTTTGGCTGTTTCACTCACTTTGTTATAATAAGCTGGATTAAAATCCAGTTGTTCTTGACAAAACGGAATATAAAAATGCTCATACACGGCATAATTGATGATATGCTCTCCAAAGGGTTGATTGTCACAATTATACACAGGCAGTTGGTTATACAAACAATGCCAGATACATGACGATATCCCTGTAATGACTCCTTCTTTGACAAATGGGAGAAAATGTTCAATGCCAAAGTTATAATATTCTGAAAGATCGGATAAGAAAACTACTTTGTTTTCGAGCAAAGTTTCAAGAATATCTATTCTTTTATTGTAAATACGATCTGGAACATATTCACCCAAGTTGAGCATAGAGACTGTGGAAAAGAAAACGGAACTGGTCTGATCCAATGATTTGACAGTGAGTCCTCCTAATTTTTTTAGCATGGAATTTCTGCCAATAATGGCGCCACCATCCTCGGTATTATGAGGTTTGAGACAAACGACTTTGTCATTGGGAATGCGATCAATCAGAAGATTGATACTTTCTAACAATTGTATCTTCTTTTGTGGTTCTCGAATCAACATGAGTGTGGGGTAAGCAATCAGGTAGTCAATGTTTAAAGGCGAAAAATCAAATGCCGGATATCTGGCATAGGGGCTTCCCATTTCAGACACATCAAATTGGTTTGCTAAATCTGCTTTTTGTTCAGAGGCTGCTACGTCGAAGAAAAGTTTGTTTTCATAGACCCAAATCTTGTTGATTCCCATTTTTTTGAAGGTTTCCAACCCCTGGCTTCCTGAACCAAAGCGATGTAGGACAACGGCCACTTTACTGGTGACTTTTACTGTAAAATCTTCATTATAGTCGGCTTGAGGAGCAAGCAGCAATTTACAATCATAACGTTTGTTGATATCCAGGATGTGAGCTCCCATATCCTGACACATATCCATTAACATTTGATTGCTTTCCGTCGTTTTGACACGTCTCCATGCTGGTTTTGGGTCTGTGATCAGTAGAATCCCAATAGAATATTCTGGAGCCAGAAACTTAACCAGGTTCAAATAGTAATAATGCTCCCTGCAATGGATATACAGTAAAATTATATCATATGTTCCAACTGTTGATGTCATATTATATCAAATCTTTCTTAGGTTTTTGGAGGACTTGATCATATTTTCGGCTACGTGGAAGTTCTTCCCCTTTTCAAGAGAGTGGGGCTAATCTTCGCTTAGGGAGAATTTGTTATGTCTACGACTTCCCCTAATCCCTCCTTGAAAAGGAGGGGAAATTATTTTTTCACAACAGGTTACAAATATGATCATACCCTTTTGGGATTTTTACAAAGCAAGCTTATCGAATCTTTTCCAGGGTATTGTTTCGCATCTCATAAACATGATCCGCATCAGAGAGTGTGCTTGCTTTATGAGTACTACAGATAATGGTTTTTCCTTTTTCGTGTAATTCACGTAGTGTGTTCAAGATATGTTTTTCTGTTTTCTGGTCCACAGAGCTCGTTCCTTCATCCATGATAATTATTTCTGGATTTTGTAAAAACAGCATCGCCAGGGATAAACGTTGACGTTGCCCTCCTGATAATTGATCGCCATTGTTACCAACAAGACTGTTTAACCCTTGATCCTGAGATTTGACAAATTCATACAATCCTGCTTTTTCCAATGATGTCCAAATGGTATTTTCTTCAGCATCTGGTTTGGATAAAAGAAGATTCTCCCGGATCGTGCTGTTGAAAAGGAAAAAATCCTGTGAGATCATTCCAATTTTTGAGCGTAAGTATTGTAATTGGAATTCACGAATATCCACTGAATCAACTAAAATCTTGCCTTCAGTCGGATCGTAAATTCTAGGAAGTAAATTAAACATTGTTGTTTTTCCACTTCCGGAAGTACCTAAAATCCCTATATAACTGCCCTTCTTAATTTGCAATGAAATGCCTTTGAGGATGGGGGTATCTGCTGAAAAGGCAAAGTGAATATTTTCTAAATTGATTCCTGTGTGACACAATAATTCCCGTTGTATGGAACCACCCTGTTCCATGACATGTTTTTTTTCTAGAAATTCATTAACACGCTTAAGAGCAGGATAGTTCGCAAAAATAGCTCCATAGTCTTTTGCGACAGAACTCAAATATTCAACTAATCTGCTGACAAGTATAAAAAAGGTGACAATTCCTGCTTTTCGGGGGATACCTTCAGCAAAGACTGGCAAAAAAAACCAAACGTTGAAAATACCCAAAACCCCAAGAATGAAAAGATTTTGGGAAATAAAGGACTGGAAGCTATTTCTAATCTGAATTGATTTAACAATTTGCTCCAATCGAAATGAGATTTTATTAACTTTTGTTGCTATTTGGGATTCTGCTCCAAGCAAACGCAACTGCTTGAGACCTAAAATTCCTTCACCCACCTGGCTTGTCAGATTAGCACGTGAATTAATTGCTTTTTTTCCTAATAATTTGATATTTTTAACTATTTTTAAGTTAATTAAAACAATAACAGGAAAGCATGCCAATAACAGCAGACTCAATTTCCAGGAAAGGAGCATCATTAACAGAATTAAAACAAAAGAGTTGACCGAGGTCACCACGATGCTCAACAGATGTTTAAATACAGTATAAACGCTTCGAGTTTCAGTAATCAACAATTGAATAAACATCCCGTGAGGATGCCTGGAGAAATGACCATACTGCATATTTTGAATTACACTGTAAATACGATCCCGACAATCATAGGTTATTTTTGCAGTCAGACTGCTATTTACACATATTACTAAAAATCGTATTCCTTCATTGAAAGTGGCCATGAGAAAAAGAATGCCGACAGCAAAAATTTCTTTGTGCTCAAGATCAGCTATAGTATTTTGAAATGCTTGAATGATTTGTTGAAAATATCCAAGATTTTCGTGACTTGTGAATAATTCAGAGGAAAAAACAAGACTCACGACAGGTAATATTAAACTGAGGGCACTTCCAAGTATGATAGAGCTGAAAAACGCAAGGAAAATGCAAAGAATGAAGTTTTGCTTCCGAGGTTTTAAAAAGCTCCACAGTAAATTAACTGTATCAATTCCTCGAGATAACATTAGATTCTATATCCCTAATAATCATGTAGCAGAAGTTTTCTGTAGGCTGTGAGGCTTATGATAGGTGGGGTGTTAGAATTTGGTTTTCTCAGGCTATTCCTATTGAACAATACCACGCAAGCCAGGAAAAACAAGCAACAAATATCACGCTTTCGTCCGATGTTCAAGTTTTCTGAAATAGGAAAAACAAAGATGATTTTTCCAATCATGCTTTTATGGGGGATCACCATTGATCCAAAGGGCTTTGTAGTCCATCAATGTCTTTTTTCATCACATGAGTATATCCAAAACACCGTTTGATTTTCTTCCTGGGGCGAAACAGTTGGCAGATGAAATGATTGACTTCCTATCTCCCATTGGATAGGTTTCCCTCCATAATAGTGGAGATACCGCAAGATCCATTGACTCTGTTATGTCCTCCATTCATCCCTCGAAACCTGCTTGTTAACTATATCACAATGTAGTATAGTGATTTTATGGATAAATTAGTTACCAAATGGTTCCAAAAATGGTCAAAAAAAGTGAAGTTGAGCAACCAAGATTTACTAGATGCTATTGAAGATCTAGAATTGGATCTCTCCACATCGAATTTGGGAAGTGATCTTTTTAAAATTCGTGTAAAAAGAGAACATAGTGGTAAAAGCTCAGGCTTTAGGACAATCATAGTTTATAGAAAAGAGGACAGAGCTATTTTTCTATATGGTTTTGGGAAAAATGAAAAAGATAATATCAGCAAAACAGAATTAAAATATTTCAAAAAATTGGGGAGTGATCTTTTGAATTTAAATTCAGAAGAATTAAAGCAGGCAATACTTGAAAAAGTATTATTTGATTTGGAGGATGAATGATGAGAGATTCAATAACAAGTGCAGTAGGAGATACTGTTCAACAAATGCTTAATGCTGGATTAAAAACATCTTTCACCAAGAAAGAATTAGATACTCTGGGCGTTAAGATTCCAAAGATAGATTTATCTCCGCAACAAATTCAAAAAATAAGAAAAAATATGAATCTGAGCCAAACGGTATTTGCTCAAGTCCTAAATGTTAGCCCTTCATCTGTAAGACAATGGGAGCAGGGAAAAAGAAAACCTACTGGCTCAACAAAGGTTCTCCTTGAGTTACTGGACAGGTTTCCAGAACTACTCGACTATAGATTGAGTGCGTAATAGAGCGCATGACATGACAAGCCAATTGAGACAGATTTCAATCCCTGCGGTTTTGAAATGGCTCATTTTCTCGTTCACCTTGCAAAGAATCTCGACAAATCCAAAAGTCATTGGCTCCATACCAAAGGGGATAATGAGCCACATGAGCAGCTCGTCTGCTCGATGTACATTATTAGGCTGGTGCGTTGCGCGGGTGATGATAATCTGAGGTTTTAACCTCAAACAGAAATTGAAGAATGGTAGGTAAACCTCAAAAAGATCAGGATCAGGAATCAGTTGAATTGCTGGCTCAGCTGATGGAAAAGTTGGGCTGTAGTGATGATACCGAATTGGCTACCAAATTATCTGAGCATTTGAGAGATGATGAAAACCCGATTGATCGTACCCAGTTCCCGAAGTGGAGGACGAACGGCATACCAAAAAACGTGAAGGGTATCATTCAGACTTTTCTTAATTTTGATAAAAGTGCATAATCGACACAATAAAATTTGACACTATTGTGCATAATAAGCACAATCACCTTAACACTGAAACACAGGTTAAGGAAACTTGATGGGAAAACAAGAAAAACTGGATCAAAGAATTAGAAACAATCCCAATAATATAAAGTTTAAGGATGTGGTACAATGGCTGAAGGATCAAGGATTTGTATTAGATCGAACGAGAGGAAGTCATCATTTGTTCTTACATCCTCTAACAAGGAGGCGTTTGAATTTCCAACCAGACAAATCCGGTAATGCAAAACCATATCAAATCAAGCAAGCACTAGAAGCAATTGACGGAGAATGAGATGGAAACAAAATACACGATCAAGATTTTCTGGAGTCTCGAAGATGAAGGGTTCATTGCCATTGTCGAGGAATTGAGAGGATGCTCTGCATTTGGTGAAACCTATGAAGAAGCACTCCACGAAGTAAAAGTAGCGATGGATTTATGGTTAGAAAGCGCACAAGAGCATGGTGACACATTACCTGAACCCAAAGTAACCAAAATTCCAGCTTAACCCCAGAGACTAACAACGATGGCCAACGAACTGAGAAAAATCAGCAAAGACGAACTCCAGGAAATCCTGAAGAAGCACAAGGAGTGGGTGGAGTCTAAGAGGGCGTTTAAAAATTATTTCCGTGACGAAAAATCGTCCAAAATGAGAGAGATTTTTCAGAAATTTGAGGCGAATAGCGAACTATTTAACGAGAATTTCTGGTGGTCCGGCATTCCGGAAATCCGCTCCATTTTTGGCAGTTTTGCAGTAGGAACATAATTTTTAAACACCCTCTAATATGCATTCAGAGATGATATCTATTAGAACTTAGAGTGCTTTTGCCATTCGATAGAATTTCAATCCTGATATAGGCAATCGCTTTGGCCACTGCGACTCGATGGTCATCCCACGGCGCTCATAGAAACTTCGAGCTCGCTCATTCTTTGCTGAAACGTCGAGGACGAGTCTTGCTGATCCACAGGCAATAGCTCGGTTCTCAATCCAATCTAGTAAAATCGAACCAACACCTTTGCTTTCGAGTTCCTTGTCAACCGCAATAGCTTGCAGATAGAAATCGCCATCGGGAATGGTGTCAATAATTCGCAGAAGTGGTGCAAACAGTATTGATATGGCTCTCATCCGCAAACTAGATCTACCTGCTGCCAACTTCAAGGGTTGGTCTGATGTGCTGCGATGCTGCTCGGCTGTGTAGCTTAAGGTCATTCCCAAAATGACCCTGTCATGTTCAGCGAAGATTACATTCTGGTAAGACAAATCATGGTTTGGCTGGATAAATGCTGCGGCAACTATATCCACGGCGTTGGGACCAAGCCAGAAACGAAAAAAACCTTCAGCTGCTCTGTCGAGAAAGTTGGCAAACAATCGTCCTTCATCAAGGTTAGGTTTTGCCGTTCTAAGAATTATCTGGTCTTGAAACATGATAGTTATCTCCGGCCGAACGCTTGCGCGATTTGCTAAATGGGAACATAGGCTTATACAAAAGTAACGTACCTATAATTCGCCAGAATTGTGGAAAAATGTGCTACCCATCCGGTCGGCCTCTACCCAATTGTTAACCATTTGAGAAGCATCCTATCGCTGTCGTTATCCAAAATAGTTCATCTAATTTGATTGTTTCACTACGAGCAATTGCTATAATACCACCTGATGTTGTATTACAATTATCGTTGTACAGACCGGTGACCAATAAGCGATATTTTTTCCCGGTTTGAATAAAAACACTTTTAACCTCAATCTGGTTCTCAATATCCTGAATAAAGAATGTAAATTCTTCCGGGATTATTTTTTGGTATTCAACGCCATCAGGACAAGAGATTTTTTCTCCATTTTGTTGGTCATATGAAATAAAGCAGGAATCTTGTTCTTCCAATATCTTCAATTGTTCTTCTGTATACAATCTGACATTTAATACAGCTTTTTCTGAAAAAATGGCTTTGTTGATAGGAATTTGAAACGTGACAAATTCATTTTCATCTGAATTTGTCTCAACTGCAAAGCAACCTGATAGGATAAAAAAGTATATAGAAATTAAAAATATTGACAATTGTTTCATTTGATTACTCATTAATTTTGGAAAAAGTTACATCCTTAGCTGGATAGCACTGCGCTCTGGGGATTGTCGAAGTACAATATAGGCAATTCCCTCGCAGCGTGTTGTTAGATTCAAATTATTTTCACTATAGTACCGTGATTTTGCCACATCATGACAAAAAAGCGAACGACTTAAATTTCCTAAAAACTGGCAAAAAAGCGCAAGGTTCCAGGTCTGTGTGAATGTGTTTGTTCGCAAAAATTTCTGATTTTCTTGATTTCTATCACAGACCTTGAGTCAAGAAATGATAGTCAATTGATTTGCGTTTCATCTGTGAGAAATACTAAATTTTAGCTAGCATCCTCACAGTGAAACATCAATAGAGAAATGGGGAATATGAGGTGGGGAATTTACATTGTGTCTTTTTTCTTGTTTGTTTCCTCACAAGATTGTTCCTGTGCTTTTCTGAATTTGGCATTGATTTCTTCTAGCCGCTCTTTCATCCAATTGGCAGAACGTCGGATTCCACTGATGGTTCTCTCTCCGATGACCTCATCTTCGGAGCGAGTGACAATAAGGGCGTAAGCATCACACAAAAAACAACAATAATCACTGAATTCATCCAACTCATCATAAATAGCAGTCCAATCAGCAGCGCCGGAATCTTGGGATGGATGTTCCTGAAAAGTGTCAAACATGGTCATCTCCGTTGGAGTTGAGAATAAATACTAAATGGTGTCATTCACGATTGTTGAGTTGGATCAAATCCTTCTCCGGGAGAAACAGTAACGGTATGAAGACGAAGTACGTCATATTGGATCTTCTCAAATTGGTGCTCCAGATAAAAAAATAAAGCCTCCATTGTGGAAATCACCTCTTCATTGTCTTCTATTCCCTCCTCTCCAAGGCATTTGGTCAAATGACGAAGTGCTGAAAGAATGGTGGTATTGTTCTCTATCTTTTTACTGATTTCGGGTTTCGTTAGTCGTGCTTTTTCCATATTTTTTCCTTTCTAAATTAACTTTAAAATATTATTTTATTGACAGTTTAGGTTAGACAAAGAAACATAAGTAATTTTCACTTGGTTGAAACGGACTATCCACTTAAAGCAGGACAATACAGGTTCTGAAAGTGCAAGTGACTGGAAAAAAATTAATTCGTATTATGTCCTCTGGTTTGAATAATACCGCCCTGATCGTTTCTGAGACATTTTCTTTGATAATGTCCTGTATATCTCATACTAAAAAGATTATATTTTTGAAATTTTGATCATTTTTTATCCGTATAACACTCAATTTGTAATATTATGCGGATCTGTATAATTGTTTATTAGGCTTCAGGCAATGCCTTTAATGATTTATCAACAATCCGCTTGAGTGCGGGTGCTGCAACTTTTTGAGCAACGGTTGCCAAAAACGATTGCCGATTCTGCTGTTTTCCATGGATTTTGACATATTGCAAAGAATAAGACAGAATTAGCTTCAAGTCATGTTGGACAATATCAATCGTCTGTTGCTTTGCTCTGACAACTTCCTCTTTGGTTTTTACCAACTCTTTCAAGGTATTGGCTTCACTTTGAAAAACTTCAGCCTGTGATTTAAACATCTGGCATTTTTGCTTCAAACGAACCAAGGCCATATGCTGCTTAAAATTTGTCTCTTCTAGAACTTTTAGGTCGCTTTCCGATGCTTGAGGCAAATTTAGATAAATCCCCAGTGCTTCTTGAACCTTTTCCAGCGCTTCACCCCTATCTGAAGGCTTCACAGAAAACAGCGTGCTCTTTCCCTCATTTTTAACCATGACCTCTGCTGTGAGAGCCTGGTCTTTCAAAAATTGCCTAAAATACATCAAGTATTCTTCACAAGCGGTTCGGATATCTTCAGGAAACTCAAAGAAAGCGTTCACCCCTTCCTGATCCACTATCACATTATTCACCACCAACGTGTCTTTGTACTTCTCTTTCAAGTCATTTTGGAGCTTTTGATAAAGATACCCATCCATGATCGTGCCATGACACTGAGCTCCCGCCCAATTCCCAATAGAGATGCATTTCACTTGTTGAAAATTAGCACGCTCTAAATTAGCATTTGAAAAAGTAGCATTATGTATATCGGCTTCTCTGAGATCGGCTTCAGTGAGATTGGCTTCAATGAGATTGGCTTTCCTGAGATAGGCGTCACTGAGCTTGGCTTTACTGAGATCGGCTTCTCTGAGATCGGCGTCACTGAGCTTGGCTTTACTGAGATCGGTTCCACTGAGATTGGCTTCTCTGAGCTTGGCTCCACTGAGATTGGCTCCACTGAGATTGATGTAACTGAGCTTGGCTCCACTGAGATTGGCTCTTTCACCTTTTTTGTAGCCAGACTCCAACCACTCCTCATGCTTCTTCAGGATTTCCTGGAGTTCGTTTTTGTTGATGTGTGTCAGTTTGTCGAACATAGTGCTCAGTTATTTGTTCATCTGAATTACTTTATAAAACTTCCGTGTTGGATTTCCGTATCTGCTGTTTTTAATGTAATCTATATTAGATTATACTGTCAAGTTATTTTGAAATCTTTTTTAGATTACAGTTTAACTACACTATACTTTGTCCCATGCAGACCGTAACCAAAGGCATTCAAGACTTTTTCTTTGGTTGCCACGTATGACGGATTAGGCTCAGTCAGGGCTTTATATAGATTTGTGCGAGAAATACCTAATTCTTCAGCAAAAGCAACCTTGGTCTTTCCTGACTTTTCAAACAACTCATTGGCAAAATCGGTTAATTCTTGAATGTCCATTATTTTTTCTTCCATATTCACTCCAGTGACGATTAATAATCGCCACTGTACCAAAGCCTACTGCCTACCACAAGCTATTGCCTACCTGTCACCTAATCAGCCAATCCACCTGTCTGAACCATATGCGGACATATATTTAACCTATCTATGATAAAATAAATAGAGGCCCTATATCGGGTTCATACTGCGCGACATGGTTCAGCAGGTGATCTCGTTATTATTTCACCTTTTTCTTTCGAGTAGATGGCTTCTTGTCGAGATGCAATAACCTTCGACTTTGCTCGACCACTTTAGGTAAATCGATTTCGACCCCTGGCAATCTCAATTTTGTTAATTTGATCGCATCTTCTAGAAACTTCTCGCTATCTTCTTTTTTGCCCTGTTTTTCAATGGACTTAAAAGACAACAAAATTACAGCACTGAGAGCTTCCTTGCTCATTTTAACATTATCTTGTAAAGCATTGACCGCAATTTGTAATGCCGCGTTTTCTGCGTCATTGGATTCAATTTTCTTTTTAAGATCGTGATATTCAGCTTTAAGCCGACTCAACGAAATTTGTTGTCTTAGATCTTCTGTTTGTTCAATATGAATCTCATCTTCTGGAACAATGGTTAGTCCAATATAGAATGATAACGCATCTTTAATTTTTTCTAATGCTTTTTCCTGCTTTTCGGGAATCACTGAGAATAATGTTTCTTGGCCTTTTTTTCTTACGGTGACGTCAGCCGAAGTTCCCAAATCTTTCAAAAATTCCCCGAAATACATCAAATATTGCTCACAAGCGGTTCTTAGATGCTTAGGAAACTCAAAGGAAGCCTTCACCCCTTCCTTATCCACTATCACATTACTCACCACCAACGTGTCCTTGTACTTCTCTTTCAAGTTATAGGGAATGGTATTGTAGACTTCCTGATCGACAGTCACTTGTTTGAAAGATGCATTTTCCCAACTTTTAATTGAACCAAACTTAACTCCTTGGAGTGATAAAAGGTTTAATTTTGCGCCAGTAAAGTCTACACGTTCAATAAGCGTTTCATTAAACTTTGTTAGAACAAGATTGGCTCCAATGAGCTTGGTACTAAGGAGCTGGGCTCCACTGAGATCGGAGGAACTAAGCTTGGCTCCAGTGAGATCGGCTTCAAAGAAACTGGCTCCAAAGAAATTGGCTCCAGTGAGACCAGCGTAACTGAGATCGGCTCCAGCGAGATTGGCGTAACTGAGATCGGCTCTATTGAGATTAGCTTCAGTGAGATCGGCTCCACTGAGATCGGAGTAACTAAGCTTGGCTCCACGGAGATCCGCTCCACGGAGATCCGCTCCACGGAGATCGGCTTTTTCGCCTATGCCTCCAAAAGAACCTCTCCACTCCTCATGCTTCTTCAGGATTTCCTGGAGTTCGTCTTCGCTGATTTTTCTCAGTTCGTTGGCCATTTTAGTTTCCAAGTTGAGTGAATCTCAACATTCATTTATGAATATACTGAATTTCACCACCCACCGTTTCCTCATAGCGTACTCTTAAGTGAGTGCCGTTGTGTCTCAGGTGATTTTTGATAACCGTTGATTAAAAGTAGGTTAATTTGATATACATGTCAAGCTCTAAAGTAAGCTAAATCAATATACCTTCTCGACCGTGTAAGCAGGATCGCTCAATTTATATCCCAAGTGCTTAAGGATTTTAGCCCGCGTTCCATTATATTGAGATTGAGCACGATTCAGAGCATGGTTGATCGTCGCTTTAGTTACTCCCAATTCTTGCGCCAAAAACACTTGAGTCATGCCAGCTTGTTTTACTTTTTCTTTTGTGAATACAGTTAACTCTTCAACGGTCATATACTTTTTCCTCATCTATCCTCTACAGCAACGGTTATCAATACCGCCACTGTATCAACTTGTACCACTCACCACAAGTTATTGCCTTACCCCGCCTAATCATAAAATTCCAGCAGGTGCAAGCACTGCTGAATTTGTTCATTAGGCTTTCAAATCTCGTAACAATCGATCAAACCCTTTTTGGTACGAATCATGGTTTTTCCAATTGGTAAAATCGCCAATGTGACGAGTTCGACGTATTTTAGCGGCAAAAGCATGATTCGTGTTCATTACTGTATCGTCGATACGAACTGGAAATAAAACATTTGGTTTACCATTACGTTTCTTTTCTTGTTCCAGAGCGTCTTCTACCTCATCTTCAACCCATTCACTTTCTACAGAATTGTCAGAAAGGATCAACAAGAGTTTGTCATGCACTCGAATAGAATCTGTGATGGTTTGTCGTATTTTATCACCTATTTTCATGTCTTCTGGTGCAAACCAACAACGGACTCCTTTTTGCTGTAAATCCGCATGAAGCCGTTGTGCAAAATCCTCATCCTTGCTGGAGTAACTGATAAAGCAGGAATAAAACTCAATCGCTGATCCAGTGAGCGAGTGCATGTATTCAATAAAGTTATCAGGAACCCCGCAGCCTCTCAAAAACACTTCGGGAATCTTTCCTTGTGATCGATAAATGGTATCAAGTCCTATGGTAGATGGTCCACGGTGCTTGACAGTTTCAAGCCTCTTCACTTCTCGAAGATCCACATCAGCAAAAATAGTGTTCCAGAGATGGGCTTCACTGAGATTGACTTCACTGAGATTGACTTCACTGAGATTGACTTCACTGAGATTGGCTCCCCTGAGATTGGCTCCCTTGAGATCGGCTTCAAAAAGATCGGTTTCCCTGAGATCGGCTTCAATGAGATAGGCTCCCCTGAGATTGGCTCCCCTGAGATTGGCACCAGTGAGATCGGCTTCAATGAGATTGGCACCAGTGAGATTGGCTTTCCTGAGATCGGCACCAGTGGGATCGGTGTAACTGAGATTGGCTTCAATGAGATCAGCTTGCTCGCCTTTTGTTTGCTTAGACTCCAGCCACTCCTCATGCTTATTCAGGATTTCCTGGAGTTCTGATTCGCTGATTTGTCTCAGTTCGTTGGCCATTTTAGTTTCCAAGTTGAGTGAATCTCAACATTCATTTATTAATATACTGAATTTCACCACCCACCGTTTCCTCATAGCGTACTCTCAATGAGTGCCGTTGTGTCTCAGATAATTATTGATAACCGTTGATTAGGCTTTTACTATATTAAAAACGATTTCAGAATCAATGAGACGATACCAGCGATGAGCACACCAAGCATCCACTTGAGTACACGAATCTCACCATCAATTTTCGTCAGTTGGATTTTCATTTCAGCAAACCCCACTTCCATTTTTTTATCCAATTCACGCATGGATATATTAGCTTTACTAATACGTTCCTCATAATCAGCAATGGCCTGTGATGCTGCTTTTGATTTCTCTTCAGAAGCCCCAGCTTCTTTAAGGGCCTCATAAACTTCTGCAATCATTGTGCTCATTGGATATCCTTCTTTTTATATAGGATGAGTGCCGTTGTGCCTTAGGTGATTTTTGACTATCCTCTACAGCAACGGTTATCAATCCGTCACTATATCAATTTGTACCGCTCACCACAAGTTATTGCCTTCCCCCGCTCTAATAAGCCATTCCAACAGGCGAGATACTGAACTCATCGTTAGTATTTCAAATCTCGTAACAATCGATCAAACCCTTTTTGGTACGAATCATGGTCTTTCCAATTGGTAAAATCGCCAATATGACGAGAATTATAGATATCTTCCGCCCAGGCTTGACTGGTTTCCATGACAGCCCTATCCAAACGAACTGGAAACAAAGCAGTCATTTTGCGTTGACGTTCTTCTTTAAAAGCCATTTCCACCTCTTTTTCAACCCATTCACTCTCCACAAAATTATCAGAAAAGATCAACAAGAGTTTGTCATACACGCGAATAGAATCGGTAATCGTTTGCTGTATTTTGTCACCAATTTTCATATCTTCATGCGCAAACCAACAACGGACTCCTTTTTGTGGGAATAGCTGATGAAACAGGTACGATGACTTCAATTTGGATCACATCATTCTCATTATCGAAAAAGAATTAAATAGGATATTTAAGGATCACACTGCAGGAGATTTTAGTTGTAAGTGACCTTCACTCAATTCATAAATACATTCTGCATCAGCCAATGCGCTTTCTTTATGGGCAATGGAAATAATCGTGATCCCTTTTTTATGCAGTTCTTGTAAAGAATTTAAGATATGCCTTTCTGTTTCGGGATCAACAGAACTCGTCCCCTCATCCAGGATAATTAACTCCAGGTCTTGTAAAAACAGGGAGGCCAATGATAAGCGTTGACGTTGGCCCCCTGATAATTTACTACCATTGTTTCCGACCTGATAATCAAGGCCATCCTCCTGAGCCTGAACAAATTGCTGTAAACCTGATTTTTCAAGCGCCTGCCATAATTCTTCTTCAGAAGCTTGTGGTTTGCCCAGGGCTAGATTTTCACGAATCGTTGTATTGAATAGAACAAAATCTTGTGAAATTATCCCAATTTTTGCGCGAAGGTACGATAGATCGAATTCTTCGACATTTACATTATCAATCAAAATTTTTCCTTTATCAGGAGCATAAAGGCGAGGAAATAAGTTCAACAAAGTTGATTTGCCTCCACCAGAATTTCCGACAATCCCAATGTAGGCACCCTTTTGTATTTTTAAATTGATACCCTTGAGTATTGGCTTATCGTCAAGATATCCAAATTCAACATTTTGCAGATGAATTTCTTCTTGCAAAAAAGGCTCAGGCTTTAAAGAACCACTCTGCTCGGGTTCGAGTTCTTTTGTATAAAACTCATGAAGTCGTAAAATGGAAGGCAAGATGGAAGACAATTGACCGTAATTACTGGAAATGGCATTGACATGAGGTGCCAGTCGGCTCAACAGAATCAAAAATGTTAAAAATCCTGCTTTGCGGGGTATATCTTCCGACAAAACTGGAAAATAAAACCACAAAACAAAAATGATAAAGACCAAAATGGTAGAAAGGCTTTGGGAGGTAAATTTGAGTAAACCATTTTTGACGACGAGTGTCCGTGCTTTGAATTCTGAGCGAAATGACACCTGGTTTATTTTTTGTTTCTCCAGTGCTTCGGCCTGTATTATCTTTAATTGCTTCAGTCCCCAGATCCCTTCTGTAATATGATTTGCCAGCTCCGATCGCAAATTAAGGGCCTCCTTTCCCAGAATCTTTATTCCTCGAATGATGTATGAATTGATATAAAGCACAACGAGGTAGCCCAATAATAGCCCCACACACATTTTCCATGAAAGAAGCATTAACAATAACGCAATGATACAAGCATTGACAGTTGCTGTAATCAGTAAAAGTCCATGTTTGAATAAATTGTTGATGCTTTTGGTTTCCGTGATAATGAGTTGAATGAAGGTGCCTTTTGCTTCTGTGGAAACTTCAACAAATCGCAACTTTTGGATAATCCAATAAATCTGCCTGCGGAATTCGTATGTCATATTTGCCATCAAACCACTATTGACATAGATAATCAAAAATTTAACCGTTGAATTCACGATCATCATTAGAAAAAGCACTCCAATGGCAATTAATTCCTTATACTCAAAATCACGTATGATACTTTGGTAAATGTTTAAAATTTTTCCAAAATATCCGTTGTTTGTTTTAGTAACAACCGTATCTAGTGCAAAAAACTGATTAATCACGGGCATTAAAAAACTTAAAATTCCCCCGAGCAGGATAGAATTCAAAAATACAAAAAACAGGCATAACAAAAATTGTACTTTGTGGTGCTTCAACAGTCCCCACAGTAAGTATAAGATTTTAAATCGCTGTAACATGGGAGGCTTGCTTTTTATCAGGTCAAATTACCTTACCAGGATTGAGGATACCGTGTGGATCAAAAATTGTTTTGAGCTGCTGGAGTAGGGAGAGTTCTTCAGGGGATTTTGTCAGTGACACATATGGTTTGCGTAATAGGCCAATACCATGCTCAGCACTAATTGCACCTCCGAATTCGTGAACCAGTTGGAACAATCGTTCATCCAAAACATCGCAACGTTTCTCAAATCGTTCTTGTGCATAATTTGAGGGAGCAAGGATATTCAAATGAATGTTACCGTCCCCTAAATGTCCATAGCGATAGACCTGAAAGGGAGAGTATTCTTTTTGGATCAAAGTATCCAGCGCTTTAACAAAATCTGATAACTGACTCAAGGGCAATGCTAAATCATTGCGATGTACCGCACCTCGTTGATTCAAACTTTCGGAAATGTTCTCCCGCAAATCCCACAATAGTCGACGTTCCATAGTGCTTTGCGCAAATACACAATCTTGGGCCAAGTTTTGTTCCAGTAAATCATTGCACACGTCAAAGACCGATATCTCCTCATGCTGGCGGGCATTGATCTGAAATAAAAGATAAAAATTATGAGGAGTCAGGAATGGATCTTTCATGGAAGGTATGTTTCCAACCACCGATTCTAAACAGTTCCTTGAAAGAAATTCTACCGCTTTCAGTGTAAACCTTCGCCTTTTGAGTGTTAGCACACTTTCTACGGCTTGATCCATTGAGTGTGTCCCCAACATGAACAAATGAAAATGGGGATCGTTGTTAACATATTTGAGGGTGATCTGAGTAATTATTCCTAAAATTCCTTCAGCTCCAATGAAAAGCTGTTTGAGGTCCACTCCTGCATTGTTTTTATGCACTTTGTGATTCAAATCCAAGACCGTACCATTGCCCAACACTACTTCCAAACCCAGGACATAATTACGTAATGGGCCATATTCACTATATTTCAATCCTCCTACATTAGTGGAAACGTTGCCTCCAATTTGACAGGAACCTTTAGAGCCTAAGGTATATGGTAATGTTGCTCCATAAGGTTCCAATGCTTGGTCTAAATTCTCCTGAATCACCCCTGCCTCACAAGTGACCGATTGATTGACGGGGTCGATATCCACAATACGATTCATTTTAGACAACGACAGTACAATTTCACCCTTTGCTGCTACGGCCCCTCCTGATAATCCAGTGCGTCCACCAGATGGTACCAGGGGAAGCTGGTGTTTTGTACAATACTGAAGAATGCTTTGGACTTCCTCTGTGCTTTGAGGCAAGACCACCATCATGGGATTGGAAGCCGAAATATAACGTGGCATTCGGTCATGACCAAATGACCGGATATCCTCAGTGATGACCTGTGCAGGTGATAGTAAACTTTGTAGAGCGAAGCGGTGCTTTTCCATTGGTAAGATTTTGTATAGATCGGATTCGAGATAGCGAGCAGAAATATTTAAAAATGGCACACGCCGAGTAACATGGCATGATTGTGAAAAGGAATTCGGAAATTGAATGGATTGATCCCCATTTGAGTAAACAAATTAAAAAGGTTGCGACAGATTCGAAATCGAGTGTATAAGCGATAAAAAACTATAGGCATGAACACAACGATTTCCACGTGAGAGAAACATTGTTTTAATAAAACTTCTAAAGAATTTTCTGTGTATTCAGTGACATGATGTGTATCCCATAATCTATCTGGGCGAGCCCTCGGTGTTGTCACTATTAGTGTTCCTCCAATTTTTCCGACTCGTTTAATTTCTTTTAACAAAGAGATAGGGTCTTCTAAATGTTCAATCACATCGGCAAGTACAACAACATCAACACTACTTGTTTGGATATTACAATCTTCAAAGAGGGCGCATTCGAATTGAATCCTGTGCTTGAGTGGTAAATTCATTACCTGGTTTTGGGCCAGTTCAATGGCAGTAGGATCGGTATCACACCCCAATACTTTATTGACTCCATGTTGGGCAATCAAATAACTCAATGCGCCGTCACCACAACCTATTTCAATACCATATTCACTGTTTGAGGGTATATTTTTAAGGCATTGATCATAGCGTGTGTACAAAGGAAGGGAACGATTGAGTAGTCGCTTGAAAGTACTAGTGTCTATGTCATTCCAATGATAAGCCCCATATTTTTGATATTTATCAAACGTCATTTATCAAACTCAGGAAAAATAGGAATACGAGGGCTCAACATGTTGTTTTTGTTGCCTACATATAAGTGCATTCCTTTGGATGGAAAGTATAATTCATTCAAGGCATAATAATATTCTTCCATGGTTCTATATTTTTCATACTTTGGAATCATGGCTTCAAATACTTTCCCTGGAGCCATTTTTTGATTATAGATTTTTCGCTCTTCTTTGGTTACTTCAAAATCATCAAAGAAATGATGATAAGTGTGTAGATCAACTCCCATGAGAACAATGTTGCGGTATCCTAATTGATTGGCTAAATGTATTCCTACACCCATCACCCCACGATACATCAAGCTATTTTGGAAATCTTCCCTTTGAAAAGGACGATCTGCTTCTAAATAAATGGCATTAGGTAAGTTAAAATTTGCTAATTTGGGAGAAGGAGGAAAAAATTCAGGGATTGTCCGGGGATGAACCAGTCGACATAATACTTTGGAGGGAACAAACCATAAAGTGTCTTTGTAAATTTTGCGGATTTCTTCGTTAAATGCATCTAATATAATCTGCTTAGAGGATGGCTCATACCCCAAATAAAAAAAAGTCATCGGAGTGTAAGTCAAAAACGCAAAATTCAACCCAAAGGAATCATGACTTTTGATGATTTTCCATTCTTCTTCAGTAATGTCATTAATAGAGGGACCTGAACCAAACAGAAACACAGTATCGCTGGTTTTGAAGTTTTGCCATTGCTCTGGTACAATCCATTGGTATGGGATGTGTTTATTTTTTATCCAATTTTTTGAGGCTTCGTATAAGGGAACTGTATTATGCTTTTTAAGTTCTAAAAATGCTCTTTTAACTCCAAGGTCCTCAATTATTTTTAACAAGTCTTTTCCTTTCTAAATACTTTTTATGCTAGGACCACAAGTCCACTCTTTTTGTACAAACCGCGTCAAAACGCCAACTATTTTTTTCAAGAGTTTCCTGATAAGCTTTCAGTTCTTCTGGTCTTCCCTGGAGTTCTGGAGAGACCAGACAAAGCTTAAACCCCGCTTCTTTCAATTGATTGTAGTTTTCCTCAGTCAGCGGTAAATCATTAAAACAATCTACCCAAATCCATTCGATTTTTTCACGGAGTGTTAACACGGTTTCGAGGGATTCATATTCAGAAAAGCGTGCTGCAATTCGTGATTCTCCCGTCTTCATCATTTTGATGAGAAATGGGAAAGAGAGGTCGAGAAAGAAATAATCCTGGATGCCTTGGGCTTCCACAATTTCTTTTGCTAAATATTCAATGCCTTCTTCTTTGATATTTAAGATTAAGGTGCCATGGTCGTAGTGCTTTATCCACTCGGTAAAGGGCTCACCTTCCACAAAAGGATCGTGCTGAAGAATGAGTGTGTTTTGCCAAGAGCGTAAATCGATTTCAACTCCATATTGTTTGGGGGTGTCGATCAATTCTTGAATTTTATTCCGGCGATGTGAGATGAGGTGCATGAGTTCCTAAACTTTTTTTCAGTTTCACACTAAAGTCTAAAGTACGCTTGATAAATTTCCATTTGGCCGCCAGTCCCGTATTCCAGGAGGATTCGCCATGAATACGATCTGGGAATAGAACGGAAAATCGAATGATTCTCAAACGATGACGTCGGGCTTCATAGAATGTGTACAAATCGAGGGAAAAATCATGGGGAGGATTTTTCCATGATTCAAAAAAAGAGCGATGAAATAGGTTGGGTTGTGCGTTGATATCGTATAACTTTTGACCCAGGTAAAGTGTTTCAAAAAGACTCATGCCTTTTGTAAAAAATTCATCCATCCAGGGACGATTTTCACGTAACCCTTTGACATAGGTCAATTCCGGATTTTTCTGTTGTTCCATAATGGCAAATGCTGTCAAAGCATCAGCCGGGTCTGTTTGCATGTCAGCATGAGTCCACCCGAGAAAATCACCTTTTGCAGCTCGTAATCCGGAAAGAATACCAAAACCATATCCTTGATTTTTCTCGACATTGACAACTCTGGCAAATGAGTATTGAGGAAGGAGTTCCTCCAAAACTTGCGCAGAACCATCGGTTGAACCGTTATTGACAATGACCAATTCTATATCGGAGCGCTGAATGACCTGACTGTACCGTTCCAAATTCAACGGTATATTTTTTTCTTCATTATAACATGGAATGATGATAGAAAATCGAGTTTTTGTCATTTCTTGAATACCCAAAATTTTTGACCTAAAAAATTAAGCACCGTCGAAGTGCCTGTAGCCATTAAAAATGCTAACTTTACCCAATCGGTTAATATCCATAAAACACCGGCATTTACCGCAACATTGGCAAAGAGAGTGCTGATATAAAGTACAGCAAAACGCACGACTTCTTGCCAGGAAAGAAGATGCTGTTCAAAAGTGTAGAATTTGTTAATTAGGAAGGCAACAATACTTCCTGAAATGAAAGAAATTGTTTTGGCAACATTATGTCCGAGTACAGATAGCAAGACAAAGTATACAATCGTATCAGTCCCCACTGCTGAGAACCCTGCAACTAAAAATCGGAGTATCTGTTTCCTGGTCGTCGGATTATAAACTTCCTGCTTTAAGCGGCAAAACAAACCGGAGTTGATGAGAGATTTCTGTTTCAGTTATTCCTCCATCATGGTTATTAATTCTTCAAAAGAATGTACACAGATTCCTTGTTCAGGAAGTTCAGATACTATCTTATCCTCATGGCTAGATGCAATCCAAATCCAAGACAATCCCAAAGACTGTGCTCCAGTGACATCAGCGCGGAACGAGTCTCCCACTACATAAACATCAGGATCAATCGGAATATTCAGTTTCTTGAGGGCTAATAAAAATGGATCGGTATGAGGCTTTTCATGTCCACTTTCCTCTGAGGTGACTATAAATTGTATCAGTCCTTCAATACCAAGTTTGCAGATTTTCTCAAACTGTATTTCTGTCACGAGATTCGTCACAATCACCACAGGAATCTTTTTGGATTGTAGCCATTCCAGCCATTCTCTGGCTCCTGTGGATAGCACCATTGTTTCTAAATAAGCTGACCAATAGGCGTCATACAGTTTCAATGTTTTTTTTACATCCAAATGATCTAATCGTTTTTCCAGTGCGCGTTGGACATAGAGAAGCCGGTGATGAGAGGCCGCAGATCCTTTTAAGGTGGCATGGATTTCTTTTCTTGCAACATGATAATATTTAAGGGCTTCTTCTTGATCGCCAAGATTCAGGTTTTCCCAAGTTGCCGAAAAAGCATCCAAACCTGCTTGATGACAAGGAGAGTAAGCATATAATGTGTCATCAAGATCTAATAAAATGGCTTTAGCAGAGAACATAGGTTCAAAGGGGTATGGTAATGGTTTCAGTAATATCCAGTTAAAAATTTGCATCTGAGATACTAACCGGACATTAGTGACAGGAGAATATTATGTCACACCAAAGTTTAAACCATAGTCGTTGGGATTGCAAATATCATGTTGTATTTGTTCCCAAATATAGAAAGAAAAAACTTTAGGCTCTTGATGGATTCTCCAACAAAAAGTTTGGTGATTATACAGTCATATTATAATTTTTTTGCTTGGGTGTCACATTTTAACAGATTGATGTGTCTTACTTATAAGACCTCAAACAGTTTATATTAAGCAACCTTTCAATCTTGGAAATCTCATGACAACATTATTACGAATTAATACAAGTGCCAGAATCAACGGTTCACATTCACGAAATATTGCGGACTATTTTCAAAGCAGATGGGAAAAACAATTCCCTCAAGCAAAGGTCTTGGTAAGGGATCTTGCCATTGATACAATTCCCCATATTTCGAATGAGATGATTCAGTTTTTTCACAAGTCAGGAGGCCAGCTGATCCCTGAAACAGCATTATCCAATATGTTGATTCAGGAACTGAAATCGATGGATCATTTGTTGATCAGCAGCCCATTGTATAATTTCACTCTCCCATCTTCTCTCAAAGCTTATTTTGATTACGTAGTACGTGACGGACTGACATTCCAGGTAAAAGATGAACAATATCAGGGACTGCTAGCAGGCAAGCAAGCTGCTGTCATTTCAGTCAGAGGAGGAGTTTCTAATGGGGGATCTAATGAGGATTTTCAAACTGAATACTTACAAGCGATTCTAAATTTTATTGGAATTGAGCCTGTGAAAACAGTGATTTTGGAAGGAACTGCATTGGAGGAAAAAGAACGTTCTCGTTTTTTCCAACAAGCTCAGCGACAGATTGATGCTCTGTTCCAAACACCAGAAATGCCAAAATGGATTGGAGAAATTACGGCAGAAGAAAAAAAAGAAATTGGCCTGGTGAGAGCCCAACAAACCCAAGCAATTATTGATGGAGATGCCGCTTCCTATGCCAATGTTTGCACGGAAGATGTACAATTAATGATTCCTGGGCATGACATCATTATGGGACGAGAAAAGTTACAGATCGCTGAAGAGCAACTTTTCCAGAAAGCTTCATTCGTGAAGTTTCAAAAATACCCAGAAAAAATCGAACGTAGTGGATCGATTGTAGTGGAGACAGGGCGTCAAGAAGTGGAAATGGAAAATTGCTCTGAAAGAAATGGGGTTTATTCGACATATCAAAAATATACACACATTTATCGTTTAACTTCAAAAGGGTGGCGTTATGCTGTATTGATGTCCAACCCGTGTTAAAGGATTCTCATGGAACAGAAAAAAACACAAATATTTGAACAAAATCGCCAAACGTTAGAGGGGCTCGCTTACAGAATGCTCGGTTCTTTGGCTGAAGCCCAAGATGTGGTACAAGATACCTATCTTGAGTGGAAAAACGTAAAGCTAGATACAATCCAAAACCCACGTGCGTGGTTGATCAAAGTCTGTAGTCGCCTGTCCCTCAATGCATTGCGATTAGTGCGAGTGAAGAGGACATCTTATTTCGGGCTATGGCTTCCTGAACCTTTAGTGCAGGAAACCAATCTTGAACCGTACGCACAAATGCAGCTTGATGAAACCGTTTCAGTGGCTTTGTTAATGACACTCGAAAAATTATCGCCCATGGAAAGGGCCGTTTATCTACTTTATGAAGTTTTTGATTATTCTTTTGACGAAATAGCAAAAATTGTCGGGAAAACTAGTACCAACTGCCGACAGATTGCAAAACGAGCACGTCAACACATTCACCAAGACAAACCTAGATTTCAGACAACTCCAGAAGAACAGCAAAAATTTTTGGAGGTCTTTTTTCAAGCTTCTCGACAGGGGAAATTGGAACTTTTTAAGGAAATATTGGCGAATAATGCTGAGTTATATGCAGATGGCGGTGGAAAAGTGAATGCTCTTGTTGATGTTCTGATAGGTGCTGAATCCATTGGAAAATTTTTTATCAACATTTGGAAACAATATAAAGCAAACAATATCAATGTTGAATTTGTTCCCCAATGGTTCAATGGTGCTCCAGGGGCTCTCATCCTTGAAAATGGAGCTTTAACAACTGCAATTACTATGGACATTCATGCACAAGTAATCCAACGCATTTACGGTATCCGCAATCCTGATAAATTAGAGGTTTTGAATAGAAAACTTTAATCATTTTTTGAGGTTCAGGAATCGAGTACACTTGATCTGCAATTCAATTCTATAATCAATTGGATACGAGGTGATCCAGTGAACGCTCCATTTCTTCTTTTTGGAGTTCGATTTTTTCTGGTTCTTTCAAGGAGATCATGAAAAAATTAAAAATTTATTGACATGGAGGGAAAAAATAGAGACAAATGTGTTCGGAAGTTATTCAGACAGAGGGGTATAACGCTTTACTGGATGGAGACAGTCTTATCCCTGTTGTATCAATTGAAAGCATTATGAGGACAAAGCTATGAAAAAAAACAAACTCTTGTTATTCATCACGATTCTTGGATTCATCGTCGTACCAAGTCACATCTGGGCCAATGCTCCAACTAGTTGTGGAGTTCCCTCACTCGTCACGGGTGGAGGTGGTGGTATCAAAGGTGTTGCCAATTTTATTATCAACATCTCAACATCATTACCGACTTATGCTGTGGGAACGACTTTAGGTACATCAAATTGCTCTGGCAATTTTTCAATGATTGAGATTCAAGAGAATTATGTCAAAAATATCCATGCGCAGCTTCGAGAAGAAGCTTCAATGGGTTCTGGCGACCACTTGGACTCACTCGCTATGCTATTGGGGTGTCCTCAAGATCAGCACACAGAAATTGCAGAGGTCGCTCAAAAGCACTATGTGGACCTGTTTGGTCAGCTGGATCAATCGCCAGAGCGAGTGTCACAGTTTCTTCAACAATTCAAAGAACAGCTACGCGAAAAGCCGGCTCTGGCGAACCAATGCTCCCATTTGAGCTAGGTTCAAAAATCGCTTAAAATTTGCCGAATTCTCATCACTAAAGTTGATAGTTTCACTTGATGTTTTGACTTGGCCGGTGACGGATGCTTGTGGATAGTGTCGCACTTAAACTGATTTGATTTCTTGATTTTAGTTCCAGAAAACGACTTTTAAAGTCCAAGTGAGCCACTTGGTATCTTTTGAAAAAGAAAGAGTCTCTCTGCATACTCGCCTAACGCAAATATTAGTGAGTTGAAGACTAAGAACCTGTTAGAGAATTCGTTTTTTTACGATTTGTCATTCTCTGATGGGTTCTAAGTCATTCTTGAAAGAAATTAAATTATCACGATATTTTTTTAAGCAAGTGTAAACATAGATTATGTAAGAAAACTCAAATGAAATCCCCCTCTTTTTCCTGAGTTTGACAGATTTATGTCAAAAATCTTAAATTCGATTTCCTAACTCTTTGAAATGTTCAGAAATGAAGTCCGGGTCGTTTTGCATAAAATAAGGGTGGTGATCGGCTTGATGAAGATAGTTCTGCCAATAAAGATATGTCTTTAATTCATCAGGGGTTCCCCAAGGAATATAATGAATGACAGGAAACATCACCACATTTAATCCTGTTTCAATCAGCTCATTCATCGTTTCATCAACATAAAACTCATTGTTGATTCTTCGATCTTTTTCAATCAGCGATTTTACCCCCTCAACAAAAAATTGTGTTTTACGAAAATAAAATGCTCCAACCACTCCATAATCGTGAAAGGGAGTCTCACTGACAGGTTTTTTGGTGGAAACTTTTTGCACCTTGTCTTCATCAAGCAAGAGCCAGCCATATGCCTGCGGATTTCTTGCTGCAGGTTGATAATGAGTAAATCCAATAATTGCGGCATCTATTTCAGGATTCTGCAGCAATTTCTCAAATGCTTGATAATCCAGCATCAGTTGTGTGTCACAACTGGCAATAAAGAGAGGTGTTTGATCATCTATTTTTTCAGCAGCAACCAAACATGTACAAGCCTGTCCTTCTGTCAATTTTTCGAGCTCTATGATTTCTAAAGAATCATGAGATTGATGTAATGTTTCTTTCAGTTCAGGGTGGGCGGTGATATGTGCTTTTTGAGCGACCACGATTACTTTATCAGAAGGTGGACCACTGCGAATGACTTGTTCCACCATGGGTCGGTCTGAAACTGGAATTAATGGTTTAGGGGTCGTATAACCTTCATCAGCAAAACGTTTACCCAGTCCTGCCATTGGGACAATGGTTGTGAGGTTTCCAGTAGTGTGTGAAGGAGGAGCAGTGTTTTCTGTTTTCCTGAAGAATACATCAGACCATCCCATGTATTCCTCCAAATCTTCTGGAGTCCCCCACTGTAGGAAAGAATCTACTTCATAGACAGTGACCAACCGATTATCTTGACACATCAAGTCAAATGGGGAACTGCAATAGAATTCTTGATTGAAGTGGACATTCGCGGCAACTGTTTTGTCAAAATAATGTTTGAGTAAAGCGCCTGTGCGAAAATAATAAGTGCCTGATGAAGCATATTCCTGCATTTTGTTATCAGTGAAACAATGTTTCTCTTTAATTTCCAGCACTCGATTGCCTTCAACTCTCATATAAGCATACAAATTAGGGCCAAGGCTATGAGGGTGAAAACCAATATAAGCCGGGATACATCCATCGGCCTGTTGTTCTGCAACCGTTTGTTGAAATTTTTGATAATCCCATGTCCATAGAAAGTCACAATAGTTGACAAGAACTTCTTTCTCATCATCGATTTGATCATAAACTTGTTGAACAGTATGAATAGGGCCTTGTTTATGGGGATCAATCACACAAATTTGTGCAGAGGGTGCTAGCGATTGTAGAATGTTTCGTAGGTTGGTCGTCTCTATATGAAGGGAATTGCAAATAAATGTAATGTGTTCCTCTCCAGGGAACTGTTTCAAGATATGGGAAATGACAGGAGATCCATCTACTTCAATCAGTGGCTTGGGTGTTTTGTATCCTGCTTTTACAAAACGATCTCCCATGCCTGCCATTGGGATGATGATATGCATCTTATTTATTCTCCAAATGAATAGAAAGTTGACATTTGTCCCATCCCTTCATTTCTATCTCGTTTCAGCCGCATTTTGTGAGAAATGCCAAGGATGGTGATTAACTGAACAATTCCATTAAGTCCAGAAGACCATGCTTCTGTTTCCGTGACCAATTCATGAAGATTAGGAGTGGTTTCTGAGGCGAGCTTTATCAGGGTTTGTTGAGAGATATCTCCAGAGATGGTTATTTTTTGCCTGACAGCAATATCATCCATTTCATGATCAACGCTCAAATTTTTTTCTTCTTTCAAGCGTTGGACGATGCCTTCCCAATAAAAAGAATTAGAACCTTCAATCAATAATTGGATAGGGGGTAATTGTTCGAGTTCTATTGCTTTTTCATTGAGAGGTTCCATGAGTTGGTAACTGAATACAATGTCAGAGTAGCGGGCCTGAGAATAGATATATTTTTGACTGTCGGGAAGCCTTCTTTTTATTTCTGCATCAACATGTTGTGGGCTGTGCTGACGTTCTTTGACATCACGTTGAATTTTCCAAAATCTTCGGATTTGTTCATCAGGCAGCATAAAAACTTTCAGGTCGATCAGATTTCGAAGATCTTCCAGGTAAAATGTATGTAATCCATTAATGAATAAAAAATCATTAGGGTTGACACTCTGTCGTTTCGTAAAACGCCCGGTACCGTGGTCATAATGGACTTTTTCAATGGTTTCTCCAAAGGCTAAGCCATTGATGTCTTGCATTTGTTCATGTAATTTATTGCTTTGAACATGGCAATGAGTCAGAATTTTCCAATTTTCGTCTCCTCGTTCCCACTTATGGTAATCATCCCCATCAATTCGTGTAAAACGATTATCTCCCATCAATTCTGTGATTAAGTGACAAAATGTATCTTTACCGGTACCACTGTCTCCCGCAACTCCAATGATCAAGGGTTGCTTTCGTGGTTGAAATATCTGATTAGAGTGAATTCCTGCTTTATAAAGCCAATACAGATGAATGACCAGCATGGCATTCAGGAAAGTAATGGAGAGGTCTTTGAGTAACAAAGTCGGCAAGTTCCACACTTTTAATAATTCCAGTGGATGCTCTAAATTAACTACAGCTGGGATGACCAACTGGAAGCCATCAAACAAGTCAGCTGTTGGTGCAAATACCAGAAAATATAGGACATAAGCGAGATGTAGCAAGGCCCAGCTCATTAAAGCAATGTGTCGTAATTTTACGACAAAAAAGATTAAAGAAAAATACATCCACAGGTACCAGCCTGGCATTGGTGGTGTCAAGAGGACAATCACTCCTAGACAAAGTCCAACATAGAGTACCATCAAGTCGAAATTGATTTTTGGAAAATAGGTAAATCGAATGATAATAATCGCCAGTACTGCGGGAGCAAATAGTACATGGGCCTGGGTATATGGCAGATAGTATTTAAGGCTAAACAACCAACTTTGTTCTTCTGCCTTTAATACCATATTTTGGTAGCCTTCACTGGCAATCAAAGGAAAGATCAAAAATGCACTGGTTAATCCACACACACTCGCAAACTGAATGGCGTTCCTGGTTCCTCGATTTTTCAGAAGATAGATAAAAAAGATAGGTACAACTAAAATGGCCGTGGTTTTCATCCCAATTGCCAGGCCACACAGAATCGCCACGCGATTGAGCCTGTTTCGGTAGAGATAATACATGCTCAGGATTAAAACAGAAATGGGCACTAAATCAACCTGTCCATGAAAATAAACCGCATAAAACACCAAGGGGCTGGCCCAGTATATACAAAGGATGCGATAGATCCTATTTGGAAAAATTTTAGTCAACACCAAATAGATCAACAAATCGGCAACGAGATAAACAAGACGGATCGCAAAAAAGTCCACAAAAGTGGTGACCATATACCCTGCATCAGGTAGCCATAGTAGCAGTGTACGAGTGATGGCCAAGGGGAACAATAGCCCTAGATGATATGGAAAGTTTTTGACGTGTCCAGATGCATGAAAATAATCCCACGGATTACTCAAAGGATGCATGGCTGTAAAATGGACAAATGGCGCAAATAGATCCCGGATGAATGTACTTCCCAAAAATATGCCCATTATCAGTTTGAGGATCAATATCCACCAAAAGAGAGGGTGTTGCGTGATAATACGAAGGTGAGGTCTGAGCATGAGCAAGGATTTTGATAAGAAATGGCCTCTATTTGTTCGAATATCGATACACGGTTAGATCATATCGTCTGTCTCGGCCCGATTTAGGAGTTGGAACGGAGAAAAGAGATTGATAACCAATTGATGCTAAGTATTGATGAAATTCTGATTCTGGAGTACCTGAAGACATTTCTTGCAATAAGATATATTCAAAAGGTTTTTCCCGCAATCGTTCTTTAAATCGACGATAATCCTCTTCAAATGTAGTCACATCAAAATGATACCAAAGATGTGTGCCTACAGGTGGTACTACTCCAAAATCCTGGTAAAGAAAAGTATAAGAAGACATGTTGAGTAGCCACTCTGAATCATCACTACTTTTTTTGTTTTGCAGCTCTGCTTTGATTTTTTCAATGCCTGCCAAAACCTCGGATTGAAAAAGCATCCCTTGATAAGAACTATTTTGCAAAGGGTGATACGACTTATTGAGATTCAGACCAACAGGGGATATATTTTTCAAAGCAATGGGATAACAATAGGCCAGTAGTATCCAACATATCAGGTAGATCACCGTATTCTTATGTTTTTCAGCAAGTATGAAATTTTTATTCTCTATTAAAAGTCGAATAAGGAATACTCCTACGAAAGGCAATGCAAAATAAGCCGTCCATCTGGATTGGCCAGAAGTATGAAAGATAATCAAACTGAAACCGGCAAATCCCAAGGTTAAATACAGATGCATCCAGGTATTTTGACGAAAATCTTTCAGGAGGAGGAACAAGACAGGAACAATCACCAGAATATGCCACCGCACATCCCGAATCATGTATTTCCCGACGAGACCGCTCAAGCGATGGATTCTTGAACTATGAGGAGGCTGTCCATAGTTGAACCAATAACCAAAATCGCTGACTTGTTGGTAAATGACTACGATGAGGGAGGTGAATATAACGATTGTGACAATAAAAATGATGAGATCTCTCCAGCGATTTACCGAGAAAAAAACGATTTGGCTACCAATGAAAGCAATGCCTAAAGCGCCTATATCTTGTTTGGAAAATAAGCTCAGTGTCGAAAGGAAGCCAAGCATTATCAGTGTTAGCCATGAAAGCCGAAACTCTTTTTCACACTCATTCAACAACAGCAGTTGAGCCAGGATATAAAAGAAAAGAGCTGTGTGATTGTACCAGGGATTGACGGTGGCACCATAATAAAAAAAATGGAAAATGAATGTGAGGCCAAGTGCGGGAATGAGATTGATATGTTTTTGAGCATATAGAAAGAAGCAGGAAAGGACAATACTGTTTAAGACACTGGCATGCAGCAGCAAGGAGTTTGTACCAGCTCCGATAACCCAATTAAAAAATGCCTGTAAGTACAAAACCATTGGGCCAATGGGTAAATAAAAATCCCGGTAAGGGACTTGTCCAGCAGAAATCCGGAGTCCACCGTCAAAGATGATGGAATAATCTCGGAAGAAAAAACCACTGAACGTGAAAATATAAGTAAATGAAAAGATGTTAATTAAAATAAATGCAATCGCTACATGCAGCTGAGATGTCTTCATACTTATTTATGTCTATCTAGTTTGGACAACCATAGCTCTAAATTGACCAATTGCCACAAAAACATCATGTGGTTGTCTTCGTTTTTTCCAGATGCTACAATTTCTTCATGCTCATCAATCAATCGCAGTACTTCTTCAACGTTGTAAATTTTTCTTTGGCGAAAAGATTGAGAATGCACTAAATCCAAAAGTTGTGATTTTCCTTTTCCAGAAAACCATCGATGAGCTGGTGCGTTCCACCCCACTTTTTTAATACGGGTTCTGGTTTCTTCAGGTAAAGTGTCTTTCATCGCTTCCCGTAACAACCATTTCGTCACCCCTTCACGAATTTTTAACTGTCCTGGAATGGTGAACATGAATTCGACCAATCGATAATCAAAAAAAGGTAAAAAGTTATCCAGGTTGAATTTATTGGTCTGCCGGTCTTCGGCACGCAAACAACAGGGAGCCGTTTCTCGAAAAATGTCCTGATATGTTCTGTTTTTTAGATAACTTGAAAATGGATGGTCCATGATTGGAGTGAATTGCTCTAAATCAAAGAACTCCTGATTAAGCGTTTTAATATACCGTTTCATTCGTTGTGGGTCTGGTAGACATCTACCTGGTTGTTCAAAGTCGACTAACTTGCTCAGTCCTGCATCCCTAACCTGAGTATTTTTTTTGAAAATGGGATGATCATGATAAAGGATCCATTTGTCTGTTTCCTGTTCCAAGTCGTGCAAACGGTTGGCCCTTTTGAGATCGGCAAAGAAAAAGAAAAAATATTCATATTCTCCGGCATTCAGTTCATCTCCCCCCA